>CANLGW010000001.1 GCA_947490395.1 Alphaproteobacteria bacterium
AAGGTCTTAACTCGATCGTTCAAGCGGCTAAACGAAAAGCACGTGGTTATGGCAAAAAGCATTTTAAAGTGATGGCTTATTTGCTCACTGGAAAGTTGAATTTAATGAGACATAATCCACATCTACCCACTCAATTTGCATAAGAGCCATAATAAAGAAAACAATAAAATTGAGGAAAAATAAATAGAAATAAATCACAAATATAAACTAAAGATACGACGGCCGTTCCGCAAATAACTTTTCCATCTTTCGCGCAGCATCCTTTTTCACAATCAAAATCAGTGTATCACCGACACTGACGATCAATCGTGTTGGGCGAATCAAAATATCACGACCGCGCACAACAGCGGCAACCTGAATTGAATCACGTAATGTTAAGTCTTCAACCGTCAGACCAATGATAAAACTTGTCTCACGCGCTTCGGCCTCAATAACCTCCGCATCACCTTCAGCAAGCGAATAAACAGCACGTACACGCCCCTGGCATACATGCTGTAAAATCGTAGAAACAGTTATCAAACGTGGACTTACAACCGCATCAACCCCAAGGGATGTCACCAAACCTGCATAAGTCATTTTATTTAAAAGCGATATCGATCGCTTCGCCCCCTGTCGTTTAGCCAACAATGATACTAAAATGTTAACTTTGTCATCATCGGTAAGTGCTAGAATCGTTTCAGATTCCTGCACATTCGCTTCCGCCAGCACATCAAAATCAAGAGCATCCCCATTCAAAACCTCCGTTGATTTTAAAATATGTGCAATATATTCCGACCGATCAAGATCTTTTTCAATGATCTTAGCTTTAATTGAATGGGAGTGCTGCTCAAGCTCTTGAGCAAATCCCAAACCAATATTCCCCCCACCAACAATAATGATTTTCCGTTTTTCATCATCAAAATAGCCAAACGCCTCCATGGCGGATGATACATCACGCTCACGCACAATAAAATAAACATCGTCATCTATATTTAATACGTCGTCTTTATTGGGAAAAAAATTACGCCCATCCCGTGAAATACACAAAATAGCAATATCAAGATGGAGAAGCTGCGCCGACAACAATCGAAGCGGTGTATTCAAAATACCAGAACGTGCATGACATCGCACACCAATAATCTTAAGGTGATCACCCGCAAGGGACATCACATCAAACGCCCCTGAAATTTGCGAACTTCGAGCGAGTGATTTAGCAACCTCAATCTCAGGTGATATTGTTACATCAATTGCTACATTTTTATTCAAATGGGAGGCATTTTCAGCCGTCAAATAATTTTGATGCCGAATACGCGCAATTTTTGTTTTAACACCAAATAAAGAATGCGCCACCTCGCATGCCACAATATTAACTTCATCAGAAGCTGTTACCGCAATCAGTAAATCAGCATTTTCAGCGCGTGCACGGTGCAATACATCAGGGTGCGAAGCAAAACCTAAAATCGGTTGTATATCCATTTTATCACTGATACGTCTTAATACATCTGGCGATTGATCAACCACCGTAATGTCATTTGATTCAGTGGATAAATAACGTGCAATACTATAACCAACTTGCCCTGCACCAAGGATAATAACCTTCATTTATGTTATACTCCCACCATTTCTTCGGCAATAAAATCATCATCACCGCGGCGTGGGTCATGAACACCCAACGCACGCAATTTACGGTGCAACGCTGATCGTTCCATCCCAATGAAACGTGCCGTTTGTGAAATGTTCCCTGAAAAACGATTCACTTGCGCAAGCAAATACTCGCGTTCAAATGCTTCACGCGCTTCACGCAATGGCAGCACAACAATATCAGCACTTTTTGTTTGCCAATTGGATGTGAATGAATTGCCATTAATAATCTCAAGTGGTAAATGGCTCGCTAAAATAGGATAGCGACTTTCCGCACCTGACATAATCAAAAGCCAATCAATCACGTTTCGCAATTGCGTTAAGTCTCCTGGCCAATCATATGACTGGAACAAAACAAGAGCATCTTCTGCAAATGGGCGTGGCTGAAGACCAGCTGCGGCAGCTGCCTCCTCCATTAAACGCTGTGCAATTAAGGGAATATCACTCACACGGTCTTTTAAAGGCGGCAATACAATATGTGTCACACTCAACCGATAATACAAATCTTCACGGAAATTACCTTCTTGAATCATATGATGCACATCATCAGACGTGCCACCAATGAAACGAACATCAACCCCAATTTTGTCTGAACCACCGACACGCGTAAAGGCCTGTTCTTGCAAAATCTTCACAAGACGTGTTTGAAGCGGCAATGGAAGTTGGGTAATTTCATCAAAATAAACAGTACCTCCATGGGCTTGTTCCAATATACCAATTTTACGTGGCTGATCAGGTGCATGATTCACAATTTCAGTGCCTAAAAGTTCAGCCTCAAGCTTATTTGGATGAAGCGCCCCACAGTTCACTACCCAAAAAGGAGCATGCGTTCGCTTTGATTGCAAATGAATTTCACGGGCGACTGATTCTTTACCAGATCCGATCGGCCCTGTTATAAAAATACGTCCGTTCGTTCCCGCTATTTTATCAATTGTTTGACGAATATGCTGACTATTATGACTCGTTCCGATAAGCGCCGTCGCTGTCACACGGGCTTTTACACGTAATTCATCATTTTCTCGTTTTAACCGAGACGATTCAATTGCACGTTCCGCAACTAAAAGCAAACGTTCCGTTTGGAAGGGCTTTTCAATGAAATCATAAGCCCCTTTTTTAATAGCGGAAACAGCTGTTTCAATCGTACTATGCCCACTAATCATAATGACAGGCACATACGGATGATCCCGCTTAATAAGTTCAAGAATTTTTATACCATCGCGCTCCCCATCACCGAGCCACACATCAAGAATAACCAGGCTTGGCTGACGATTCTTAACAGCCTCAATCGCCGAAACACCATCAGCTGCGGTACGCGTTGTGTATCCCTCGTCCTCCAAAATGCCCGAAACAAGCTCGCGAATATCAGCTTCATCATCCACAACTAATATATCATATGACATTGTATGCAACCTTTTCATTTATTTCTTTAACAGGAAAACTTAACACAACAGAAGCACCACCCAAATCAAGACTACGCATAAGCTCAATACGCCCATTATGATCCGATACAATCTTTGAGACAATAGCCAATCCAAGTCCTGTTCCTCGTTCACGTGTTGTGTAATAAGGTTCCATCAACTTAGTCATTCCCTGTTCGGGGAATCCAGGCCCATTATCATCAATTGCTATGCATAATAAAAGATTCTTCTCGTAGAGTCTAAGCCTAATCTTTGAGTGTTGCAAAGTATTTCCACTTTCTTTAATCGCATTAATTGCATTTTGGAGGAGGTTCATTAGAACTTGACTCATTTGCAGAGGGTCAATAAATACCTTATAGTTTTTAAAAGCCGATGAAAGCTCAAAATCAATATCGGTATGTGCTTGACTTTGCAAGAATAACGACTGCTGACATAAATTAACCCAATCAACTTCTTCAAGCTTTGGCTCAGGCATACGCGCAAAATTTGAGAATTCTGTTACAAGGCTTTCGATACTCCCCACTTGACGAATAATAGTGTCAATACACGCTTTAAATGTTTCGGGATCCGTCGTAATTTCCTTTAAATAACGCCTTTTCAAACGTTCCGCCGACAATTGAATTGGGGTCAAAGGATTTTTAATTTCATGCGCAATTTTACGCGCCATATCCGCCCAGGCCGACTTCTTCTCCGATAAAATAAGATCTTGCTTTTGCTGCAATAATTGATGTGTCATACGATTAAACGAACTACACAAATCATCAATTTCATTATTCAACGCCTGACTTTCAAGTTTTATTGTTAAATCACCTTCAGCAACAGACTGTGCAGCTGCAATCAATTTGGTAATAGGACGCACCATCAAATCAGCAATCGTTAACCCCATCCATATAGCCGCCATTAACATGAGCAAAGCAACAATCAAAAAGAAAAGAACAAATGTCAGCTGCAATTCAGAATGTTTGCTTTTAAGAACACTATAATCTTTGATCGATGAACGGGTTAGATCAATATGGTTTAAAACAGCAGGATCTATCATTTTCCCAATAAAAAGGTAGGTATTTGTAATAGGATCAAGTTTAACAATGACACGTATACGATTTTTTGAGTCTATATTTACAAATTCACCCGTCTCAGCTTCCTTTTGATGCACACGTAAATCTTCAAGCATCGGTGAAAATGTTAGATAAGAACGCCCTAAGATGCGCGGCTGTTTATCCCCATTAAAAATCAAAATTTCAGAAAGATTACGGAAATCTGCTTCCTCATTTAACCGTTCAGAAAGCTCCTCAGGATGCTCCGCTAAATAAGGCATCATTGAACTATATTTATTGACAAGAGATTGCGCATCAAATTTAATTGTCTTTTTATGCTCATTTAGGTACGAATCAGAGATCACCCGCGCTTGTTTTAATGCATCCTCCACAGGCTTACCAAACCACGCATTAACGCCACTATTTAAAAAGTGCGCAGAGAAAAGAGCCACAAAAATAGCAGGTGTCACCGAAACAAATGCGAACAAAGCAACAATATGTACATGTAACTTAGATCCCTTTTGTCCAAGGCGACGCTTTGTCCATAATTCAACAAGGCGGCGCGCAATTACAACTGCAAGCAACAGAAGAATTGTCAAATCAACATAAATAAGGGTAAGTGAATAATTTTCTTCCCCAAATTTCATCGTACGCGTAAGCGACCAATAAGTCGCTATGCCACTCATGATTGCTAACAAACTTAAAATATACGGTAACTTTCGCGATACATCAAAACGCCGCATAAGTGCCAGAAATTGATGATGATATCCCATTAAAAGACCCTAGTGTATCGTTATTTGTTTCATATTTTGAATCTAATGTTATGCATCTTTAGTTGTTCTTATCTAACACCTTTGAACGATGGTTCCACGTCAACGCAAAAAACATAGCACCAATAACAGCGGCAATAATCACCGACAAAAATGCCATATCCCAACCATAGTGATCAACCACAAGACCAACACCCATGCCAGCAACCGCTGTCCCAAGGTAACCAAATGTTCCTGTTAATCCTGACGCCGTACCAGCCGCTTTTTTAGAAGCAAAATCAGAAGCAGCAACACCTACTAGCACTTGAGGTCCCGAAATAAAGAAACCAATACCAAGCATAATCAAAAAATGAGATGAGGTTGCACCAACAGGTGATTTCCATAAAGCAAAAATGCCAACCCCCAACATCAACATAAAAATTGTTGAAACCCGGCCTCGATGCCCTTTAAAAACTTTATCCGATAAATAACCCGCCAATAAACCACCAAATACCGCCGCCAATTCATTTGAAGCCGCTTGAAAACCAGCAAGTTTAATACTGCTGCCCTTAAGCTCACTTAAAAACGTCGGCGCCCACAATGCAATTGTCATACGAACAATATAGACAAAGAAGTTAGCCATACAAACATACCACACCAATTTATTGTTCAATACACGCTCAAACAAAATAGTGCGCATCGACATATTTTCCTCAGAAAGATCCTTTTCAACAACAAGATCATGATATTCTTCTATCGAAGGCAACCCTAATGATTCAGGCGTATCACGCAAACGATTCAATAAAAATAAAGCCAACAAAATGCAAATAATACCTGGTGTATAAAAAGCATAACGCCAACCGAATTGCTCAATAATATAGCCAGACGACACCAAAACAATACCGCTACCAATCTGCTGCGATGAATTCCAAAGTGCCCACTTTGTGCCTAGCTCTTTTGGACTAAACCAGTGATTTAAAAGACGCGCACATGGCGGCCAGCCAAGTGATTGAAAACAACTATTCACCGTCCAAAAAATCATAAACCATGTCAATAACGATCCTGCTCCCATACAAATATTCATAAAAGCAGACATTACCAAGCCAAACGCCATCATATAACGGGCATTTATTTGATCACCTAAATACCCAGCTAACCCCTTACCAACACCATAAAAAATGGCGGCAAGTGATATAACAGCACCAAGTTCCGTCTTTGAATATCCAAGCTCGCTCGACATAAATGGCATTGCCATAGCAAAATTCTGGCGTAATAAATAATAGCCCGCATATCCAATCATCATGGAATACATAATGCGTGTACGCCAATATTTAAAAATACCACTTTGATTTAATGAGAGATTAAAAGATAAATTAGTTTCCACAGGTGATTCTATTTCTTCATTTTCAAGACTTTTCATCTTTGCTTGCATATCGTTAATCATTTTTAAACTTATGGACTAATCATAATCATGAATTATCAAGATTGCACGTTTTTTTTAATCATTATAAGTATTTTCTTTTCAACAACCAATATCATATGTTTTTTTATTTGATTATCCATTTATATTATAAAGTTTTATTATATTTTTTGTTAAAATCTCAAATAATGGAATAGCAGCACGCCCACCCGTCTCGCCATCTCCAAGAGGTTTTGGTGTTGAGAAACCAACAAAACTGCCAATTAACCATGTTTTACCAGATGGAAAACGAATAAAACCAATGAACCATGCATCTTTATAATCATTTGTTGTCCCTGTTTTTCCGCCAATATCAAGCCCATATGTTTCTCGTAAATACTTAATTTTTTTAGCTGTTCCACGAATAACAACACCGCGCAACATTTCTTCCATAAGCTTAGCATACTCTGGCTTTATAACTTGTTGGCGCACATCAATCGTTTGAACGGCAGGCTTAATATCAGCCACTGCTGAAACATATGGCGCCCTAACATCATACAAATGATCATTAAAAGCGGGGGGTGTTTGAAAAAGAATATGCCCATTTTGATCGTGTATACGTTTAATAACATGCGGATATAAACGTTTTCCACCATTTACAATCGATGCGTATGCTGCCGTTAATTTAAAAAGCGTTGTCTCTCCCGCACCAAGCGACATCGCAAGTTGTGCCGGCATTGCATTCATAATTCCAACACGCCTTGCAATATCCTGAATGGGTTTCATCCCTATTTGATGGGCTAGCCGCACAGTCATTTGATTACGCGATTGTTCAACGCCAACATATAATGGACTAGGACCAAGTGAGCGCCTGGTGTAATTTCGTGGCGCATAAATCCCAAGCCCTTTTCCCAAAACAACTTCAATTGGGCTATCGTCAATAATACTATTTTTCGTATATCCCATCTCAAGCGCCGCTAGGTAAACAAAAGGTTTAAACGCAGACCCCGGCTGACGCATCGCTTGAGTTGCACAATTAAATTGAGAGATTTCGGGACTATACCCGCCACTTGTACCAAGCACAACCCCCGTTTCAGCATCCATCACGACAATTCCACCCGTAACCGCAGGCACCTGATCAAGACAATATAATGTCTGACCATTTATAGCTTCACCACATTCAGTTGCAAGAACACGCGTCACAATTACATCACCTTCATGCAAAATATGCCCTAACTGTTTGGCACCATTCAATTTTACTGGAAACGCCCACTGCGTATTACTATGACTAAGCTTTTCTGTGCGACCATCACTAAAACCAATAAGTGCATAATCATTAAAAACATTCAGTACAACAGCAATATCCTTTTTTCGCTCAGACGGAAAAGCGGTCAAGCTTCGGATTTTCTGCTGCAATAATTTCAACCAAATATTTTGTGCCATTTCAGCAGGTGTAAAACGTTCCAGCGCACCACGGTATCCATACCGCTTATCATAAATTTCAAGACCTTGCTGAAGCGATTGTTCACACAACTTCTGTATATCAGGATCAAGAGTGGTATGTACCATTAACCCTCCCTTATAAGACACTGATTCACCAAAACGCTGAATAAGTTCTCGTCGTACCAGCTCACCTGCATAACTTGCTTGATTAAGAGGCTGCACCTCACTCACATTAAGTGGCTCTTGTTGGGCTTTTAATAAATCTTCATTGGAAATAATTCCCTCTTCCTTCAAACGCTTAAGCGTCCAATTACGCCGCACAAGAGCACGCTTAGGCTCCCGAATAGGGTGATAATTAGCCGGTGCTTTTGGCAACGATGCCAAAAATGCACACTCTCCCAGTGTTAATTCATGCAAAGGCTTTTGGAAATACGTATAGGCAGCTGCTCCCACACCATAGCTTCGCATACCTAAATAAATTTGATTCAGATATAATTCCAAAATGCGATCCTTATCAAGTGCATTTTCAATACGAAGTGACATTATTGCTTCACGTACCTTGCGAGCAAATGAACGCTGATTACCAACAAGAAAGTTCTTCGCGACTTGCTGAGTGATTGTCGATGCTCCAACAGGATTCTCTCGCCAATTTGTGAGGAATGTATTCATAACCATCGCACGCACCATGCCAAAAGCATCAATTCCTGCATGATAATAAAAATTTTTATCTTCTGCCGCTAGAAATGCTTTTACGAGTAAAGGTGGCATTTCATGAATAGGCACAAACATACGCCGCTCAGTCGCAAGCTCACGATACAAATCTCCGTTATTCGTATAAATACGCGACCCTTCGGGTGGATGATATTTTTTTAAAAATTGATGATCAGGTAAATCATGCCCAAAATAAAAAAACATCAAAATACAGGTTATTGAAAAACTAGAAATCGCAATACTTAATCCCAAAAGTGCGCGATAAAATGTTTTAAGCATGTGCGCTTATTCCTTATAATGCAAAACACCAATCGTAGGTCATTAAAGCTCTTCTGCTTGTTTTTTTGAAGGCATTTTCTTCGGTGATTGCTTTTTATAAACCAAATCCTGTGACAATGATTCTTCAACCATACCATCAGCATCACTATGCACTGTACCTGAAAACAATGAATCTGTTGTTTTATCAAATTGCTCTTGTTCCCACGACGAATTTAAAAAAGGGAAATAATGACGCAGATGTGGAATTTGATCCAACTGAACTGCCTGTAAAGCCACATTAATACCACATCCCAGCAGAACCCAAATTGACCAAAAGACGCCTCCCCCCATCGAAAGCCAAACAAGTAACGACAAAAAACAAACAACAGCATAAATTAGTAAATTTGTATAAAATTCTTTCAATGCCCGTAAATAAACACGCAATTCAGCTTCATTTTTTGGTGGATTCATTTTGCCCTCACAATGTTCATGATGCGAAAAAAATAACATCTTCTACTCATTCTACAATAGAATCTTAGCATAAGATATAAAGGGAATTAAATGAGAAAAGATATTTTAAATTACATTCAAATGAGGCAAACCTAATACACATACCTCAAATCATCCTCACGGAACTATTTCATCACAGCTTCACTTTATGCTATGCTTATCTCCATGATCATTACACATTGTGTTATAAATGAATTCAATCCGTTTTAAACTTGCCATGGCTTTTCATCTTTGTGCACTCAAAGGATGGGACAACTGGACGTACACGCATATATCCGCACGTGAACCTGGAAGCACCACATTTTTGATCAACCCTTTTCATCTACTCTACAAAGACGTCACCCCTCAATCCTTACTTGAAGTCGATATGGAATATTCGGTCAATTCTTATCAGGAAGCGTCAACAAACATGTCTTCAATTAATCCAACAGGCATATTAATCCATAAAGCCATTTACAAACGTCGCCCAGATATTAATGCCATTTTTCACCTCCATACACCTTATGGAGTTGCCGTATCATGTATGGAAGGTGGCCTGTTGCCGATGAGCCAATTTGCCCTCCATTTTTATAATAACATTGCCATACATCCGTATGATTCACTTGTTTTAAATGAACAGACTCAAACTGAACAATTGGCATATGATCTTGGAAACAACTATGCCTTATTACTGCAAAATCATGGAACAATCACCACCGGCAAAACAATTGAAGAAGCCTTTTTTTTCACACATCACCTGGAAGAAGCCTGCCGTATACAGTGTCTCACACTCAGTACAGGAACCCGTTATCACATCCCCGATAAGACGATCTGCGAAAAAGCAGCACATGACCTACTCACATTCGAAAAAGAACGTGGTCTTCGTGATTGGACAGCAGCACAAACAATTATTCCATCTGCTGTACGTGACGCATGGATGCATGACTAAATAAATGAAAGAAACTTTAAATGACGCTACTTACTGTTGATCAACTTTCTGTTGGCTTTAAAAATATACTAGATAAAAACAAAGCTGGATCACCAAACACAATCTATGAACATTCAAACATCGTTGTACATAACATTTCATTCACCCTTAAGAAGGGCGAAACAGTTGCCCTGATTGGTGAAAGTGGTTCTGGAAAGTCTGTAACGGCGCTTTCCATATTGGGATTACTTCCCTACCCTACTGCCTTTCACCCAACAGGTTCAATTAAGCTTGACGATAAAGAATTACTCAACTTACCTGACAAGGATTTATTGCCTATACGCGGCAAACGTATTGGAATGATTTTTCAAGAACCTATGACAGCACTTAACCCGATTCATACCATTTTTCAACAAATTGCAGAACCTTTAATCCTTCATTTTCATATGAATCATCACCAAGCACGCCAAAAAGTTATTGATCTTTTAGGACTCGTCGGGTTTGAAGATGCTGAAGCACGGCTTAATGCATACCCTCATCAATTATCGGGTGGTCAACGTCAACGGGTTATGATTGCTATGGCGCTGGCGTGTGAACCCGATATTTTAATCGCAGACGAACCAACAACAGCACTAGACGTCACCTTACAATCGACAATTCTAGATCTTATTCAATCTTTACAAAAACGTTTTGAAATGGGGCTATTGCTTATCAGCCACGATCTTGGTGTTGTCAATAAAATGGCAGATACAATGATCGTCATGAAAGATGGTCACATGGTTGAACAAGGGGCAACGCAGCAACTACTACAGCATCCTACCAAAGAATATACAAAACAACTCATCGCAAGTGAACCTTCTGGCGCACCAACACCTACCGAACTGCCCGCCAAAATAATTCTCTCGGCAAATAATCTTACAGTCACCTTTGATCAGCCAACAACGTTATTCAACCAATTTATCCAATTTAGAAAAACACCACAGTTCACAGCCGTTGATGCCGTTAATCTAGCCCTCCACGAAGGGGAAACAGTAGGCATTGTTGGTGAAAGCGGCTCAGGAAAAAGTACGCTATCATATGCCCTTTTGCGTCTTATCAAAAGCCAAGGTGAAATTTTACTTGGTGGTAAACGTATTGATCGTACAGCACTCAAAGACCTACGCCCTTTGCGCTCATCTTTTCAAATCATTTTTCAAGATCCATTTAGTTCCCTTAATCCCAGGTTCTCTATTAATCAATTGATATCAGAAGGGCTTGTTGTCCACCAACCCAATTTATCGGCACATGAACGCGATGATGCTGTTATAAAGATCCTAGAAGAAGTTGGACTATCCGCCGATTGCAAATACCGTTATCCTCATGAATTCTCAGGTGGACAAAGGCAACGTATTGCCATTGCACGCGCGCTGATTCTAAAGCCACATATCCTTGTCCTGGATGAACCAACATCAGCGCTTGATCGTTCTATTCAAGCTGAAGTTATTGAACTATTACGTACCCTTCAAACAAAACATAAACTCAGCTACCTATTTATCAGCCATGATCTTAAAGTTATACGCGCCATGAGCCACCGCATTATTGTCATGCGTCATGGTAAAATCGTTGAGCAAGGAACAACAGAATCTCTTTTTACGGCACCGCAAACGCCCTACACAAAGGAACTCATACAGGCTGCGTTTGCACTAAGGAATTGATAGCCCATTTAGGGAAATAGCGCTCACTTATAAATACAAATTAATTAAAAATTAATGGTTCCGCAGCTATCCTAATAACAGGTAGTATCTCGAATTCACAGCATTAATGCGCACGTTTGTTGCTTGTTTACTTTTCATCTTTACCATCAGCACACTGTTTGAAAACAACTGTGCCAGGGGAAGTGATGCTGAAACAACAAACGAAAAGCCAGAAGAAAAGCCAGCCCCTAAAAAAAAGAAAAAGAAAAAGAAAAAGAAAAAAGGTGGTATTGGTGGAGCCATTGGGAAAATAGCAGGCGGCGGCAAAGGAGGCGGACCTCAACAAATGATTGTTGGACTATTAATGACATTACCAACACAGATTTTATCATTTACTAATATGATCGTTGATACAGGAAAACTTATTACAACTATCCGAATCGCAACAACAGATCCAAATACCCCTCCTGGAAACCTATCCTCAATGTCGACAAACCTAAATGCTTCTATTGTCAAAATACAACAAAATATTACAATGTTTAGAGGAATGCCAATCTTTGCCGTTCTCTACAAAGCCAATCAAGTGTGTGCAACCCCTTTTGCAACGGTTGCCATGGCTATTCCAGGTGCAGGTCAAGCGCTTGCTGCCTTATGCGGAAAAATAGCCGCAATGGATTTAAAAGTAGAAATGCTTTTTGGGAAAGCGGATATTGTCTTGATGAATGCACTTGCGGCTAAAGATAGTCTTTTCATGCGCATGCAACAATCAGGCGGTGCTATGATGACAAATGCGGGGCACAATATGATGGGCAGCAATCCAGCTGCACAAAATATGATGGCAATGGCACAAGGGATGCATGCAACTGAAGACGACACAGAATAACCTAAACAGAACGCTTCATCACATAAGCATCTGGAGAATCCAGCTCAGTTACATAATACCCCTTACGTATCGTGATAACATCAAATCCAAAAGAAGTATATAAACGAATTGCTTTTTTGTTTTGTATTGAGACTTCCAACAAACAGTCAACTGTTAACGCATCAATATATGTCTTGCATAATGCCGCCCCTATCCCCATCGATTGATAGTCGGGGTGAACGGCTATCGTTAAAAGATCATTTGATTCACATATTGTACGCCCCATAATAAAACCAATAAGTAGCTCATCTGACAAAGAATAATCGTGATTTAAAGGACTTATCAGCGAAAAGTAGCCATAGCCAAAAACACCATTCCACTCTGGCTTGATGAAGTAATCTCTAAAAACTTCAGATGTCCAAGCATTCGATGAAAAACAATACTTATATACGCGCATGAGCTGACACGCATCCTGTTGATTAAGTGGACGAATCATTTATTTTTTTATAACTCGGTTCAACTAAATAGTAAGGTGAAAACTCAGAAGGTGAGACAAACATAGCAGCGTCTACTAGTGCGCTGAGCAATATAATTGGATCATACAAAAATGCATTTGAAAAATAACCATTCAAATCAGGATCAACAATCATAAAATAGTCATGATACATCGCTTGAAAATCAGCAAATGCATCTGTTGCCAAAACGACAGGATTTTCCCCCTGCAATTGCACAAAAAAATCTCCCCGTTTTGAATCAATGACAGCATAAGACTTAACAGGACGGTTATACAATAGTACATCAAAAAACGTTGGTGCATAACACATTGCATTGGGAAAGGCGAGGCTTAGTCCTTGAGCGGCCGCCAAAGTAACCCTTAGACTTGTAAAACTTCCAGGTCCTTTTGGCACATTAATACGTGACAATGGAGGCGATCCTGCTTTTTTCCATATGGATTGTATAAAAGGAATAAGCACAGATGCCTGCGTTCGATTATCAAGCAGCATGCACTCATAATAATGATGTTCAGGCGTTAAAAGTGCCACATAACATGTCGTGGATGATACAAAAAAAGAAAGATTAGCCATAAAATTAAACACGCTTCAAATCATATTATTCTGTTTTTGGCAACTGCTGTAAAATGTCAGATGAACGCCTTGCCAATACAGGGTTCGTGGCTTTTTCACCTTTCTTCGCCTGTGCACGTGCCATTTCAACTTGTTTAAGTTGAAATGCCTCTTCAGCCAAACATGCAGCAGCATTTTCAGCGTGTCCCATTTTACCATAAGCAGAAGCAAAAAGACGCCAAGCAAAAGTGTTTTCAGGTCTTTGCTCTACAATCTTTGTTAGATGTTCCACAGCTTCACGTAATTCTGTTGCATTTGGTGCATTTGCCATCGGTGATTCAATAAGCGCATGCGCTAACATCAAACGTGTACTATACGATTTTGGGCATTTTTGAACGGCCTCACGTAAATACGGCAATGACTCTGAAATTTGACCTGTCTCAAAACAAAACTGCCCTTTTAGCTCAAGAAAATAGGGATCATTTGGCGATTCCACGAGCAATGCATCAAGCTCTCTTAAAGCAATACGTGCGCTAACACTATTTTTCTTTTCATTATAATTAGCAATCAAACGAGCATACCTAGCGGGCAATGTTTTATCTTTTAGTAGGTACTGCGTATATACGTCACTTCGTTTTTTCGTGAACCCAATAAGCTTTGCCTTAATACGTTGAAAACGTTTTTCATGCGCCTCTGGTATTTGAAGATTCGCCGCCTGTTGATTTTGGTAAAGACGTATTTTTTCTTTACGCTCTGACGACAAAGGGTGCGTTTGAATATAAGGATCCTCTTGTCCTGTCGTATAACTTTTCAAACGATCCAAGAAATCAGCAAGCCCAGAAACAGACCACCCCATTGCTGTCAAATAAGAAATTGCAGAGGCATCAGCTGAATCTTCTTGCTCGCGGCTATGTTTTAAAATAGAACGCTCAAACACATGCGCGCCGCCTGCAAGGCCAGCCATCAATGGCCCTGGGTTCCCTGTTAAAAGTGACCCAGCTGCCCCAAGTAAAAGCGATGCAACCGCAGGCACGGAGGCGTCAGACATGATTGCTGATGATTTTGCCATATGTCCACCCGCAATATGCCCTGTTTCATGCGCAAGAACCCCTAATAATTCAAGAACATTCTTACATTTAACAATCAGCCCCGTATAGACAATAATAATGCCACCAAAGGTCGCTCCCGCATTCACTTCATTGCTTTTCAATAAAAATACACGGGGGGGAATTGAGATACCTGCCACCTTAAAAAAATCCTGCAACCATCCTTCAAGCGCTGTTTCAATTTCATCATCTGTAATAAATTGAGGGGGCTCCTCTGTACGTACACCATCAAGGGTACTCATCGTGAGTAAAAGACAACATATACACAATGCTCTTTTGAGCAATGTAAGAACAAGAAAAATTCTATGATAAACATCACCAACACGTGTGCCCATGACTAGTCGAAATTGCCTCATGTTACCTTCCAAAACTATCTCAAAATCATCTAAAGATTTGTACAAAATAAGTAACACAATTATCTTTTCTTCGTCGTCATGGAGAGCCCAGAGGGCGTGGCCATCCAGAAAACAACCCTAGATCACCCTGCCATTGGCAGCTCGTGACGACGGCAGGTATGAATCATATAATTTATTTTTGCACAATTCCTAAGACTAAACATCCAGCAAACGACGTATCCAACTCTTTGACTTTTTGCCTTGTCCTTCAGCACCCGACTCTTGCCCTGATGAACTCTCTTTTTTAGGCTCACGTGGGACACGATTATGTACCGGCTTTGGTGATTGAACGCCATCTCGCTTCATCGGGACAACGTCCAATGATGATGCCTTAGTAGCACCCGAAGGTGGCACACCTTGTTCAGCTGCTATTTTTATAGGCCGCTCAACAATAGATGATGTGTCATTATTTCCTGATTGACTATTATCCCTTGCATGTTGACGCCGTTGATAGGGATGCCTTCGTCTACGATTTGGATTTCGATTTTCAACATGATGTTCAGTGCGTGCTCCACCAATTGATTCAACAACAGGAGTTGCATCTTTTTCATTATCAATCGGTTCAGCAATGATAGTAACCGCATCACTAGATTCAATAACATCACCATTCTCTGAGAGTACTGGCAAACGATTATCACGCCCTCCACGACGATTTGGACGACGACGACGCCCATGACGTTTTTCTTGATGAGGATTTTGTAGTACAACCGCATCATCTACAGATTCGTGAGCACCCTCAGATACAATATCATCCAATAAATCAGAATCAAAACTTGGCAAGACACTGTGTGTATCATGCTCAGCAATTCTCAACGCTTTTGGGCGATCAGACAAAACCGTCAAACGAAAACTAGGCGACAAAAGCGTATGACCACGTTCAATTGTCACACGCACACCAAAACGTGTTTCAATTTGAACAAGCGTGGAACGCTTCTGATTCAACAAAAACAAATCAATACCATCAGGCACAGCAACTAAGATATCATAAGCTGTCCCCAAAATCGCGATACGTTCAATATCACGCAATATTTGAAGTGCCATTGAATCAACCGAACGAATAAGCCCACTCCCCTTACAATGTCCACACGTAATTGAATGACTTTCAAGTAAACTTGGACGAAGACGCTGACGCGAGAATTCAAGCAATCCAAATTGACTAATACGACCTACTTGAATACGCGCACGATCCGTTTTTAAGGCGTCACGCATTTTACGTTCAACCTGTGCAATATGTGCGTTATCATGCATATCAATAAAATCAACGACAATCAAACCACCAATATCACGTAACCGTAATTGACGGGAAATTTCAGTAGCCGCCTCAAGGTTTGTTTTAAGCGCTGTATCGTCAATATTTCGCTCACGCGTTGATTTACCCGAATTCACATCAATAGCAATCAACGCTTCTGTATGGTTAATCACAATTGATCCACCAGACGGCAATGACACAGCAGGCTCATGCATTTTTTCAATTTGCTCTTCAACATGAAAACGATGAAAAATAGGCTGCAAAAGATCCTTATATAATTTGACTTTTTTTACATGACTTGGAATGAGGCTTTTCATGAAAGCTCTAGCTGCTTTATGCGCGTCATCCCCTTCAACTAAAATTTCCTCAATATCACGATCATACACATCACGTATCGCACGCTGAACAAGATCACCTTCCGCATAAACAAGTTCTGGTGCGATGGAATTAATTGTCTTTTCACGAATATCATCCCACACACGCAAAAGATATTCATAATCACGGCGAATTTCTGATTTATTACGTTCTTGACCCGCTGTTCGCACAATAAGTGACATACCATCTGGAATTTCAAATTCCTTCATCAAATCACGAAGACGACGACGATCCTCATTGTCATTAATTTTACGTGAAACACCCCCCGCACGATGACCTGCATTCGGCATAAGAACACAATAACGACCAGGTAATGATAAATACGTTGTCAATGCAGCGCCTTTATTACCACGCTCTTCTTTTACAACTTGTACCAATAAAATTTGACGACGCTTAATAACTTCTTGGATTTTATAGCGAAATCTCAGACGGTTTTTCCCCGTTTTAGTATTATCAGGCTGTTCAGATACATTATCCAGATGCTCAGACATGTCATTACTCAGATCATCAGCAAATGGCACCAAAACATCACGTTCATTCATATCACCTAAGACCAATGGCTCAACAAGCTGTGCAGCGACCATTAACGAATCTTCCGACATCGCATCCATAGATACGATGTCGATTAATTCTGATTTTTTTTCATCAATAGATGCAAGAGCCGCTTCAGCCTTATAGACTTTTCGTTTACGCGATTTTATGACCTTTTCTTCCGTTTCAGGAATCGCTTCAGGAACAACAAC
Organism: Alphaproteobacteria bacterium; assembly: GCA_947490395.1. Classification (GTDB taxonomy): domain Bacteria; phylum Pseudomonadota; class Alphaproteobacteria; order Paracaedibacterales; family CAIOTO01; genus CAIOTO01. The sequence continues at coordinate 17,517 of CANLGW010000001.1, forward strand.
AGACGCATCCTGATTAAGACCAGGTGTTACGTCCAATCCTTCAGACCCCCCATCAACAGCTGTGTCACGATCATTCAACGTACTGTCATTAGCCATATCAGCAGCAAGGCTTTGCTCTAATTCATGTCGATCAGCAACTGGAATACGATAATAATCGGGATGAATTTCCGCAAACGGTAAAAACCCGTGACGACCACCATTATATTCAACAAAAGCAGCCTGTAAAGACGGCTCAACACGAATAACTTTAGCTAGATAAATATTGCTTTTAATTTGCCGTTTATTGGCTGTCTCTGAATCAAATTCTTCCAGCAGACTGCCATTAACAACGGCGATACGCACCTCTTCATTGTGGGTGGCATCGATAAGTAGACGCTTAACCATTGATTTAATAACTCCCTAAACGCAAAGGTGAAGCACTCTATTCTGTAGCTTTTCATTTCATCTGAAATCATGTGCTCAACAATGCCTTTACGTTAAAATATATGTAATACTCTTGTTAATTTTAAGAACGTAACCTCTACAAAAACGACCACAAAAGATCATCACGACACGTGGCGTTTCAAAGTTACTAAAAATTCCTACCCCCCAACTGTAATCGAATTGTGTCAGCGTTTCAATTCAAACCTCACAAAAAATGATTTAAATCTTGATTTTTTTTGTTTTTATGGTTTCTATATCCATCACGAATCAAAATGTTGAATTTATACGCCTGACTTTTTGTTCAAAAAACAAACATTTAAAACCGCGTTTAGTTACGCTAATCAAGGCTTTTAAAGGTGAAATTTAGTGGGCAAAAAATGGGCTTAAAAATCAATAGATTGCTTTGAAATGGGTATACATACGGGTTAATACAAAAAAACCCAGACAACAGCCTGGGTTCGCTATAGTACCATATGTGTTTTATTAACGCGGCGCTCTATGCCTGATTGTCGCTTGCGATTTCCATCGATTAAACTGCGTAATCGCCATTTCTTGCACCCGTCGTTCTTTAAGCATCATCCTAATTTCTTCGTCAGATGGTAATTTCTTTTTTTCTGGTGCCTTTTGCTCACACAACATAAACACACGAAGATCTGTTTCACTCAACCGAATTGGCTCTGTCGCCTTTCCTTTTGGTGTTGCTGCAAACAACTTTCGAATCCCATCAGGAACACCTGCCACAGGCACATCATTCATTTCGTCGATTTGAATATGAGCTACTGTCGCGTGTGTTTTTAGCACCTTACATCCCGTTGCTGTTTTTGCTTGTTCCAAAAACTGCCCTAAACGATTTTGATCTTCTTCCTTTAAATTTTCAGATAATTCAATTTTAACATCAAGATAGCTTATTTTTGCTTCGCTATCGGCCGCCTGGCCTGGAGTTTTATGATCTTTAACATAATAAATCGTGTAACGTCCGCTTCGTAAAACAGGTTCACTATACTGACCAACCTTCAGTCTTTTCGTTTCTTCAGGCATTTGCTCTTCTGTAAACCAGCCAACTAAACCACCTTGCGCCCCTGATGGTGCATGGGAAAAATTTCGTGCAAGCGCAGGAAAAGGAGCCCCTTCTTTTAGTTGCTTATATAAACTATTAATTTCAGACGTCACATGTTTTTGATTTTCAGGCTTATCAATAAATAAAACAATTTCAGCAAGCTCAAACTGCTCTTTTTTATCATTTTCTTCCATTTTCTTTTTTTCATTACTCACATCAACTTCCGAAATAGTCGTATGCGCCCCAATAGCTTGGCGAACTGAACGTATCCACAATAAATTGGATTCAACACGTTCACGCAATGTCCGAATATCGACTCCTTTACTTTGAAAAAGCTTTTTAAGGTCTTCGCTATCCATATTATTTTCTTTAGCAATCCCATTAATTGCACCATCAACTTCAGCTGCACTCACAACAGTCTTAAGTTGTTTTGCAATTAAACGCTGTAATTTCTCCTGAATAAGCGCATCTTTAACCTGATCTATAATTTCAGGCGTCACTTTATGTTCACCCTCACCAGCTGACAGCATAACCAACGCTACACGTTTATTAATATCTTCATTTGTAATTGGCTCACTATTAACCTCAACAACAATAGAAACAGCTGGCTTCTTATTATCTAGCGCCAAAGCGTAAACCAACGCATTCGCCGTTAATAGCAGACAAATAGCAACAGATAAAATATTTTTTTTAAGCATGAACATAAGTTTCCTTATATAATGTGTTTATATACGATAGGTTAACTGTAACGAAAACATTAACGTTATGTTAACACAAACCATTTGACAATTTACATATCAGATATATAAACGCTTTTTTGAGATTTTGCCACGTTTAAGATGACCTTACTTTTTCAATATACCTTTAAAAAATTTTTTCTTGTAAGTTTTATACTTACAGTTTTGATTATATTTACGCTTTGGCTTGCCCAATCATTGCGTTTTATGGACTTAATTGTCAATAATCGTGTATCTATTGGTGCCTATTTTTCATTAGTTGTTTATTTACTACCCGATCTATTTGTCATTATTAGCCCTATTGCTTTTGCTATTGCCAGTCTTTTTTGCTTTCATCGTTTAATGATCAGCCATGAACTTGCCGCTTTTCGGTCACTTGGCATCAGCAATCTTAGACTTTCATTTCCTGTTCTAACACTTGCAAGTGGCCTCTTTCTTTTTCTTGGTTTTCTTAACATGATTGTCGTTCCTGCATCCTTTCAAAAATTCCGTGAACAACAACATCTTATGCGAAGCTCTCTGTCCAGCGCCCTTCTACGTGAAGGCTCGTTTAATACAGCAAAAGGATTCACCCTTTATATTCGTGAACATAACGATGAAGATGAACTTAATGGCATCTTTATTTTCCAACCTGCTAAAAATAATTTACCATCATACACAACACTAGCCGAGACAGGACGTGTTTATAAAAGCGGCGAACGTATCCTTATTTTACTAAAAAAAGGGCAACGTCAAGAATACAACCCAACCACCCATACATCTAGTTATTTTTCATTTGATGAATTTGTTTACGACTTAACCGAAGATTTTTCAAATCCACAGACACGCCCCGAAAAAGCATACGAAAAATCACTCAAACAGCTTCTTAATCCCGATGCAAATATACTCGATGACATGAAGCGACGTTTTAAAGCCGAAGCCCACCAACGTATCCTTCTTCCATTTCTATGCCTCCTTGATGCGCTTTTAATTGCAGGCATTTTACTCTCTGGGGAATTAGGCCGTCGTTATAATCGCAAAAAAATTGTATGTGCAGCTGGCAGTGTCCTATTCATACACCTTATCATGATGGGATTAATCCAAACAAGCATACGCATTGAAGCATCACTCTATATTGCTTATTCATTGATGTTAATAGGAATTGTTGGCAGCTTTTGGTATTTATCAAGAGATTTCTGGTCATGCTATGGAAAAAAGTTGTCCCTACAAAAGCAATGGGAACGTTAAAATATGCATACAATCTCTCCGCTTCGTTATATTAAAAGTGCTGCCAATCTATACATCTCAAAAAATGTGCTGCTTTGGTTATTTATTGTATCGTTATCATTAATGGTCATTATTGGACTCTTCGATGCGCTTGAAACATTAAGGCGTGTCATGGCAATTCCAGAAGCCACCCTTAGCTTTGTTTTAGAACTTACTTTATTACGTCTCCCACAGCATATCCTTGAACTTTTACCATTTATTACTTTCTTAGCAAGTCTTATTGCTTTGTGGCGATTAAATCAAATGCAAGAAATCACTGCGCTTAGAGCAACAGGTGTTTCAGGTGGGCAACTTGCCCTTGGTATCTTTATAACCGCTATTATCATTGGTACGGCAAGTGTCTTTCTGCTCAACCCCATAGCCGCTGTGATGAATACACGCCATACAACACTTGAAGAACGTGTGCTTAAACGCAATCATCAGCGCCTATCCATTTCATCAACTGGTTTTTGGCTTAAAGAAACAGAAGGAACCTCTAAAACAATTTTTCACGCCGAAGCTTTTTCGTTAAACGATCGCACGTTCAAGCAAGTAACTTTTTATGAATTTGATCTAAATGACCATTTTCTAAAACGTGTTGATGCCGTTAATGCGAAGTTACTTGATGGACAATGGTTGCTAACAAATGCACGTGAGTGGAATGAAGGCATTACTCTTAAAACATATGACGCGCTTCATCGTCCAACAGCACTTACCTTGGAAAAAATTCAACGCAGTACAATTCAACCACACCAAATGCCATTTTGGCGTATCCCTGCTTTTATTCGTCAGCTTCAAAAAAATGGAATGTCATCCCTAACGTATGAAGTTTATTGGCATCGTTTATGGGCAGGCATTGTTTTGCTGGGTGTGATGGCTGTTCTAGCTGTTGGTTTTTGTTTACCAAACCCGCGTCATCATGCAACAGGGAGGCTTATTGGTATAGCACTTATTTCTGGCTTTACGATTCATTTCTTCAATAATATTATCCAAGCTTTTGGTCAAGCCGATCGCCTACCTGCTTTTTTTTCTGCCTGGATTCCACCCATTATTACAGGCCTTTTAGGCATTGGTTACCTCATGCATGCGGAGGAAAGTGCGTAATATGAATTATTATCAATTCAGCCTTATAGCCTTAATCATGGCAACACACGCAGCAATAGCCACTGACATTCCCGTTAATTTAACAGCTGATCGCATACAATACGACGCGGCAAACAAAATTATAATAGCAGAGGGGCACGTTAATCTTACTCAAAAAGACACCAAAGGCGTTCGAACACTCAGTGCGTCAAAACTTATTTACAACACAGCAGAAAGCACACTTACAGCATACAGTTCCACAACTCAAAAAATTCGCTACATAGATATCAATAATGATGTCATTGAAGCAGATGAACTTTCACTTTCGCACGACTTTAAGACAGGCACCATAAAAACATTAACGCTTCTTACAAAGGATAAAACAACCCTACATGCCACCAAAGGACATCGTCAAAATGACATCGTATCCACAATGGAAATGGCTGATTATACTCCCTGTACATTATGCAGTACAAAAAAACCAATGTGGCAATTAAAAGCCGATAAAATTGTTCATGATAAAGATAAGCAAACCATTGTATATACTAATGCACGCTTGGAAGTAAAAGGAATCCCCATATTCTACACACCTTATTTTTATCATCCAGATCCCACCGTCAAACGTCAATCAGGCATTTTGTCACCTGAATTTGGAAGCAACCAAGATCTTGGTTACACATTTGGTATTCCTGTGTATTACGTCATTTCAGATCAAAATGACATCACTTTAACGCCTGTATTAACAACAAAACAATCAGGTATCATTAAAGGTGAATATCGTCAACGCTTTCATGATGGTGTCTTTAAAATAAATAGTAGTTATACTAAAACAAATAATCTGCCCAAGAAATCAACATCAGCCCCCCAAGCATGGAATGGCCCCCGTGAGCCAAATGCTGATCGCTGGAATGTTGCTATGCAATCACGCCTTGATATCAATGAGGAGCAACGGTTAAGCATGGATTTAAACCGCGCCAGTGACACAACTTATTTATCCCGGTACCGTCTGATTCGCCAATCACCATTTATCAGCGATAGTAAAAGTTTACGTTCAAACATCACATGGCAGCGTTTTACTGACACAACCTATATGGATGTGAAATCACTTTTCTTTCAAACAGATGCCCCTAAAACAACCCCACTTGTTTTACCAAAGGGTATGTATCATTACCAAACTAAAGCACCAAAAATTGGCGGCGATTTTGCTATTGAGGGAGATGTTCTTGCCTTATACCGCGATTACCCTGTACCAGGTCGCTCAGGTACAAACATGTATCGCCTTTCAAATGGCGTATCCTGGCACCGCCCATGGGTTTTGCCATACGGACACATTATAACAGCACAAACAAAGGCACGCGGCGATGTGTACATAATGCGCCGTTATTACACCATAGCTGATCCAGCTACAATCAACCAAAATAAAACACTCGAACATCGCCACATACGTGTATTTCCCCAGGGAAGTCTTGATTGGCAATGGCCATTTCAAAAACGTATGTCCGTTACAAACTGGGTTATAAAACCACAGGCAACACTTGTATCTAATCCAACAACTCTTAATAATCGCTATATTCCAAATGAAGATTCTCAAACGTTTGAGCTCGACGATACCAATCTTTTTGCCGCCAATCGTTTTGATGGAATTGATCGTGTTGACACAGGAACCAGAGCCATTACGGGGCTTGAAAATGAGCTCCGTTTTTCAAAGCAGCGTATGGTTGCTGTCTTTTTAGGGCAATCAAGACGCCTTGATAACCAACATGTCGTGCGAAATGGTCTTGGCGAAGACGCCAATAAAACAGATATAATCATGCGAATCAAGGCAAAGCCTGCCTCGTGGCTATCGAATCGTTACCGTATGGCTATTAATCCAAGCTTTAAAACCGTACGCTATTCAGAATTTGGCACGAGTATTGGAAAGCCAGTTTTTAAAATTGACGCCGCTCATGTTTTTCTCAATAAACATGCTACACAACAAAACAACTATATTTCGCAGCTCAATCTTCAACTCTCTTCAAAATTCACAGAAACATGGAGCCTGTCTGTTGGTCAAATACGAAATTTAAAACAAACAAATGGTGGAACAAGCCTTGCGACCTTTATAGCAGCAACCTATGAAGATGAATGCTTTTCCTTTAATATGGGCGTATATCGATCAGGTTACCACGACCGCGATTTAAAACCCGATACCAGCTTTTTATTGTCCATCAACTTTAAAACACTAACGAATTTGAATGTATTGGGCGCACCAACATACCAACCAAGCCCGCTTACAGCAGGTCTATAGAATAATTAAATTCAAAACACATACATTACGCACCAGCCTTAATCTGTAAACTTATTCGTTCTCGGGAATCCAATAGGCGCCAATCGTCCTGCCGCCGCACGTTTTCCAAGCCATGAACGCAAATCCTTTTGGTGATATTCTTTACCTGCACGTGTCCACTGCAATCCATCAGCAATCGTGATAATTTTAATGTCAGATACACTACCATCTTTATATTTTTGGAAAGATACCCCTTTTCCACGTACCATTTCGGGCAAATCAGAAACAGGGAAGAATAATAACTTTCGATTTTCACCCAAAATCGCAATATGGTCACCCGTAATCGGCATACACGCAAACGGTTTTTCTTTATCATCAAGCGTTAATACTTGCTTCCCACTTTTTGTTTGCGCCAAGATATCATCTGCCTTAACAATAAAACCACGCGCAGATGTTGAAATAAGAACAAAGCGCTGTTCAGTACCAGGTGTTATAATAAAGGCATATAAAATATCATCCGTATTTTCAAGCTCAATACTCATTCGAATTGGATCACCATGACCACGTGTGCGGTTGATTTTATCAACACCAATCGTGAAAAAACGCCCACTCGTCGCAAGCAATAACAACTTATCTGTCGTGCTGGCATTCAATACATAACGCTCTTCATCACCATCTTTATATTTTAAATCACTGGTATTATGTCCTTTAATCGTGCGAATCCAATTTTTCAATGACAAAACAACCGTTACGTCTTCCTTTTCAATAACATCTTCTGAAGGTACAATAATCACATCAGGTGCCGATGACAAATCTGTACGCCGTTTCCCTATGACTGTTTGCTTACCGAATCGTTTTTGGAGTTCTTTCAAATCTTTAGCAATCAGCGCTCTTTTTTTCTTCGGATCTGCTAATAACGCTTCAAGTTGTCCCTGTTCATTCGTCAGTTCATCAAACTCTTTACGAATTTCAATTTCCTGAATTTTACGAAGCGCCCGAAGACGCATATTCAAGATCGCCTCAACTTGCGTTTCAGTCAAATCAAAACGCGTCATCATGACAGCCTTCGGATCATCCTCTTCACGAATAATTTGAATAATTTCATCCAAATTCAAATAAACAATCAGCAATCCTTTTAAGATCTCAAGGCGCGCCAAAATTTGCATTAACCGATGCTGTGTTCGTCTCTCTAAAACAACCAAGCGGTGATCCAAGAAACAAACCAAAACTTCCTTAATATTCATCACTCGTGGCACCGTATTGGCATCCAAAACGTTTAGATTCAATGGGATACGTATATCAAGGTCAGTCGTTCGAAACAATGATTCCATCAATACAGTAGGATCAACATTTCGATTTTTTGGCACCAACGCAACACGCACGTCATCCGTTGATTCATCTTGAATATCATCAAGCAAAGGCAACTTTTTATCACTAAGTAACGTTGCTATTTTTTCAATAAGTTTTGATTTTTCAACCGTATAGGGAATTTCAGTAATGATGATCCTATATTGACCGTTCTTCAGATCTTCTATCTCAAAGCGTGCACGAAGGCGAAAACTCCCTCTCCCTGTTTCATAAGCTTTTAAGATCGCACTTGAATCTTCAACTAAAATACCACCCGTTGGGAAATCAGGGCCTGGAATATGCTCAACAACATCAGCAACGGTTGCATTTGGATTATTTAATAATAATAACAAGCCATTGCATAACTCATCCAAATTGTGGGGTGGCACCGATGTTGCCATACCAACTGCAATACCTGTTGATCCATTGGCTAATAAATTTGGAAATGATGATGGAAACACCATAGGCTCTTCCGATTCACCATCATAGGTGGATCTGAAATCAACCGCATCCTCATCAAGCCCATCCATCAATTCCATAGCAATGGGTGTTAAACGTGCTTCGGTATACCGCATTGCTGCCGCTGAATCACCATCAATATTACCAAAGTTTCCCTGTCCATCAATCAGAGGATAGCGTACCGAAAAATCCTGCGCCAAACGCACAAGCGCACCATAAATAGCAGAATCACCATGGGGATGAAATTTACCCATTACGTCTCCAACCACACGTGCACATTTTTTAAATCCTGATTGCGGATTTAAACGCAATTGCTGCATCGCATAGATAAGGCGCCTGTGAACAGGTTTTAATCCATCACGCACATCTGGTAATGACCGTGACATAATCGTTGACAACGCATACGCAAGGTAACGTTCGCTGATTGCTTTTTCAAAGTCAACACTCACAATATGATCGGTTTTATGTGATGGCATTATCGATTCTCCTGACATTATGTTCGAATCTAGCACAAAACCATACGATCATTCATTACTTTTCAGATGCAATTTAAAAAGGGACAACTTGAAGCAACACCACCTCCTCCTGAAAACACTTTAGTTAATACGCATAAGTGCCGAAAGCACATATTCCGCAAACATTATCTCTTGACTAATAGCTTTGCGTTTGTTGTGTCCTTCATAAGGACCTTCTTTGTCATTCGCTTTATTGACCGTCTGTAAAACAGCTGCGGCATGCTTATTAAAATCTTTAGCCACTCTAAACAAAACGGCGCTTTCCATATCAAAGCTTTCATTTTTATCGGTTCGTTTAATTTGTGCTAACTGCTGCTTCAATATCTTTTCACGCTCTGGTGAAAAACGTTCAGGTTTACGAAGGGCATGATAATTCTCCAAATGATGGCAAATACGCTCCTCCACACACAAATCCCGGTTCGTCGCCTCTTCCCGAAGAACGCCTAACAATGTTTCCGATGCAAATATTGACTTTCCCCATTCGTTTTCTGGAACAGCACTAGCTTTATTATAACCATACAAATTATCAGTTTCATTAATAATTTTCACAAGATTTTCTTCATGATCAAGAGGCTCTTTCACATCATCTGATCCATAACGGATAATATACTCAGCACCAGCTGAATAGAGTTCCGTAAACATGAGTCCAGCTCCGCTACCCACAGGCGCGCTTGCAATAAAAACGGCATGACCTTTGTATAACCCAACATACACTTTTGGTCCCCAATTAGATTTATAAGTTTTTACATTTGTAAGGATCTTACGAATACGTTCAACACGATCATGATTAGAACAGACAATACCTTTTTTAGGCATTGGTACGCGAACAAATAAATTATCCGACAAAGTAATAAAGATTTGCGCACTAAATGTTTGACTCAAAAAAACAAATAGACATAAGATACACTTTAACATTATACTTCCTTTATTTAAAATTGACTTATTATATTAATGCACTATAAAATGACGCTTTTTCAAAAAGAGACCATACACTAATTTATAAAAAAAAACACTTACTATTTTAATAATATTAACTCAACTATCTGTAAAAAGCACAGAATCATCACGAGTACGACAAATTTTTCATTGACATATTTACTTTTTCAATACTTTCAAGATTTTCATAATGATTAACAGCCCATAAATAGCCAATTGTAGCTGGCAATAGAATCACCCAAATCCCCCAATGCCCTAAGAATTCAGTTAAGTATACAAGCCCAAATGAAGTAATAACATACGTTACAGCCCGTGAAAGCGAATATAAAAAACTCGTTGCTGTTACGCGTTTTAAAACAGGAATATGTTTAACAAAAATACCAACAGCAGGATAATCACCAAGTGCAACAATGATAAGAACCGCTTGTAAAATAAATAATTGATAATGAGACGTCGTCATGTAAATTAGAATGGGAAATAAAATACTTAGCCCCAGGAATATGTAACCTTTTACCTTTAGAATAAACAAAGGGAATATTTTAAAACTCATAACGGACAACACATAACAGGAAACAACATGAATAATTGATAATACGAAATTATGCAAAATAACATCTTCTGGTGTATAGCCATACACTCTCTGCAAGATTGAATTAAAATACATATACGCAAGGAAAAAACAAACAGGCCAGCCACAATAAATAAAGAAAAAAGCAACCGTTGTTTGATTCTTCATTTTCTCACAATCAGTGACTTGATGAGATTCATCAGATCCAGCATTTTTTTGTTGCTGCTTTTTATTTCGTTTATTTATTTTTTCAATAAAATCAGGGGTTTCGCGTAAACGTGTTCGTGCAATTGAACCCGCAGCCGCGATAGCCGCACCTACCCAAAAAGCAATACGCCAATTAAGACCAACTGTCGTGACAAGAGCAGACATAGCAAGTGCCGCACACGAACCCGTAAAAGCCGCTAAACTAATAAATGAGACTGCAGGGTACTGAACCGGCGGCTTTGTAATTTCAGTCATATAAACAAGCGCACCCATAATTTCACCCATACTCGAGAGCCCCTGAAATACACGGCATAAAGTAACACACCACGCAGCTGTAATACCAATTTGTGCGTATGTGGGCAAATTAGCCATGATAACGCACGAAAGTGACATAAGTGCTGTTGTAATGATGATTGTCGTTTTCCGACCATAATTATCACCAATATAACCAAATAAAATAGCGCCAAAAGGTCTCAATACAAACGTTGAACAAAAAGCAAAGGCTGTTAAAAGCGATGCTGTGTGTGGGTCTGTTTTCGGAAAAAATAAACTATTTAATAAAACGGCCATATGCACATACAGCATAAGATCGAAATATTCAAGGAACGTACCAATTTGCAAAAGCGCAACGGCTTCTTTTTGTTGTTTGTTTAACGACGAAAGTATTTTCATGTATTATATTCCAAAAAAGTACTCATGTTATCTTGTATGCCATCTTCCAAAAGCAAAACACCAGTTGAAGAATGCATGATTTTGCGCATGTTTTTCAAAAATCAAAGAAAAATAGCGTCACTAAGGAAATATATTTCTAGTCACCGCGCCCTTTAGATAAATCAATACGACGATCAACCATCATATAACAAAGATCGCCCAACAGATGCAGCCCCATCCCAAGAAGTGTAAACATATAGAGCGTCCCAAACATCACAGGGTAATCACGACTAAGGGCAGCCTCAAACCCCAGCAAACCAAGCCCATCCAAAGAAAAGAGGACTTCAATCAGCAATGAAGACGTAAACAAAACAGCAATAAAAGCAGCTGGAAAACCAGCAATCACGATCAACATTGCATTACGAAACACATGATGATACAAAACACGATGTTTTGTTGCCCCCTTTGCATACGCTGTTAAAACGTATTGTTTATTAATTTCTTCCAAAAATGAATTCTTTGTAAGAAGGGTAAGCTTAGCAAATCCACTCATAATCATAGATGTCAGAGGAAGCGCTAAATGCCAAAAATAGTCTTTACACTTTCCGAACAACGAGAGCGTTTCAAAATTATCCGACGTTAAACCGCGAAGTGGAAAAACGCTAAAAAAACTGCCGCCTGAAAAAAGAATAATCAGTAAAAGCGCAAACAAAAAACTCGGCACAGCATACGCGATAATAACCAGCACGCTTGTCCAAACATCAAAGGCCGAACCATGCTTGACTGCTTTCGAAATACCAAGCGGAATTGAAATTAAATACACAAAAAACGTTGTCCAAAGACCAAGCGATATTGAAACACTTAGTTTCTCTTTGACAAGGGATACAACGCTTTTATTGCGAAAATAACTTTTGCCAAAATCGAATGTTAGGTAATTTTTAATCATCAAAAAAAATCGTTCGTGTGCAGGCTTATCAAACCCAAATTGCTTTTCTAAATCTTTAATAAACGCAGGATCAATCCCATGCGCTCCTTTATACGATGCTGAATGATCTCCACCAAAACCCGCCGTTGCACCGCCGAACATATCATCACCGCCACCAAAACGAATGTCAATATCAGAACTCTGCCCACGCATTTTGGATAAAATCTGCTGAACGGGTCCGCCAGGTGCAGCCTGAATAATCATGAAATTAATCAACATAATACCAAACAATGTCGGGATCATAAGTAAAATACGTTTTAAAATATAGTTTAACAGCATAGCAAATCAGCAAAAAAATCAGATACTTATTTTTAGCACGGAATTCATAACGACTGGAGGTTTTTTCAACAAATTCTTATTTTTTTTCATCTTATGTAAAAAATGAATCCTCAAACGTGCTTTTTACGTTTTCGCCATCCGTCTTCTTGTGTTAACTATAAGGTTGGACTGTATCATTTCATACCATATTTATGCTTAAAATATTTATTCGCCTAGCGCCTATTATTCTTATTGGTTTTCTTTTTTATACATTTGGCATTAAAAAAGATAAACATTCTAAAGCTGTTGTAGAAGCCAACATTGTTAGCGTGTATGACTGGTACGGTATGTTACCACCTGATGTAATTAATGCTTTTGAAAAAGAAACAGGCATTCGTGTACGCCTTGATGTCTTTGATAATAACGAAGTATTAGAGGCAAAATTACTCGCCAGCAACTCAGGCTATGATGTTGTGTTTCCAACCGCAAGCCCTTACGTTTCACGACAAATTAAAGCAGGTATTTATCAACCATTAAATAAGGCATCATTGCCAAATTTAAAAGGACTAAATACTGTTATTTATGAAAAGATGAACACCATAGATCCAGGCTTAGTGTATGCCATACCCTACTATTGGGGAACACTCGGCATTGCAATGGACAAAGATAAAGTCCAAAAAATCCTACCTCATGCGAACCTCAATCATTATGACACCCTTTTTAAACCTGAAAATCTTGCCAAATTGAAAAGTTGCGGTGTTAGTTTTCTCGAAGAAGCGACCGATGTCATCCCCCTTATCTTGCATTATTTAGGACGGCCAAGTGATAGCGAAACAACAGATGATTTAAAAGCGGCAACAGAGCATTTAATCAAACTAAGACCATCAATTCGACGTTTTTCATCATCGCGCTTTATTAATGACCTTGTATTAGGGGATACATGCATTGCACAAGCCTGGTCTGGCGAGGCACAAAAAGCAGAAGAAGAAGCAAAAGAATTAGGGCGAACCATCATTTATATCGTTCCAGAAGAAGGTACAACTTTATGGATTGATTGTATTGCCATTCCTGTCGGTGCGCCGCACCCAACAAATGCACATACATTCATTAACTTCTTACTGCGACCTGAAATTGCTGCTAAAATAACAAACTATTCAAAAATTCCAACTGTTATTGAAACATCACTCCCCATGATTGATAGCGGTTTACGTCAAAACAAAGCCATTTACCCAAAATCAGATTTAATGAAAAAATTACGTCTTGATGCCCCACAAACAAGTGAAAAAAGTTTAAACTACGATCGTCTTCGAACAAAAGCATGGACGATGATTCGACTTAACCGATGACACAGAAGTAATATCATCACCCATTAGAACCGTCATTAAAAGGTAATTACACATGCAAAACAGACCGGCCAGCCAACACCTTGAACCGTGGCATAATCCGAATGCAAAACCATATATTCAGCTTGAGAACATTAGCAAAAGCTTTGGCCCAGTCAATGCAGTTAAAAATCTAAATCTATCCATTCATCAAGGAGAGCTCTTTTCATTGCTCGGCGCATCAGGATGCGGTAAAAGCACCCTTTTACGCATGCTTGCTGGCTTTGAACAACCAACATCAGGACGCATTTTAATTGATGGCATTGATATCACCAGCTGGCCTGCCTATAAACGCCCTGTTAACATGATGTTTCAATCCTACGCATTGTTCCCACATATGACGGTTTATCAGAACATTGCCTTTGGCCTCAAGCAAGAGCACATGCATAACGACGAAATTGATCAACGCGTCCGACAAGTACTTGATCTTGTACAAATGGGATCATTTGCCGAAAGACGCCCCAATCAATTATCAGGGGGACAACGCCAACGTGTTGCCCTTGCCCGAAGTCTTGTTAAACGACCAAAATTGCTTTTACTTGACGAGCCCATGGCCGCACTTGATAAAAAACTACGCGAACAGACGCAATTTGAATTGGTTAACATTCAAGAAAAAGTGGGTATTACCTTTATTTTGGTCACTCATGATCAAGAAGAAGCCATGACCATGTCCACACGTATGGCCATCATGGAAGAAGGGCGTATCCGTCAAACGGGCGTTCCTCACGACATTTATGAGTTTCCAAATTCACGTTATGTCGCTGAATTTATTGGCACAATGAATGTCTTTGATGGCATTGTGATTGAGGATGCGCCTGATCACGTCATCATTGAATCACCAGAGGCTGGGTGCCAACTTCAAATAACACATGCCGCAGCCATGCCATTAGGATCACATGTATCGGTCGCGATTCGTCCTGAAAAAGTTATGATTTCAACAACGAAACCGATAGAAAATAATACAATCATTAGCAGCGATCTCTTATTAACCGACACCACGATTGATATAGCGCAACATGAGCCACAAGCAGAAAATACACCTACAGAATACCAATCCACCACAAACAACCGAAATTTTGCAAAAGGTATCGTTCGCGAAATCGGGTATTTGGGGGATATGTCAATCTATCATATTGAACTAGAATCAGGAAAACGCGTCCAGGTAGCCGTTACAAATCTGCTGCGCCTAACCGAACGCGATGTCAAATGGGATGACGAAGTGTATATTTATTGGCGTGCCGAAAATGGCATCGTTTTAACAGGATGATAACGTTTAATCCAAAGCCACAACCGTTCAAACACAATGGCAAGTGCCCCATTACATAACACATTTGTGGACGTAATAATCGGATCAAGAACAACATTAAGCGCAATAATAAGTGCCGTCATTTCGTACGTAAAACCAAGATAATGTTCATAAATAGGTACCATAATAAAAATAGCACCACCCAAAACAGCAGCCGTTGTATACCGCGCAAGGGTGAACCACATCAAAAAAATACTCCATGACATTAAATCAGGCATGGGCTTTCCAAAATTCTTAAGGATAACAAGACATAAAAAGGCATTTGCAATACAATCACCAACCTGTTGAATGTTTGTTGTTGCAGGAATCAGCATCGCTGCAAAACCTGGTGTTTTAAGGTTTTTTTCAGCGGCCTCAATCGTGAAAGGCATTGTAGCCGCGCTTGACATCGTTGTAAACGAGATCACCCCTGTCGGCCAAATATGACGAATGATACGCTGAAGTTCATTTCCTTTAAAACGAGACGCTATCAACAAAATTATTGTCAAGTATGCGAAAATAACAAATGTAACAAACGCAATAATTGAAACATATGAATTAACAATTTCTTCCAATAATCCTGAATGTTGCATAAACACAAGAAAACCAAAAACATAAAGAGGTATCAAACGAACAAAAACACGACTAAAAACAAGTCCCATATAATCACGCATACGAAAAACAATTGTATCTAAATGTGCAACACGAACAGTTGCACCCAAAACGCCTAAAAGCGTACCCATACAAACACCATTAACAGATGACCAAAAACCAGGTCGATAATCACTCATTTGAAAAAACGGTACAAGCTGAAAATCCTGAGAGAGATTTGCCTGAAATACAGGAATCCATTGTTGACATAACACCCCTACACCATAGGCATACATCACACTTATTGCATTTGAAATACCTTCAAAGATAAGCAACACCAAAACAAGTAAAAGCGCATTTTGACGAAAACTAATCAACGTTGACGCAATAAAAGAGGCAACCGCAAGCGGCAAAACAAACAACAATAAGTCTTTCATTAAAAGGCTAAAGGTATATGCAGCGCGTGCGACTGGATGAGGAAAGTATGAACCACACAAAACAACAATTAAAATACTGATCACGAGTTGAACAGGCATCGATTTTAATGCCCTAAACACTCTTGTTTTTTGCTCTATTTTTTGCATGATATCGTTCATAAGTGCCCTATTCCCTTTTTGCATATTCTCATATGTTATACACGAACTATTTTTGAATAGAAACAGCTAAACGCGTCAAAATAAATAAGAAAAATCCAGCAATAACACTGGCAGGTCCAATGGGCCAATCCATGAATAACCCACATCCAATGCCACTAAATAACATCACCAATGCCATAAAAATAGCACGCTTTATCATACCTTCAGGTGATGTCGCATATTGCGCCGCACAGGCGCCAGGCAACAACAGCAATCCAGGCACAAGGAGAGCACCAATAATCGGCAACGTCGTTGCGACAATGCACGATAAAACCATCAAAAAAAGAAAGGTCATATGTGATGGCGATATGCCTTCAACATGTGCCCAATCAGGATCAAGGGTAATCAAAATAAGCTTTCGCCAGCATAATAAAAAAAACAACGCAACAATTAATATCATAATAATTAATGTTATAATATCCATTCGATTTAGCAATAATAAATCACCAAATAAGAAATGCTCAACATTTTGCTGACTTCGCGGCAATGTCCTAATTACAATGAACGCAACCGCCATTAAGGTGTATGATAATAACCCCAGCCATGTATCGGATGGCAAATTAAAAAACCGAGGACCATAAGCCAGAAACCCTGACAACACAAAACAAACCAGGATAATTCCCCACAAAGGGGATGACGCCCCACAGATCAAACTAATAGCCACGCCAAGCATCGCACTATGTGCCATTACATCACCAAAAAAAGCTTGGCGTCGCCAAAGTAAAAAACAACCGATAGGCGCCAGACTAAATGATAAACAAACAGCTGCAATGCAGGCGTATATAATAAAATAATCAAACATGATGATGGCCGCTACACGATGCATGTTCATTTACCTTACGTTCATGACTATGATCGTGGTCATGCTGATGGACGTAAGGTACAAAGCCACCAAATAATGCCTGCACAGCTGGATCCTGCCTTACATGTTCAGGGTGCCCCATACAACAAATATGCTTATTAAGGCAAATCACGGTATCGCTGGCATTCCAAACAAGGTGCAAGTCATGTGACACATGCACAACAGCACAACCCAATGTATGGCGTATATGATGTAACAGACGATAGAATTCAGCTTGCCCTGTTATATCGAGTCCTTGCACAGGCTCATCCAAAACAAGCAAATCAGGCGATTGAAGCAAGGCACGCGCCAACAAAATACGCTGCCATTCCCCCCCCGACAATGTATGCACGCTTTGCTTTAACGCATAGACAGCATTTACTTGTTCTAGCACCATTAGTACTTTATCCCGCGCATTTGAAGTTCGATTTGCTAAATCAGATAGAGTAAGAAAACGTTCAACGTTTAGTGGCAAACGCGCATTAAGACTCAATCGTTGTGGCATATAACCAATTTTGATATCTCGCTTTTTATAAATAGAACCATCTGTCGGCTGAATAAGTCCCAGCATTAAACGTAAAAGCGTCGTTTTACCAGCTCCATTTGGCCCAATAATTGTGGTAATTGTCTGTGCATCAATATGAAATGAAACAGTATCAACAAGACGATGCTGTTTAGGAAACGGAGCCATATACGTAACATCAGAAAATGAGACCAAGGAATCATTCGTCACATACTGTACCATCTTTTAAAATTTACTTTCATGCGGATAAACACCCCAAATAGCCTGCCTAGGTAGCCAACCTTTATACGATTTCCCCTTTACAGCATTCTCTGTTGCTGTAACTTCAACCTTACACCATTGAGCCTGGCATTCCAAAAGATGTCCTGTAACAGTTGCCTGAACATAAGCTATGATCTTTGCACTTTTATCCGCAGATGCTTTCAATTCTTGTGTTTTATGCAATGTCCAAAACGAACGTTTACCCATAAGCAAGCTTTTGTGAACCCAACCTTCAGTTCCTTGCCAATCACGAATTTGACGCCATGTATCAAATTCAGCAATAATCTCAACAGGCATTCGTTGACGTTGCAAAAGCCAGCTAACAGGGAAGTTAACACCTGGCCCTACATGTAAATTTACCTTTTTAGCACGTATAGATGCGAAACGAGGTAGTGGCAATGTAGCGGCTGGAACAGTCGAAACCGCAGTTGTTGTTGCAACCACCGCAGGTACAGCAACAGATGCTGATGTTGTTGGAGCAACCTCTTTTTCGTTTATTTGTTGTTTTTTACTAACTTTCTTATCTGCTGTTTTATCTACCTTTTTCTTTTTAGCACCCTTAATTGGAACATCAACTGTCTTAGGTTCTGCCAAATCCACATGTTTAGATACGTTTGTGCTCGCAGTCATAACAGTACAACTTATCATAAAGAAAAAGCATATTTTTATAAAAAATAGATAGATAATATTCTTCAAAGGGGGCATCCTCGGACTTTTCTTATATCTGCCTTGGACATAACCCAAGAATCTTTATGGTCTAAACGTATAGCAAAGTCGATATCTAAAAATAATTGAGGAAAGGATAATATACACTCATTTTGCATAAAAACCTCTCTTCCTTAAGCACCTGTTGAACCAAAACCAATTGCAGAACGATCCGTGTCTTCCAAATCATTTACTTCAGACCATTCAACAAACGTGTAAGAAGCAACAATCATTTGTGCAATCCGCATACCTGGTATAATACAAAACGATTCTTCTCCAACATTCATCAAAATAACACAAATTTCACCACGATAGTCAGAATCAATCGTTCCAGGTGAATTAAGCACAAACACCCCATTTTTAAGAGCAAACCCAGATCGTGAACGAATCTGCGCCTCATACCCTACTGACAACTCAATTGACACACCTGTTGGAATAAGCACCCGTTTTCCTGGCTCAATAATGACTTCAGACGAAACTGCAGCCATCAAATCAAGCCCCGCGCTCCCCACTGTTGCATATGATGGCAAGGGAAAATGTTCAGCATGGGGTAATCGTTTAATTTTTACGGCAGTTTTAGTTATACTCATCTGTGCTCTGTGCTCATTTTATAAATATTTTAATGTTCTTTAATTCAATAGTCACAATTAAGCAGACGATGAATGATCAGCACCATCATTTTGTGAAAGCGTTAACGCATCCTCTTCACCATTGCTAACCAATTGCTCATTTGACGAAATGACTACATGATGTCCATCTACTAATTTACGTTTTTTTGAACGATTGCGTGGCTTTGAACGACGTTCCTCAACCTTAATATCATCCTTTAAAATCGTTTCTTCATTCACATCAGTGACTTCATTTAACGCAAAAAAAGCACGATAACTTTCTTGTTTAAAAAAAGCAGGTATACTATCACCAAAGCCTTTAAACGTAATACGATCATACTCAGATGATGGATAATTTTTATAAGTTGTGGCCGACTGACTCCCCGAGAGAAGCGAATGACCACGTTCAATCCCCTTATAGTAAGAAGCCACTGCCACATTTCTACTTACAACAGGCTTTTCTACCACAGGTTTTTCCGCCACAGACTTTTCTATCACAGACTTTTCTTGTACAGGTTTCTCTATCGTTTGAGGGGCTCGCTTTTTATGCGTTGTCTTTGCCAATTCTTTTGATGGCACACTTAACACATCCTGGGGCAATACTATCTCAGCAATTGATTGCTGTGTTAACGCTTCAATAGCTTTCCATATCTTTTGATCCCGCTTTTCAATCAACGTAAAAGCAAAACCCGCTTTACCAGCTCGCCCTGTCCGACCAATACGATGTACATAATCTTCTGCATTAATCGGAACATTAAAATTAATCACAAGTCCCAAATCCACAACATCCAATCCGCGCGCCGCCACATCACTTGCAACAAGAACATGCACTTCACTCGAACGAAACCGCTCAAGCGTTTGATTACGGGTTGATTGTTGCAAATCCCCATGCAAACTATCAGCCGCAAAACCATGACGTTTTAACGAGGATACAAGCGTTGTCACGTCTGTTTTACGGTTACAAAAAATAATACTTGGAATTTTTAACTCATTTTGAACGCCATATGTTTTCAATAAATAACGTGTCGCCATACGCTTTTGCTTATCATCCACATACAACGCATATTGATCAATCGATGCAACAGTACTGCCTGCACGCGAAATAGCAATCGTTTTGGGTGCCAACATAAATTGACGTGTTAAATTTTGAATTTCATCACTGAATGTCGCGCTGAAAAGCATTGTTTGACGTGACAAAGGAATCTTTTCCATAATACGCGTTACATCAGGTAGAAAACCCATATCAAGCATACGATCAGCTTCATCAATAACAACATAGCGTATACCAAACAACATCAACTTTTCACGTTCACACAAATCTAACAAACGCCCAGGTGTCACAATAAGAACATCTGGATTCGTTTTAAGAACGCGTTCTTGCTGAGTCATCGATTCCCCACCAACAAGAAGAGCAGCCTTTAATACACCATCTGAAAAACGATCAAATTGCTCATATACTTGCTGAGCAAGTTCTCGTGTAGGTTCTATAATAATGGCACGCGGCATGCGGGCTTTCAAAGGGATGTCACCTAAGATGTGAAGAAGAGGCAGCAAAAAAGACGCCGTTTTGCCACTACCCGTCTGTGCAGAAGCCACAATATCTTGCCCCTGCAACACCAACGGTATGGCTTTTTCCTGAATAGGAGTTGGTGTATTAAAACCAAGCACCGATAAACGGCGGCACAACGTGTTACTTAAACCAAGTTCTTCAAATAGTATGCGTTCCAAATTAATTAGTCCTACTTCCTTTTTGGATTATACAGAAAACAATACACATGCATAAAATTTCACATGCGTATTAATGATATTTTTCAACTTATAATAAATTAATTATTTTTAAAACGTCATTCCAATGATTTGGAATTTTTACTTTACGCCAAATATGACGGATCGTAAATGAATCGTCAACATAAAACGTTGATCGCTCAATTCCAAAATATACTTTTCCGTACATTGATTTTTGTTTCCAAACACCGAATGCATCACACAGAACACCCGATTCATCAATTAATAATGGGAAATTCAAAGTATATTTATCGCTAAACCTCTTATGCGATGCCGCATTATCTTTTGACACGCCAAAAACAGCAATACCTTGTTCAGTAAATGCTGCCAGATTATCACGCAAATCACAAGCCTGCGTTGTACACCCCGATGTGTTATCCTTGGGATAAAAGTATAAAACAAACGGACGCCCCTTTAATGAATCAAGTAAAAAGTCAGACCCATCAACAGATTTTAACAAGCCATGAGGCACAGTACTATTTAACAGAGGCTCTATAACCATAAATAACTCATCACTAGAAAAATTGGAATTAAGATAATAAATGACCATACCATATAACCAAGAAAACTTGGCATTTTTATCTTATGCTGATTTGCAATACTTAACACCATAAAATTGGGAGCATTTCCTATATATGTTAACGCCCCCATTAAAACAGAACCTAACGAAATTGCTATTAAAATTGGCTTTTGCACCGTTGTAAGTTCAGCAATATTTCCACCAGCAAGTTTAAAAAATACGAGATACGTAGGAGTATTATCCAAAAATCCAGAAAAAATCCCTGACAACCAAAAGTAGAGGCATTGGGGTGATACGCCCATATTCATCGTCAATAGTGATGCAAACACATTTTTATCTCCTGATAACACATGATTAAGTGGAATCAGCGTTATGAAAATACATAAGAAAATACGCGCCACTTCATAAACTGGGGTAAAATTAAAATGTTGCTTACGATGAATACCGGACGGCGTTATCACATAGGAAAGCCAACCCAGAAAAACCATCACACCTAAACGTAAGCAATCAGCCACTGTTATCGATACACCACCAAATGCAGTTATTTCAGCAATAGGCAAAAAGGGAGTAATAAGCAATGTCACAATAAGCACAAGCAACAAAATCATATTGCGCTTCCCATCGATTCTAACAGATGAACATAAAGAAGCATTTATATCAATAACAGAACTCGATAGTTCTTTTTTCATAAAATAACAATCAATAATCCAATAGATAAACAAAAGCATACTAAAAACACCTAAAAAGGGTTTCCATAAATTCTGAAGTGGCCAAAGAAACGGCACACCCAGCAAATACCCCATAAACAAGGGCGGATCACCAAGTGGCGTCAGGCATCCAGCTGCATTTGATACCATAAAAATAAAGAAAATCACCGTATGGGTTTTATAAAGACGATTTTCATTTATACGTAATAACGGCCTTATAAATAAAATTGATGCGCCTGTTGTTCCAATAAAACTGGCAAAAAAGGATGCGACAATCAAAAAGAACACATTATTTAAGGAGGTATTTTTGATAGACAAATCAAGATGAATCCCCCCTGCAATCGTAAACAGAGCAAAAAGAACCGCAATAAAGGGAATATATTCAGACCACATTGTGTGTGTAAGGGAATGAATAAGGACAGGCATGGGAAAAAGATTCCACATCACAATCAAACCTGCAGCCCCCCAAAATAGCAAGACTAATTTCTCAAAACGATGCCAAAATGACGAGGCAAACAATGGAAAAAGCGCTATACTTAAAAGTACACCTATAAATGGAATAGCAAGTGAAATGGTCGATAAAACAGAAAACATACATACATAAATTTAAGATTTATTCGACCATGATAGTGTTATTTTACGCAGCACTCAATTGCATAATATGCTGCCTGTAAAATTAACAAATTTACATCAAATGATCGCGTGAAAAACATGTGTTTTTGCATAAATAAACATGGGAAAAACTTATCCCCAGAACCTGTGGATAAGTCTGTGGATAACTAGTAAATAAAGTGTTAACAATGGCTGATTTTCTCATCTCTGCCGGGTTTGCTTAAAAAATAATCACGCCCCAGATAGCGCAGTTTCCCTTAATTTTTAATGAATTTTATCATATACAGTGTCTCTACATCGTTAGCACATCAGATTGATATAATTTTATATAAGGTTGTGGATAACTTTGTGTAAAAAAAAACTATTTTCTTTATACACGCACCTTTATTCTACGCATATCGATCTTTTATAATAACATATAATGTTGGCAAAAAGATAAGTGTTAACACCGTTCCAAAACTGAGCCCCCCAACGAGCACAGCACCAATAATACGTCTGGATTCTGACCCACTTGCATTCGATAATAACAAAGGTACAGCACCAAATATCATCGCTGCTGTTGTCATTAAAATAGGTCGAAGCCTTAAGATAGCAGCGGCTTTCACAGCATCAATAGCTGTTTCGCCTTTTTCCATATACTGATTAGCAAATTCAACAATTAAAATACCATTTTTTGTAATTAACCCAATCAAGGTAATCAGTCCAACTTGCGTGTATACATTCATAGATTGACCACATACCCATACCAACAACAATGCCCCCATTGCTGCTAATGGCACCGTTAACATGACAATAAAAGGATCAATAAAACTTTCAAATTGCATCGCCATAATCGCGTAAATAAAGACAATCGACAGAAAAATAAGCATTATCATTGTTGACTGCGATTCTAAATGCGCTTTAGCCGATCCAATCCAGTTTTGTTTATATCCTTCTGGCAAATGCGTGTTTGTTAATTGCTTTAACGTCACCATCCCATTTTCCAGAGACATACCATCTTTTAATTTTGTAATAAGGATAAGCGCATGCATTTGATTATAATGAAACAAATCAGCAGGTTGAGCCGCTGGCGTTAACGTACCAATAGCACCAAGCGATAACGTAACATCCTTTTTAGTGGTGAAATATAATTCATCAAGTGTCCATGGCCTTTTTTGCCCAGTCAGGGTAATCGAATAGAAAACACCATCTTTATTAAAAGTCAGTGATTTATCACCACTAAAAAAGACCTCTATTTCTTTAGCAATTGCTTTCTCATCCAAATTAAATTTAGCAATAACGTCATTATCTAATTCAACACGGTATGCATTGCTATTAAAATTCAAATCATGCCATAAACCAGGAAAGATTTTTCCAGTTCGTGAAATTCTTAATATTTTTTCTCCAGCATCAAACAGAGAGCGATACGGCGCATCAGTTGATACAACCATCTTAAGCTTACCCGAATCCATATTATCAAGGCCAGGCAATCCAGAATCAACCGTCCACACATCCATATCAACAGATGGCATATCATCGACGAGTGGCTGAATCGAATTTTTTATTTCCGTTGTTGATCGTTTACGAAGTGCCTTATCATAAAGCCCAAAACAAAGCTCCGCGCCCCATTTTCCCATAAAAACAAGAATACTTTCTGCCTCTGGTAGAGCACCTATTTTTTTTTCAACATTAATAACCATTTCATCAAGTGTATCAATATTTTTACCTGGTATAGGTGGCACAAAAACCCCCATCAAGCTACGATCCTCTTTCGGTACAGTTTCTTGGGGTAAAAAACTAAAAAGGCATACCGTGATACCAAGTGATAAAACCATAAATAATAATGTTATAAACCGTTTTGGCAACACGTAAATTAATACGTGCGTATACGCGTCTGACATGCGCCCCAGCATACGATCAACTACAGGAAACATCTTATGCTGTTTTGTCTGCAACAAATAACCACACATCAGTGGCGATAGTGTTAAAGCCACAACACCTGAAATAAGAACACTCCCCGCCAATGCCACAGCAAATTCAATAAATAACTGTCCAATTTGTCCCTGAATAAATGCGATAGGTGCAAACACGCTTACCAACGTTGCCGTCATAGCGACAATGGCAAATCCAATTTCTTTAGCCGCCGCACAAGCCGCGTCCATAGGGTGTGCACCGCCTTCAATATGGCGCGCACTATTTTCCAACACAACAATCGCATCGTCCACAACCAAGCCAACAGCAAGAACCATCGCAAGCAACGTCATTATGTTAATTGAATAACCAAATGTATGCAAAAAAAGCATCGCCCCTGCCAGTGAAATAGGTATTGTAATAAGCGGTATTAATGTTGCACGGAACGACCTTAAAAATAATAAAACGATCCCAAGAACCAAAAGAACAGCCTCAACAATTGATCGTTCAATCGTTTGAATAGATGTTTTCACAAACACCGCCTGATCCAACACAACAGCAATTCGTATGTTCTTTGGCAAACTTGCCTTAATTTGATCAACCTTTTTGTAAACCAACGCTGACACATCAACGGGGTTTGCATCAATACCACGCCGTATTCCCACAACAACACCAGGCTTACCGTTAACACGCACACGAAACGATGTATTATCCGTTTTCAAGGAAACGGTAGCAACTTGCCCTAGAAAAACAGCTGAAAACGTATCTGACTTTTCTTTCACAATTAACTTATCAAATTCTTCTTTTGTTTGCGCACTTTTAACCAGTATCGCTGGTATCTTATCTTGATATTTACCAATCGGTAGTGGTGAACGCCCCTCATCAAGCACTTTAAAAACATCCTGTGCATTAACACCAAACATATACAATAGCTTCGCGTCTAACATCACTTCAAATGTGTATTCTTGCCCCCATACCTCAACTGAAGAAACCCCAGGTATACTACGAAATGCATTTTTTAAATTGAGGTGCGCATAGTGAGTCAATGCGCCAAAATCAGATGTATCCGATTCAATTGATACAGCCATAAAAGGTGGTCCCGAATTATCCGTCGTCTTACGCTCAACCACAGGCTCTTTAACCTCTTTTGGCAACCCTGACTTTGCCAAACTCACCGCATCACGGGCGGCTGTCATCGCACGATCAATCGATGCATTTGGTTTAAATTGTAAATTGATCCGTGTTAATCCTTCGTGGGTTGACGATGTCATCTCATCAAGACCTTCTATCCCAGCAAGCTTATCTTCCAAAACATTCGTAACTGTTGTTTCAATCACTTCTGCCGAAGCATTGGGATAATTTACCGAAACGGTTGCATTTGGAAAGGTTATTTGTGGGTATTCACGAATCGATAAAGATTGAAAACTAAGCAATCCCACGACAAAAATCATGGTATTAATAACCAACGCAACAACTGGGTGTTTTATAAAATACTGTGTTAATTGCATATCAATTTAATCACTACTTAGACGATTTCTCATTGGCCGATTGAAGGACGCCTTTATTTTGATTTTCATCAATTTTCTTAACAGCTTTTGCTTCAGGCGTCTTTTCATTTTTATGCACTACTTTTTCATTCATATCGATCGATTTTACAAAACCTGGCGCCTTGTCTTTATTTGCAATTTTGACAAAATTATCATCTGAAAGACGAGCTTGACCATAGGCAACAACCACATCACCAACCATCAAACCCTTTGTAATTTCAACCTTATCTTTAGCCTTCATACCCATTTCAACGGAGGTTAACACCGTTTTTGATTCTTTATTCACCACGTAAACATGGGGCTTTCCTTCTTCCAAAAACACCGCATCCATTGGCAAAACGATAACACCTTCTTTATGGGAAATGGTTAAATCAATATCCAACGGCATTCCAATGACATGATCTTTTGTTGAAATTTCAACTATTGCCGGCGACATATGTGTATCTTCAGCAATCATTTTTTGCACATAAGGCAAAGCATATATTTTACCCGCAATAACAACTTTTTGCCCAACATTAACAAAGGATAGATGAACACCTGGAATATCAAATTCAACAACAAGTACATTAGGATCATAAAACGTAATTAGTGAAGTGCCTTCTTTAACGTCTGTTCCTGAACGCACTTTATAACTTCCAATTACGCCATCAAATGGCGCATAAAAACAATTTTTATCAAGGTAAATTTTAGCCATCGCACGATTTTTTTCAGCTTCTAACCATGCTGTTTTTTTCTCATCCAAGGATTGCGCACTCACCGCACCACTTTTAGATAGCGTTTGCATACGCTTATATTGTTCTGAGGCTATTTTTTCAGCTGATTTTGCATAGCTATAATTTTTTTCAATATCATAGTTAATAATTTTTGCAATCAACGTATCTTTTTTAACGATAAGACCCGCTGGTTTAATAACGTCCAGCAAACCATTTGCTTTCGCTATAAGCTGAGTCGATTGCTTTGGTCGAACCGTACCAATCAAACGTATTGATTTTTCAATGCTTTCTTTAGCTGTCACAATGACATCAACAACCTTAATAACATCTTCTTCTTTTTTTGAGGAAAATCTTACCACACTAAAAATAATACCGGCCGCAATGCATAAACAACCGCATACTATTTTCATGCGATGCGTTAACATATACACGGCAAACATTTGATACATCATGATTCCAAATAAATTACGTCAAGAAACCATATCCCTTTTCAGATCATTTTGCAAGCACCCTGCCGTCATGACGAGCCAGCGTAAGCTGGTGTGGCCATGTAGAAAAATAGGTATTTCTGCATGGACAGGCGTTTTTACCTGGGCAGCCACTGGATCACCATGGAAACGAGCGTTTCCTCGTGATAACGGCGGATGACAAATGATTGTCTTTCACAAAATGATCTGAAAAGGGATATATCTTCACTATTCTAACCCAAAAACTTTAACATA
Source organism: Alphaproteobacteria bacterium (assembly GCA_947490395.1). Classification (GTDB taxonomy): domain Bacteria; phylum Pseudomonadota; class Alphaproteobacteria; order Paracaedibacterales; family CAIOTO01; genus CAIOTO01. The sequence goes on from CANLGW010000001.1 coordinate 45,581, forward strand.
ATTTTAAAATTATTTGATTGATCTCTCCTTAAAAGAACAAATATGTGGCAAAATTGCCCTTGCATTTTCAAAGACACATGCGCATATTATGCGTATACCGGACAATACATAAATGAAAGATTAGTAACTGTGGAAACAACATTTTGGATGGTAGCTGCCTTTACTGATCGTGCATTCACAGGCAATCCAGCAGGCATATTTTTTGTTGATGACTTTCCAGATACCCCCCTGATGCAGGCGATTGCAGCTGAGTTAAATTGGTCACAGACAGCTTTTATCAAACGTTTCAATCAAACCAATCATGATAATCATTTCATTATTCGCTGGTTCTCCCCACGGGATGAAACTCCCATTTGTGGACATGCGACATTAGCAGCGGCACATCTCTTGTGGGAAAAAGGATTTGCAACAACGACATCACGGATTACATTTGATTCAATGGCGGGATCACTGCATGCTACACGAAGTCCCGATCATTGGATTACGCTTGATTTTCCATCAAAACCGTTATGGGATTGCGATACACCTCCCCTTCTACAGCAAGCGCTTATCACAGCCAATGGTACCGTTGACATTAAATCCGTCATGCGTGATGATCTCATTTATGTTGTCACTTTACGAAACCAAACGGATCTTGTCGCACTCACGCCAAATTTAACCTTCATTGAATCACTTGATTGCCGCGCCATTTCTGTAACTACGTCTGGCAGGTCTGGATATGATTTTGAATCACGTTATTTTGCACCACGTGTTGGCATCCCTGAAGATCCCGTTTGTGGGTCATCGCACGCACGCCTTGGCCCTTTATGGGCGAAACGTCTTGATAAAACTGAACTGATGGCATTTCAGGCATCACGGCGTGGTGGCACTTTAAAAATAAACGTCACACCTGAACGCGTTGCTATTGCTGGTATGGCCATTACCGTATGCGAAAGCAAACTACTAAATGTGTCTCTGCAAAGGACATCCGTGGAGGCACAAAAGGCAGCGTAACTTGCCCTATGGCATAGTTACTTCAATAATCAATGTGTTACCATCCATGCGTACAACGCGTACTTCTTGGCCTGCAGCAATCTCATAATCGCTTAACACAAACCAGCGTGTATCATTAATCGACACAAAGGCTTTATCACCACTCCCTTTTCGTAAAGAGACAGGCGCGTCCAAAACCCATGTATACCCTATTAATTCATTAAGACGATCATTTAAACCATCGGTCACCCATTTGGCTGATTTACGTTCATACCGCAGATAACCAATGGTTAAAGTTATAATTGAGAAAAGAGTGAATGCGCATATCTGTCCCAGTACGCCAAACCCCCCTAGAAAAATTGTAAGGGCTGTCAAGATACATGAAAAACCAATCCACAATAAAAAAAATTCAGCGATCAAAAATTCAAACAAAACTAAGCCTAAACCAGTAACAAAAAACCACTGCCAGGCGGTTAAATCAATCATCATATTACCTGCAACTCCTATCATCACTTTTCATTTATCAGCCTCCCCACCATTTTGCTATCCTCGGACTTGATCCAAGGATCTCTTCATGTTTTAAAGGCAAATACGAGGTATAATGTAACAAATTATATACCGCCTCCATCGTAAAAACACTCGATACTCGGGTCAAGCCCGAGTATGACATGGAAGGAATAGTATTATGGAGATATTACCCACTTGTTTTGCATAAAAACCATAATTTTTTATGCTGACCGTGCCGGCTTTGCTGCGTTTACTTTTTCAGTACCACTCTTGGTAAGAAGCTCCGCAATACCTGCAATACTACCAACGATACCCGCTGTATCCAATGGCATCATTAACACTTTCTGATTAGGTGACGTAGCAATGCCTTTCAAGGCCTCAACATATTTTTGTGCAATAAAATAATTTAATGCTTGTTGATTCCCCTGTCCAATCGCATCCGATAAAACACGCGTTGCTGCCGCTTCAGCCTCGGCCAAACGTTCGCGTCCTTCAGCTTCACGAAATGCCATTTCTTTACGCCCTTCAGCCTCTAAAATTGAAGCCTGCTTTTCACCATCTGCCTTTAAAATCGCTGATTGACGTTCGCCTTCAGCCTCCAAAATACTTGCACGCTTATCACGTTCAGCTTTCATCTGCCGACCCATTGATTCCACCAAATCACGTGGAGGACGAATATCTTTAATTTCAATACGTGTAACTTTCATACCCCATGGGCTTGTCGCATCATCAACGACATTAAGTAAGCGCGCATTAATTGATTCACGCTGAGAGAGCAATTCATCAAGATCCATTGACCCCATCACCGTTCGAATATTTGTCATTGTCATCGTTAAAATTGCCACACGCAAATTGGCAACTTCATACACAGATTTAGCCGCATTCAAAATTTGGAAAAATATAATCCCATCAACAGTAACGGCCGCGTTATCTTTTGTGATAACATCTTGAGATGGCACTTCAAGAACCGTTTCCATCACACTAACTTTTGCCCCAATACGCTCCACAAATGGCATCAAAACATGCAAACCTGGACGAAGAGAATGCGTATAACGACCAAAACGCTCTACGGTAAATTCATACCCTTGTGGCACGACACGAATAGCTTGCGATACAAAAATAATAATCAGTAAAACAGGCAATAAATAAATAAGCTCCATATTAACAAAATCCTAATAAAATTTTATTAACGTTATCACGCGGCATTATTTACGTCAACAAGCTATCCTTAAGTTGAATGACCAGATACCTGCTCTGCAACATCCATTAATGATAATTCATGAGTAATATCCTGCGCAAGATTGCGAATAAGACGTTCACGTGCACCTGATTCAGCAGCCATAGTTGGAAACTCTTCTGGCGAATCAACCGTATAAGACGATACAACATCAAGTGTCGCTTTATGAATTGGCGTTGCCCTGTTATCAAATACCTCAATATGTGCTGTTAAGTGCCCTTGGCTTCGCAGCACTTTTGCAGCTGCACTAAACGCAATATCACCATACGATTCTTCAAGTTTAATTTCTAATTTCAACGAATGCGGTACCTTTTGCACAATAGTTGGTAACCACATTTCTAATTCACGACGCAATTTATAAGATGTATACGCATTATCATTACTTCCCGAAATAGCAAGTTTAAACACTTGCGGCGTTTCAGCAGCTTTACGGATTTGGTAAATAGGTTCAAACCCGCACCCTACTACTATAAAACAAACAAGTACGAGATGTTTAATTCTCAAAATTTTATAAAACATTTGATACATAACTTAACACAACCTCTGCTGCCCGTTCGGAGGGCTTTTGTCCACCACTTGGTGTTAATAATAAACGCACATCATCAAATGATTCATTTGACTGAGCACCAGAAACACGAGCACGATCATCCATCTGGTCTAATAAAAATTGGATCCCCTTTATTAAGTCTTCAGGATTACATGCTTTTTGTAAATATTCTGGTACCACTTTTTTCTTTAAAAGAATATTCACAAGGCAAATTGATGATACATTCACCAGACGTTTTAAAATTTTGGCCGTCAACCATGATACACGATAGGCAATAATCATCGGTGTTTTCGCCATAGCAAGTTCAAGCGATACCGTCCCACTTGCCGCTAAGGCTACATCGCTTTGAATAAAAGCCTGACGCTTTAAGACGGGATCTATCACGATAGTTGCCTCTGGAATGGCAACCTTTATAACAGATGCAAATTTAGAAAATGTCGGCACAACAATGTTCATATCCGATAACGACCGTGCTGTTTGAGCAAAAATACTTAAATGACGCTTAATTTCACCAAGACGACTACCAGGAAGCAAACAAATCGTTTTCTGCTTACCCCCTTTTCGCACATCAAGCACCTGATTATCAAGCGTCCAGTCCATTTCCACAAGAGGATGCCCAACACATGTTGTTTTGAGACCATGCACCTCAAAATACGGTGGCTCAAATGGAAACAAACACATCAAATGATCAATTCTCTTCGCTAATTTCGCCGCACGCCATGGTCGCCATGCCCACACAGGCGGCGCCACATAATGCACACATGGGATAGTTGTACGCGCCCTGACACCTGCTATGACACGATTACAAAACCCAGATGAATCAATAGTAACGAGTACATCAGGCTGAAACGCACAAATATCATCAATTGTCGTTTTAATAAGCCTTTTAATGCGCCTAATATGGGGAATCAATTCAATAAGCCCCATCACAGCGATTTCGTCGCAATGAAAAAACAAATCAACACCAATTTGACGCATCAAATCCCCACCGATACCTCGCATCAATAAATTAGGTTCTTTGATTAATAATGCCTCACATAAGCTGCTGCCCAGAAAATCGCCTGACGCTTCCCCCGCAATTACATAAATTTTTAGTGTCATTCTCTGGAATTTGTTTTCAAAAATGTCTATTGACGACTATACTCGCTTTGAACATATTTTTTAAGAGGTTTTAATGCGTCCTGATCGTCGTCAACCAACTGAACTACGCCCTGTTTTTTTAGGTCCAAGTTTTGTCAAATATGCCGAAGGGTCATGTTTTGTCAAATTTGGTGATACACATATTATTTGTGCCGCTACCATTGAAGAAAAAGTCCCCCCATTTTTACGCAACACAGGTGCAGGATGGATTACTGCTGAATATGGCATGCTTCCACGATCAACCCATGAACGTGTAGAGCGGGAAGCTGCACGCGGCAAACAAACAGGCCGAACACAAGAAATTCAACGCCTTATCGGTCGCACCCTCCGCTCCATCGTTAATCTAAAAGGACTTGGTGAACGGCAAATTCGAATTGACTGTGATGTCTTACAGGCTGATGGTGGCACACGTGTTGCCAGCATTACAGGCGCTTATGTTGCCCTCCATCAGGCTTTACAGAAACTTGTTGACATGAAGAAAATATCAGCGTTGCCACTAACCGATCATATCGCAGCTGTATCATGTGGAATCATTGATGGTGAGGCACGCCTTGACTTAAATTATGCCGAGGATTCAACCGCACAAGTTGATGCAAATTTTGTAATCACAGGAAGCGGTAAACTTGTTGAAATTCAAGCTGCCGCTGAAAAAGATCCTTTTAGCGAAGAAGAATTTGCAGCTATGCTTGCCCTTGCAAAAACAGGGATTGCTGATTTAATCAAAATGCAACGTCAGGCATTAAAACTCGATAAATGACAATCAAAAAAAGCCCAGATTAAAAATCTGGGCAATATTAACGATGCTCCGCAGGCTATCACCGCAAGCATGTATTATACTGATTTCAACACGTAATAAGACGGATAATTCTCACGAATAAAATCCGTCATTGCTTGTATCACACGATCAACTGTTGCATTTGTTGGCTCATCGAACGTTTGCACGTGAATATCAGCCTTACTATATAATGGATAACGTTCACCCATAAGCTGCGTTAAGACTTCGCGTTGATTACCATCCCCAAGCAATGGACGATCATTACGACGAGACACACGGGCAACCAATGTATCAAGGTCAGCATTCAACCATACCGATATGGATTTCTCTTTAATCAAATCACGGGTTGGCTCATTCGCAAAAGACCCACCACCCGTTGCAAGAATATGCGTTGGTTGATCAAGCAAACGCGCAATAACGCGCTGCTCACCGCTACGAAAAGCATCTTCTCCGTAAATTTCAAAAATATCTTTTATTGGACAACCTGCCGCATCTTCCACCGCATGATCAGAATCATGGAAAGGAAGTTCTAGCCGTTTTGCTAAGCGTTTGCCAATACTCGTTTTACCGCACCCCATCAAACCCACAAGGACAATCGTCTTTGGTGGCATAAAACTGATCGTGGGTGACACTGTTTTTGTAAGCGATGCGTAATCCATCTTGCCTATTCAATAAAAATAATTGTTAATATACACCGTGCTTTCACACAACCGAAAGATAATACTCCACCTAAACAATGGGTTCATATACAAAAATTATAGTAGCATTTCAAACTTAATTTTGCACCATGTATCATCATATTTTTTAATATTTTATTCGTTTTTCTATCTTTTTATACCTGTCGTGAATTAAAATGTTGATTTCTAAGACAGAAATTTTAATCAAAAAACAAACCTTTAAAACGGCAGATTGTACACCTAATCTAACACTTTTAAAGGAAGATATTAGATGGACAAAATTACATCTTAGAGATCAATAAAGTAGTTTATGATGGATATATGCCTAAAGATAGGAACATTACGTCCTTTATCATGCTGCTTTTTGTGTTAATTCTTCTGCCTTCTTCAACACTTGATCAATATTCCCAACCATATAAAAAGCAGACTCGGGAATATGATCATAATCACCATTTACGATCCCTTTAAAGCCAGCAATTGTATCTTCCAATTTTACAAACTCACCCGATGTTCCTGTAAACACCTCCGCCACAAAAAACGGTTGTGATAAAAAGCGTTGAATTTTTCGAGCTCTGGCAACAATAAGTTTGTCTTGATCCGATAATTCATCCATCCCCAAGATCGCAATAATATCTTGCAATGATTTATAATCCTGCAAAACACGTTGCACATCACGAGCTACTTTATAATGGTCTGCGCCTACATACGACACATCCAGAATACGTGATGTCGAATCGAGTGGATCAACCGCTGGATAAATCCCAAGTTCCGCAATTTGACGACTTAAAACTGTTGTCGCATCCAAATGCGCAAAGGATGTTGCTGGTGCTGGGTCTGTCAAATCATCGGCAGGCACATATACAGCCTGAACAGAGGTAATTGACCCTTTATGCGTTGTTGTAATGCGTTCCTGCAAATTTCCCATTTCAGTTGCAAGTGTTGGTTGATAGCCAACCGCTGATGGCATACGCCCTAATAACGCAGAAACCTCTGAACCTGCCTGTGTAAAGCGGAAAATGTTGTCAATAAAGAACAACACGTCTTTCCCTTCAACATCACGGAAATACTCCGCAACTGTTAAACCACTTAGGGCAACACGCGCACGTGCTCCAGGTGGTTCATTCATTTGACCATAAATAAGTGCTGCTTTTGATCCTACACCATCTAATGTATTCACACCCGAATCAATCATTTCATGATAAAGGTCATTTCCTTCGCGTGTACGTTCTCCCACACCCGCAAAAACAGAATAACCGCCGTGTGCTTTAGCAACGTTATTAATCAATTCCATAATAAGAACGGTTTTACCCACACCCGCACCACCAAATAAACCAATTTTACCACCACGAGGATAGGGCGTTAACAAATCAATAACTTTAATTCCTGTGACAAGAACCTCTGTCGCTGTTGCCAAATCCGTAAATTCAGGTGGGTTGCGATGGATAGGCAGATACGCGGATGCATCAATTGGGCCACGTTCATCAACAGGTTTACCAGTTACATTTATAATACGACCAAGCGTACCAACACCAACAGGCACTTGAATAGGCGATCCTGTATCGCGCACCTCAGCTCCACGCCGCAGACCATTCGTTGAATCCATAGCAATCGTTCGAACGATATTTTCCCCAAGATGAAGTGCCACTTCCAGCACAAGCGTACGTGTTGCGTCATCTTCAGTCATTTCAATCGTCAATGCATTTAAAATAGCAGGCATTGTGTGTTCAAAACTAACATCAACAACGGCGCCAATAACTTGCGATACATAGCCAATATTCAGGTGTGTGAGCGCTGGTGCTTTTACCTCAACAGTTTTTTGCTCTCCCGAATTCTCTTTTACCGTGCGTTTAACGGTAGTATTTTTTTTAGGTGTTACAGCCTTTACAGACTTGGTTTCGGTTGTCACATCCACTTGTGGCTTCGCCTTTTCTTTTTTTTCAGGGGTTACTTTATCATTTGCCATACGTGTCTCTCCCTATGCCGCTTCTGCGCCTGAAATAATTTCAATAAGTTCATTCGTAATTTGTGCTTGCCGCCCCTGATTATACCTCAACTGAAGCTTTTGGATCATATCACGTGCATTTCGGGACGCATTGTCCATCGCCGCCATGCGTGCAGCATGCTCACACGCACTGTTTTCAGCAAACAAACGATTTAACTGAATCATAAAATTATGCACGAGCATTTGGGGAATCAATTTTTCTGGTCTTGGCTCAAAAAGGGTATAGGGCATTTCATTATGTGTATCAGTTGTCTCATCAGATAAAAGAGGCACAAGTCGTGACATCCTAATTGGCTGACTAATCAGACTCTTTAAATGCCCCGTCACCACACATACCCGTCCCATTACACCCGCATCAAGCCACCCCATAATCTCAGTCGCAATTTCCTCTACGTGCCCTAAAGTCGGTATTGATTTTTCAAAAACAGTCGGCACAGAAAATGATATAGAAGAGTCCACAAATTCACGTTTCAGCACATCATGAATCTTTCGCCCAATCCCAGCAACCAAAACTGATCCACCTTCACGCATTACCGTTGTTGCCACCTCTTTTACTTCACGAATGATATTTGTATTGTACGCCCCACACAGCCCACGATCGGTGCCAATCGCAAGAATTAACATCTTACTTTCAGTATTTCTATACAAAGGTGACGCGACGTCATCATCGTGCGGCATCAGTAACACACGCTGCAAAAGCGTTTGGAAGGAATCCGCATAAGGGCGACCTGATTCCGCACGTTCTTGAGCGCGTTTTAATTTAGCCGTTGCCACCATTTTCATGGCTGCTGTAATTTTTTGTGTGGATTTAACGACCTTAATACGTGTACGAAGCTCTTTTAATGTGCTCATACAACGACGCCATGTTCAGTCAAAAAGCGTTGAACAAAATCCGCTAAAAAGTTTGATAAAATTTCTGAATTATCAGCAGATAATTGTGTTGTACGCTCAAGTTCTTCAATAACTGCTGCATGAACATGCCCAACTGTTTTAAGAAAATCTGTCTCAAATTGTGCAATTAAGTCAACAGGAATACGATCTAAAAAGCCGCGAACCCCTGCAAAAACAGACAAAACTTCATCCGTGATTGACATTGGTGATTGATTAGGCTGTTTTAATAATTCTGTTAATCGTTTGCCACGCTCAAGCAATTGACGCGTTGCAGGATCTAAATCACTCGCAAATTGCGAAAACGCCGCCATTTCACGGTACTGCGCTAATTCCAATTTAATAGGACCCGCAATTTGCTTCATCGCCTTTGTTTGCGCAGCGGAACCCACACGACTCACAGACAAGCCCACATTGATGGCAGGACGAATACCCTTATAAAACAATTCCGATTCAAGGAAAATCTGGCCATCGGTAATAGAAATAACATTCGTTGGAATGTAAGCTGACACATCCCCTGCCTGCGTTTCAATAATAGGTAACGCTGTCAGAGACCCGCCACCACAATCATCACTCAATTTAGCTGCACGTTCGAGCAATCGTGAATGCAAATAAAACACATCACCAGGATACGCTTCACGCCCAGGTGGACGACGAAGCAATAATGACATTTGGCGATACGCAACCGCATGTTTTGATAAATCATCATAAATAATAAGGGCATGCATACCATTATCGCGGAAATATTCTCCCATTGCACAGGCTGTGTAAGGCGCCAAATACTGCAATGGCGCTGGATCAGATGCCGTTGCTGCAACAACAATTGTATAATCCATTGCGCCTTCATCCTGCAACATTTTTACAATACGCGCAACCGATGATCGTTTTTGTCCAATCGCCACATAAACGCAATACAGCATTTTTGATGGATCGCCCGATTCATTAATTTTTTTCTGATTTAAAATAGTATCAATGGCAATCGTTGTTTTACCCGTTTGACGGTCACCAATAATAAGTTCACGCTGACCGCGCCCAATGGGCACTAATGTATCAATGGCTTTAATTCCTGTAAACATCGGCTCATGCACGGATTTACGCTGAATAATACCAGGTGCACCCCGCTCAACTTCTGCCTTTATTACATTTAAAAGTGGGCCTTTGCCATCAATCGGATCACCAAGCCCATCAACTACGCGCCCGAGAAGCCCCATACCAACGTTTACGTCCACTACATTATGCGTACGCTTAACAAGATCACCTTCTTGAATATCACGGTCATTGCCCGCAATAACCACACCCACACAATCAATTTCAAGGTTAGATGCAATTCCGCGAACAACAGCACCTGTTTTCGTTGATACGATATCAACCCATTCACCTGATTTCACATGATCCAACCCATAAACGCGCGCAATACCATCACCAACTGAAAGCACACGGCCTGTTTCTGAAACTTCAGCATACGCAGTGAAATCACGAATTTTCTCTTTAATCAGTGCGGAAATTTCTGACGCGCGTGCTTGCATTAAGCGGCTCCTTTAAGCGGGGTTTCGTAAAGATTTTTTTGTAATAAATCAAGTTGCATTTTAAGACTTGCATCCACACGGACATTATCAGCCTCAACAATCAAACCACCAAGCAAACTTGGAATTGATTCATATTCGTAATTAATTTCTTTACCAAAAATTGAAACAACTTGTGATTGAATACGAGCTTTTTGTGATAGTGTTGGCATAAATGGCATAGAAATATGAACAGAAAGCCTGCCTTCAGCATGGTCACAACACATTGCAAATATATCAATAATCGCTCGAAGCAACGACAAACGCTGTGCTTTATGTAAAATTTGATAAAAATGCGTCAAATAAGCTGGCCAACCAAGCTTAACCGCCAAATCTGTTACAAAAGCCGTAAAATCAGTTTCACTAAAAAAGGGCAATGACTTACGAACATACGCATCACTCATCAAGGCCGCATCAAATTCTTTTAATTTTTCCAAAATAAGCCGAGTCTGTTTCTGCTCAAGCGCCACTTCGAAAAGTGCCCGTGCATAACGACCTGGTAATGAAGTTTGTAGCCCCTTTAAAAGCGCCGCGTCCATGTTTTGCCCCATACAGCAATAATTGTAATGTATACGTCCATTAGTAACACATCAGCCTATTCCAAAACAAGGAAAGCTTAACAAAAAGTAAAGATTTAGACTGATCTTTTTCTTGAAAACTCCAATTTTGGATTAAGTTTTATATATTTTAGTCCTCCGTCACGAGTTTGCATAGCAAACGTGGTGATCCAGGGGCTGTTAATAGGGAAATACCTATTTTTCTAGATAGTCACGCCCTTCAGGCTCGCTATGACGACACGTGCTGTCATAGCGGTTTAATAGGTGAGTATTCTTTATCGTTTTAATCACAAAGTGGAGGTTGAAAGGCTGTTTTTACGCAGCCTCCCCCTCATGCATAAGTATGGGTATAACCCTTGCAAGACGTTCTTTCTGCTGGTTGTAATAAGCAAGGCCATCTACTGATTCAAAGTAAATTTGATCAAAACATACACCCTGTTGCTGAAGCCTATTAACGCACTCCTCTATGTCTTCCGCAAGAGCCTGGCATACCTCGTTCATCGATTGAGCACATTCAGCTTTATTAACAATTGAATTACGATCGCGCGAATAACGCTGAATCAATGGCTTAATTAATGCCTTTGTATTAAGGGCATCAATCGATTGAACAAAATCAGTCACAGCCGCTTGAACGTCTTCATTCTGACTATCTGTTACAATTTGTGTTGAAATTTTATTTAAATTATCTCTAATCTTGCAAATTTCAGTATTAAAGTTTTGAAAACGCTGATGAGCATTCATATCAGTATATGTTAGCCATGGTATAGAAGCGACCGCTTTTTGTCGACTTTTCTCTTGTCTTTTTTGTGCCCTTTTATCACGTTGCTCTCTGTCATAGTCAGGTACTTTTACAGGATTCTCTTTTCCATCATATGTAAATTGCCTAACAAGAAGAGAACTCACATTAAACTGAACCTTCTTCACTTTTTGCGGTAAAGGTGTGTCCGAAGATGAGATGCTTACATCATCAGAGCCTGATTCTGTCGCTGCCTCATCTGAGGCTATAGCAGCTTGGTAAGCAACTTCTTGTTCAGCAGCTCTTCTCTTAATTGATGCTGTTCTATCAATATAAACACCTGCTTCAGTGCTAATTACATCCACCGAAAGGGAGGATCCCTTACCATCAGAACTGACAGAATCATCACAAACTGGTGATTGTACAGGACGTTTATAGACTGTTTCTGAACGATAAAACGGACTAATCGTTACCGAACGAGAAAGCGCTGACTCACCAGCAACAAGCGCCACCACACCCACTTCATCCTGTTCGTCAGTTTCCGCAGTTGGCTTTAGTCGTTTATTAACCACTTCAGTCCTCTCCTTAGATCGTGTCTTCATGTGCGAAACAGATCTTTTCTTATGACCAGCACCATATTCTTCATCAGATAATAAATCACTTGCTTTCACAATAGAGCTCAACACACACATATGAAAAATAATACACCATAAGCAATACTTAAATAAATTTAAGGTCATTTTAATCTCATTTTATGAAAATCTATTAACTAATTCAGATGCGTAACACACAAAATTACTAGTGTCAACATTCACATATACCATCTATAAATGAAAACATTTACCTTATGTCACTCGTCTGAATAATCCTTCATCTTTTCCTTCACGAAGCAATGTCCATAATGAACACACATCAATATTACGACCCGTTGTCGACCCAAATTCAATACGCCCGATATCCGAATTACAGAATGACTCCGATAATAAATAAGCAGAGAATGAAAACTGATTCCCATTATAATGCTGCAGTGGGATTTTTTTGTCTCTGTACATTAAATGAAGCTTATTTGATTCGATCACGAGTGAAAGTTCACCATAAACATCACTCTTAAAACGGCCTACATAATTTTCCAACTTACGGGCAGGTTTTGGATTTTGCAAACGCTCCTCCTCATAAAATTGTTTATTCATTCGCTTCATTTTATCAAATTCATTTTTAATACGCGTATTCCAATCAATAGGCGAAAGATTTAAATACAGATCCATAAATTTGTTTATCAAAATTTCGGGCAGAAAACTCACCTTAAATGAACCATAGTTTGAAAAAATAGCAATGCCTAATTTTTTTTCTGGCACAACCATCATAAGGCTTCGCGTACCATAGAAAGCACCCATATGCCCCCGTGCCTTCACCTTTTTATCACCCTCCCCATAGGTGTAAAGAAAATGCCCCATTCCATACGAAATATCTGTATAACGATCACCAGGAAATTGATTGTCATCAGGCTTCATATCACACACAATATGAGGGGTTATTATTTCTTTAACCTGTTCAGGTGCAATCAATGGCGCACCATTAATCGCACATTGATTAACAAGGAATCGCAACCATTTTGCATAATCTGAAATGGATATGCTCGCACCTGATGTGCCTGGAAATAAATAGATCAACGACGAAAACGGTAGTTTATGCGTAACACCACCACGGTCATTATGTGCATACGCCACATTCAAATCTTTCGATGACCCTAAAAAGCGCTCAATAAAAGATTGCTTCGGTGAAATAGCTTCCAAAGATACGCCACCTGATGTGATGCCAATAGGGATGAATAAATACTCCCTAAAAAGAACCTCTATCGTTTTACCCGTTATTTTCTCGGCAATAAGACTCGCTATACCCACTAAATGGTTTTGATAGCCATATTTTGAACGCAACATATTTTTTAATGGTAATCTCGATAATCCACTCACCATTTCATCCTGACTAAAACCAATATACCAAAAAGTATCACCTGAAAAAGAAGGCAGACCGCTGCGATGCGAGAGCAAATCACGAATCGTGAATTGTTTTGTTGTTTCATCGTTATCAATAAAAAATTGAGGCATGTATTTTATAACTGGATCATCCCAACTTACTTTTCCATCCTGCACAAGCCGTGCAAACAAATGTGCTAAAAAATTCTTCGTAAGTGATGCAATTTGAAAAACTGTATTCGTATCAATTTTCCTATCCGTACCAACTTCGCGTTCACCAAAAGCTTTTACATACGTTTCATCGCCTTTAACAATAGCGATAGCGACACCTGGTGCACCCCAGGTTTGTTTTACTTTTTCAACGTATGCCTCAAACTCTGGTAAAATTTCATGCAATCGATCCGCACATACCGAATGGGCACATAAAAATAAACCGATAAAAAATGCAAAAAATTGCTTCATAACAACAAACATCCAAATTTACAAACTATTAACATATATAGCCTAGCATAAACTTATCAAGATGTGCATGAAAACACGAATTAATAAAAGGATTATAAAATGAATGGCCTTAAAGCAACAATGATTTTATGCTTAACACTATTAATAACACTTGCAACGTTTTTAATTTACAACAACCAACAAGAACGATTCATTATGATGCCCATTCAAAATGATCGTTCAGTTTATATCTTTGACCGCAAAACCCACACCCTTAACTATTGTCCACATGACGAAAATTGCAGGCATATTGAACTGGCGCCAGCCGAAGAGCCCAGTAGTGATACCCATAAAGAAGAAGAACATAAAGACAAAAAAGAGACACCAACCAAAACACCAAGTGGCGCCCCAGTAAACGCACATCAAGCCGTTTCTTCTGTTCCCGATCAGCCAATTATCCCCTTAAAAACGAATAAACCACCTGTCATTCCAACAACAGATATAAAATAAATCAGACGTTAAAAAAGGGGGAAGACACATTACGTGCTTTCCCCATGCTATCCTTCACCCTTACCATTTTTTCATCCCCCACCCCTTTTTGTCATCCTCGGACTTGCCCCAAGATCTTTCCTATTCCAAAGGCAAATAATTGGACGTATCTTGCTCTATTCTAAGCTCAAACAAATGTGCCGCTTAAATTATAAAAATGCTCGGATCAAGTCCGAGCACAACAAAGTAATAGGTAGCCAAATCCTTCCCTAAAAGGATAAATTATTAATAAATACTATGACTATTTTGCCGCACCAAGCGCTGATGCCACAGGTGCTACTGGAGCAGCTACAACAGGAGCAGGCGTCGGCGCAACAGGTGCCACCGCAGGCACAACAGCTGCATCAACTTTTGCTACAGATGCAGGAGCCGCCGCTGCAGATGTTTTTGATGTTCTATGCTTTGGGTCAACCTTATGATCTTCTAAGAACTTATGTGCATCTTTAATCAAACGTTTCGCACGTTTAATAATTTGTTTAAAGTGAACCTTATCTTTATACAGCGTTGTCAATTTAATATACGAATCGGCTGTTTCAAGGATTTTCTTAAAGCATGTATCATTTTCTTCATATACTTTAATTTTTTCACTCAGCTGAACAACTTCTTTAATTGGCGCACCCAAATCGGCTACCATCTTATTCATTGTTGCCTCATCCAGTTTTGCAGAATGCGCAGCATCATGTTTACCCTGAACTTTTTCAATCATTTTGTTCATAGTAGCATCGTCGAGCTTGTTTACTTTCAACGGTTGCTTAATTGAATCTATTGCGGATTTCAACTCTGCATTCGCATAATTTGTACTACGCCTAAAGTGGGTTGATGGATCTTTATACTCTTTGATCGCATCGTACCAATTTTGGGCACATTGTATTTTCATTTCTGCTTCTGCCCTAATCTCAACAGATACAGTTGCCTTTTTTACAATCTCACGTGTTTCAGCAATTTTATCACCGAGTTTTTTAAGAGCTCTCTCCTTTTTCTTAGCAAATTGCTCTGGCGTTCGCACACGAGGCTTATGTTCTTTAACAATTGCCTGCTCACTTACAACAGACATATCACTCTTAACCATAGCCGTAGCCTTATCCTTAGCATCACCTGCTGCAAAGGAAAACAAAGTTGTTGTTGCAAGCAAAGCACCCAACAGTGTTACTTTTTTCATATTATACTCTCCCGAATTTAGTTAAGCGGGGTGTCTTTATCGCAATAAAATAACACACCAATAAAACTATGGAAGCATATCATTTGAACAACATCAAGCATTTTTAAATAAATTTATCTGAAAAAGAAGCATTTAGTTCGTACACACGATAGCCTTGCACACCTGATCTAAATTCGGTACTCTTAACATAATGTAATAATAGGTACAAATCATGATTATCATCGCACCCTTATTGTATGTCTTTGATGCCATACTCGATCTTATTCGCTACTTCTTACTTGCCTATGTCATCTTAAGCTGGCTTGAAGCCTTTGATATTGTCAATCGCTATAACAAGGTCGTTTATGGGATACATAATTTTCTTTTTCGTATCCTAGAGCCAATCTTAGGACGAATACGAAATTTCTTGCCTGATCTTGGTGGCATTGATCTATCACCAATTGTCCTTATTTTTGTTATCATGTTCTTTCAGGTTTTTATCAGGCAATTTATCCCGCACTAATAAATGGGTAACTGGTTCTTATGAAAAATAGGTAGCTAAATCCTAAAACACATTATCTTTACTCCCATTTATCATCCTTGAACTTGATCCGAGGATCTATAGTGTTTCAAAGGCAAACACTATATATATAATTAACGGATTATATACAGCCTTACCAGTATAGATGTTCGGATCAAACCCGAGTATGAAAAGAAGAAGAAATGTTACCCACTTGGTCTACATAAAATTCAGCTAACTCAACCCTCTACCGACTACGTGATAGCTCCACACCAACAGCGACAGCATTGGCAATAGCATCTGGTTTTTCAACCCGCACCGTCACGTCACTAATTCGCGCGTCTTTAAAACATAAATCAATAATATCATCAGCCAAATTTTCAACAAAGGGGATATGTCCCTTTGCAACAATCTGCTCAATTCCTAACGCAAGTTGTTGATAGCAAACGACTGTGTCAACGGTGGCGCCTATTCCAGGTGATGTCGCTCGATAAACACAACTTAAATTGACAATAATTTTCTGGACTTCTACTTTTTCAGCTGGAAAAATGCCAATACATGCATTTAATGTTAAGTTTGATATAAAAATACGCCATGTGTGAACCGATGCATTCGTAAGCACAATTGCCTGATCATCATGGCACGCCTCATTTGAGAGAATAAAATGAGGTTCTCTACGACCGTGCAACATGTTTAATTCCTTTTTAATTAAAATTATGTAAAGATTTTCTACTCTAACATTAAGGCTAACAAATTAATCCTCATTATAAAAGGCTAACAATACGCCTTATAAACCATTCATTAAAACCGCCAACCCATATGTTGACCAGCATCCAATGCAAAGAGTTGTCCCGTAATACTTTTCGTCGTCAAAATAAAAGTAAGCGCTCTTCCTAGATCGTCCAATTCGATTGGATGGCCAAGGGGGAACTGTTTACTTTTTTCGTAAAGCTGATCTTCCGTCTGCCCAAGACTTGGCAAAACAGCACCAGGGGCAATCGCATTTACACGAATACGCGGCGCTAATTCACGCGCAAGAACCTGTGTTAATCCCCAAAGCGCAAATTTACTCACCGAATACGTTAAAAAGTGGGGCGTTACATTTAACACACGTTGATCAATCATATTGATAATAGTAGCAGTCATTTCGGATGACTGGTGTTCATCAACAACACGTTCGTTAAACGCTTTTACAAAAGCCTTTGCCAAAAATAATGGCGCTTTTACATTAACTGTATTGTGGGAATCCCACAATTCCTCAGTTGTTGACTCAAGAGAATCCAGAAAAAAGGTTGAAGCATTGTTAATCAGAACGTCACATTGCCCAAAAACAGTATTAACAGTGTTCATTAAATGATTGATTGCATCACAACTCCTTAAATCAGCCTGAAATACCTGTACGCGTTGTTTTGGATAACGTGCCGCTAAGTGAGTAACCAGCACTTCCGCCTCCACGATAGAGGTATGACAATGCACTGCTACATCATATCCCCGCTTCAAGCAATACTCTGCCAAAAAACGTCCAATACGTTTTGCAGCCCCCGTTATCAATACAACCGTCATCCGCACACTCTCTATAATCAATGGTGCATCAGGCACACTTGTTAAACGACGGTAATATCTTTTTGTTTAGCAGCAAGGTGTTCATCAACTTTTTTAATATGTTCATCAGTTAACGTTTGAACATCAGCTGACAGACGGTGTTGTTCATCTTCTGAAATATCGCCATCTTTTTCAAGCTTTTTCAAAAATTCCATACCATCACGACGCACGTTACGCACGTTAATACGCGCATCTTCCGCATATTTTCCAGCCAATTTCGCAAGTTCTTGACGACGTTGTTCATTTAGCGCTGGAATTGGTACACGAATATTTTGCCCGTCAGCAGCTGGATCGACACCAAGCCCCGCATCACGAATAGCTTTTTCAACACTTTTCACAAGGCCTTTATCCCACACTTGCACAATAATCAAACGCGCTTCAGGAACAGATACGGTACCAACTTGATTAAGTGGCATCAATGAACCATAGGCATCAACTTTTACAGGGTCAAGCAAATTTGCCGATGCACGACCAGCTCTGATCCCTGAAAGCTCGCGTAAAAGACTATCAACGCTTGCTTGCATGCGACGATCATAGTCGCTTAAACGTGGGTCTGTTTTTGACATAAATACACCTCAAAACATAATGAATCTAAGAAATCTTTGTAAAGCGCCCATTATTACAAATGGTATCGACAAAACCATTTTCTTTATAAATTGAAAAAATACGCATAGGCAAATGATTATCCTGCGCAAGTGCAATGGCTGTTGCATCCATAACACCTATTTTGTTTATTAGCACATCTTGATAAGAAAGGTTAGCGATAAATTCAGCATTTGGATTTTTTGCAGGATCTTCTGTGAAAACACCATCTACTTTTGTTGCTTTAAGCATTAAATCACATTCCATTTCGGAGGCACGCAATGTAGCCGCTGTATCCGTTGTGAAATATGGGTTCCCAGTGCCGCCCGAAAAAATGACAACACGCCCTTTTTCCATATGCCGTATCGCACGAAGACGAACATAAAATTCGGCTATTGTTTCCATAGGAACTGCTGACATGAGACGACAAGGAACCCCTTCAGCCTGGATCGCATTGTGCATCGCTAGACCATTAATAATAGTGGCTAACATCCCCATATGATCAGATGTTGTTCGATTTAAGTCGTGTGTTGCCATACCATGAACACCACGAAAAATGTTACCACCACCGACGACAAGGCATACTTGCACGCCAAGATCACATACATTCTTAATGTCACGAGCAATGCGTTCCAACATTTCTTGCGAAATACCAAAATTCGTACAGCTATCAGTAGTGGTGCTTGCTAATGCCTCACACGACAGCTTCAGCAACACACGCTTAAATACAGTTTTTGACATAATACTTAAGCAATCTTTGCTTGCGCCATTACTTCAGCTGCAAAGTCTGATTCTTCTTTTTCGATGCCCTCACCAAGTGAATAACGAATAAAACCTGTTAAAGTTACATCAGTTCCCAACTCTTTTGCAGCTTGTGCAACAACATCACTGATTTTTGTCTTACCATCCATAACAAATGGTTGCTCAAGAAGAACAATTTCTTCGTAGTATTTACGAACACGACCTTCAACCATTTTTTGAATCACATCTTCAGGACGACCAGAAGCACGGGCTTGATCAATCAAGATATTACGTTCACGTTCCAGCATTTCTGGATCAACTTTATCAATGGACAACGCTTGTGGATGAGCAGCTGCAATATGCATTGCAATTCGTTTGCCTAAATCCATTAATGTTGCTGCATCCCCTGTTGATTCAAGCGCAACTGATACGCCAATACGACCAAGACCTGCCGCTGTAGCATTATGCATATAGGTTGCAACCGCACCATTCGCAACAGATAAGCGTTCAATGCGACGTAAATTCATATTTTCACCGATAAGCGCGATTAAACGTGTCAATTCATCATTAACCGTTACGGATTCACCTGTATAAGGCGCCGCAAGTAATGTTTCAACTGTGTAATCTTTTGCAGCTGCAATTGATGCAATCTGAGAAACCATCGCTTGAAAATGTTCACTACGGGCGATAAAGTCTGTTTCGGCATTCACTTCAACAACAGCAGCAGCTTTACCATCATCCCGTGCTGCAATACCAACCAAACCCTCTGCTGCTACACGTCCAGCTTTTTTAGCAGCTGCAGCCAAACCTTTTTTACGAAGCCAGTCAACAGCGGCCTCAAGATCGCCAGCAACTTCATTAAGTGCCTTTTTGCAATCCATCATGCCTGCGCCTGTCTTTTCACGTAATGTTTTAACGAGGGTTGCTGTAATTTCTGTCATAATAAAAATCCTTTAAAGATAGGTGATAAAAAAAAGGGGCCGAAGCCCCTTAACATGTAACTTCGTTTTTAGGCATTCACAACTTGCGCGAGCTCTTCATCCTCAACAGGTGCGTCAATAGAAGCACCAAGATCAATACCAGCTGAACGCATTTCCGCTTGCAATCCATCAAGAACAGCATCAGCAACAAGATCACAATAAAAGTTAATCGCACGTAAAGCGTCATCGTTCCCAGGAATTGGAAAAGCAACACCTTCTGGATCTGAGTTTGAATCCAAAACAGCAACAACAGGAATACCAAGACGGTTGGCTTCTTTGATTGAAATATCTTCTTTATTTGTATCAATCACAAAAAGAATATCAGGCAAACCACCCATATCACGCACACCACCAATAACAAGTTCCAACTTATTACGTTCACGTTGGCGGCTGAGAATTTCTTTTTTTGTCAAACGACCAGGGCTTGCTAATTCTTCTTCCATTTCTTTAAGACGCTTAATTGACTGGTTAACTGTTTTCCAGTTTGTCAACATTCCACCAAGCCAGCGATGATTCACATAATATTGCCCACAACGCTTAGCCGCATCTTTTACTTTTTCAGATGCTTGTGGTTTTGTACCAACAAATAAAACACGACCACCTGAGGCAACCGTATCACGCACAGCCTGAATCGCACGTTGCAACATTGGCATCGTAAGTTCAAGGTTAAGAATATGAATTTTATTTCTTTCGCCAAAAATGTATTGAGCCATCTTAGGGTTCCAGCGACGTGTTGTATGTCCGTAGTGTAAGCCTGCCTCAAGAAGCTGACGCATTGTAAAACTTGGCATTGCCATAAATATAATACTCCCGTATTCCGATTGATTCCCCCGCAATTTCTACTGTTTCCAGCATCGGATTGAGGATTCACATCCCCATATATTGCGGTATGGATTTAGTTAATGAGTGGAGTATATCACACTTCGCGTGCGTGATACCAGACTTTTCTCAAAATTATACAATATACGACACGCTAATGAAGACAACAAAATATCGTTTCTTGACGAAGTATATGCCAAAATTAATTAGAATAAATAGTTTTAAAAATATTAAAAATAATCATAGTAATGCTTTCCCATGACTATTCAGAATAACACTGAATAGCCATGTTTATTTTATAAATAACAAAAGTGAGACGTTAAAGACACAGTTACCTTTGCTACATACAAAGATTAATTAAATTTTTATCTTTACACAGTTAAAAAAAGCGTCAAAAATTAATTAAAGTTTAATTTATTTGGAGTTTTTTTATGCGTTCTCAAACAATGTGGCAAATCCCACTTCTACTCGGCGTCGCTCTACAAACAGCGAGTACCGCGAGCGCGCCTGCAGCTCCCATTACTGCACCAGCAAAAATAGTTGCACCTGCCGTTGTTGTGGCACCTGCTGTCATTCCAACAGCTGCACCTGTTGTTAAATCAACTGCACCTATCGTTAAATCAGCTGCACCAATCGACACAGCAACATTACTTAAGCAAATCGATGATCTAAAAGGTCAAGTTGCCCGTATTGCTAAAAAGCAACGCGAAGCAGAAGAAAAACACGAAACAACGCATAAAATTGAAGATGCAAAAATGAACATTCTTCAAGCACGCCAAACATCACAATGGCCAGAAGGTTTTTTTGACATTCAAGGTACAAACTCAGCCATTAAAATTGGTGGCCGCATAAAGGTTGATGGAAGCTATTCTGGTGGTCAGAAAAGCGGTAACGCAGGTGACTCCATGTTCGTTCGAACATTACCACTTAAAGGTGCCGATCAAAAAGCTGGAAAATCAGGACATTTCAACGGCACATTACAAGGCTCACGCATTCACTTGAGCACAATTACACGTACAGCTAAGGGCGATGTAAAAGGTTATATTGAAACAGATTTTGGTGGAACACCAAATGGTCCTTCATACACATCAGCAACAGGAAGCACCAGCACGCAGTACGGCGTTCGTTTACGTCACGCATATGTTACATGGGAAGAATTGCTCGTTGGCCAAACAACAACGAACTTCTATGATGCAGATTCATTCCACACATTCTTAGATAATTTAAATGTTATTACAGCTCCACGTATTGCACAGGTTCGCTGGTCGCAAAAACTAGTTGATGGCTTAAGCTTACATGTATCGGCTGAAAAACCAAATACGGATTATTATGACCGAAGTGCTGCACTTTTAGACAATGCAAATGCAGGAAAATCACCACTTCCTGACTTCACGGCACGTTTACGCTATGAAGGAAAAATGGGATTTGTGTCGCTTCGTGGTATCGTACGATCCCTTCAAGTTCAAACAGGAGCAGGAGATACATATGCGAGCAATACAGCTACAAACATAATACCAAACTTCAGCTCACGCCAAACAGGATGGGGTCTTGGTCTTTCAGGTCAATTAAACACAGCTAAGAAAAGTAATATCTTTGGTATGATCAACGTTGGTGATGGTCTAGGGCAAATTGTTGATGATGCTACTGGGCAAGCAGCTTACCTACAGTTAACAGGTTCAACTGATTCTACGGCTATGAAAGCCCGTTTCCCTAACCGTTTTGCAACAACTACCGTTGTGAATACGGTTCTTGGGTATGAACACTGGTGGACAGAAAAATTACGTACCACCATTATGGGAACCTACACAAAGATCAAAAACCCATCCTTTGCACCCATCTTAACGACATCAACTCAGCTAAACTCAACTGTTAAGCGCGCTGTTGCAAATGTGATTTATAGTCCCGTTAAAAACATCGATGTTGGTTTAGAGGTTTACTACGGTATTCGTAAAACAATCTCAGGTGTTGATACATTAAATGGCACAACATATTACAACCACGCAGGTAACGAAGGTAAGTGTACACAAGTTATGACATCCTTTATCTATCGATTCTAAGTATTAATCACCAAACAAAAAGCCAGGTTTATTCCTGGCTTTTTTTATCTCTAAAAATTCATGAACTCATAAAGACTCCAATGGCCAACGAGGCCTGGGAGCTTCATCTAAATCAGACCTAAAGCCTGCTTTAAAACGTTCCACCCCTGCCCAGGCAATCATCGCAGCATTATCGGTGCAAAGTTCCATTGGCGGCGCAATAAATTGTCGCCTCGTTCGGATCGCAAGTTCATTCAAACACCCACGTAAATACTGATTCGCGGCAACCCCACCTGCAACAACCAAATATCCATAGGAAGCATCTAATAGATTAAGAGCCCGCGTTGTCGTATCCACCAAATGATCACCCACTGTTTTCTGAAAACATGCCGCAAGATCAGCTTTATCTTGTGCCGTCTGCACATCACCCTTTTGTATAATGGTGCGCACAGCTGTTTTAAGCCCTGAAAATGATAGCTGGCAATCTTTACGACCAACAAGGGGACGCGGCAGCTGAAAACGCGATGCATCACCTGTTAAGGCACATCGTTCCAACGCAGGCCCACCTGGATACCCAATATCCAGCATCTTAGCAACTTTATCAAAGGCTTCGCCCGCCGCATCATCGAGTGTACGCCCAAGGATACGATACTGTCCCAAACCATCTACTGCCACAAATTGACAATGCCCCCCCGATACAAGCAACAATAGATAGGGATAAGGCACATCATGAGTAAGCCTAACGGTGAGCGCATGCCCCTCCAAATGATTAATCGCAAGAAATGGTTTTTGATGCGCCATAGCCAGTGCCTTCGCAACCATTACACCAACCAACACGCCACCAATAAGCCCTGGACCTGCGGTTACAGCAATCGCATCAATCTGCTCGATTGAACAATTGGCTTTACTTAAAGCTTGCTCAACAGTTGGCTTTATATAATGCAAATGCGCACGTGCAGCTAATTCAGGCACAACACCACCATAATCAATATGTTCACTGATTTGCGAGAACACAATATTACTTAAAACACGCGCATTCGTCTCTTTTGCATCACACACAACAGCT
>CANLGW010000002.1 GCA_947490395.1 Alphaproteobacteria bacterium
TTTTTTAGTATATCTTGCTTAAAATTTGAAGCGTTTTCCGTAAAAGTTTAGCTCTAATTCCACTTACGCAGTAGGTCTAATGAAGCATAGAATCATTTAAAATACATCATTAATCATAATACAAATTTGACTTACGCAGGAGGTCTATTAGATCCATCAAAGTGTGCCCCTGGGAAATCACGGCATCTCATTCATTCACGTGTGTTTCGATTTTTGCGTGCTGCTAATATCGAACTTGCCAATACTAATCAACGTATGTTTATTACACGTTTTGATTTGCCAGAGATACAAGAAGAAGAGACAATTGCTGATCTTATTTCAAAAGTTGACCTCTTTCAAACGCTTAGGAAGGCGCAAATTGCAACCATTGCACAAGCAACGATTCAACGAACCTTTAACAAAGGGGATGTGATTTGTCAGCAAGGGGAAGACGGACGTTCGCTTTTTATTGTGCGTGAAGGTTTCTTGAAGGTGTTTATTAGAACGGAACAGGAAGAACAAAAGCAAGTTGGTGTTCTTATACCTGAAGATTTCTTTGGCGAAATGTCATTGCTAACGGGAGACGTGCGATCGGCGACGGTTATTGCTGAATCCAGTATAACCCTCTATGAAATCAGCGCAGATGCACTCATCCCTATTTTTTCTGAGAACGATAAATTTTATAAAATTGTATCAAAAATTATAGCTGAGCGTCATAAAATTAATGCCGATGCCTCACAAAATAAAGAAGCAGAAATTAAGCAAAAAAGTATGTTGAGGGAACTGGAAGAGAAAATCCTGAATTTTTCCAAAAAACTGTTGGGATTTAAATAATAACCTGGGGTTCTCGTATTTTATTTGCATTGATTCAGTTGATTCGTTATACTTCATAAGTTCGATGAACTCCTTGCGCATGGTTTGCCATGTGCTGTGGCTTGTCGTTATCAAGTTAACAACCGAAGGGAGCAATTATGCGTTTTTATGAAACGGTATTTATAGCACGCCAGGACGTCACTTCAAATCAAGTGGAAGCCCTAGCCCAACACTATACAAGTATAATTAAGGATCATGGCGGCGAAGTCAGCAAAACAGAGTTTTGTGGTTTACGTACACTCGCTTATCCAATTAAAAAAAATAAAAAGGGACACTACATTCTTTTGAATATCGCTGTTGAGCCAATGGCAATTAAAGAAATGGAACGTCAGATGAATTTAAATGAGGATGTTTTACGTTATTTGACAATAAGCGTTGAACAGCTAGATAATGCACCATCTTCATTGATGCAAAATCGTCACTATCGTGATGATCAGCGTGGTGGTTCAGATGATGTTGAAATCGAAATGGAAGAAGTGTAGAGGTTAGTATGAGTGATTTAATTCCAGAAGGAACAGAAGGTGGCGCACGCCCATCAATGAGACGTCAATTTTTCCGTCGTCGTAAGACATGTCCATTCACAGGTACAAATGCAATGAAGATCGATTATAAAGATGTTCGTGTATTAAATAAATTTGTCTCTGAGCGTGGAAAAATGATGCCAAGTCGTATTAGTGCGGTATCGGCAAAAAATCAACGTGCGTTGTCTATTGCAATTAAGCGTGCACGTTTCTTGGCTCTTATGCCATATGTTAATGGCTAAAAGAAAGGACTCGTTACATGCAGGTTATTTTATTAGAACGCGTTGAAAAACTTGGTCAAATGGGTCAAGTTGTAACCGTAAAACCAGGTTATGCGCGTAACTTTTTGTTGCCACGTAAAAAGGCAATGCGCGCGACACGTGATAATGTTGCGTTTTTTGACAAACAAAAAGCACAATTAGAGGCGATAAACCTTAAACTACGTCAAGAAGCTGAACATGTTGCAAAAGCAATGGAAGGTGTTCAAATTGTTATGATTCGTCAGGCGAGTGAAGTTGGACATCTTTATGGTTCAGTTCGCACACAAGACGTATCGGAAGGATTGACGAAAGCAGGTTATACGGTTAATCGTACGCAAGTTTATATTGCAACACCTGTGAAAACGCTTGGTATTCATGGTGTGAAAATTATTTTGCATCCTGAAGTTTCGGTGATTGTGAGTGTCGTTGTGGCACAATCAGATGAAGAAGCGGGTGTTCGCATCCAAGCAGCAGCTGACGCGAGCGCGCAGGAAACAGCAGCTTAATCAATTTCACATAGCTTGTGATAATTGATAATAATTAGGCTACTTTTTAAAAAGAAAGGGCACCTTGCACATGTAAGGTGCCTTTATTATAGATCGAACTCTTTTCTAAAAGGCTATGAACATTATGCGTTTTGTTGTTTTTTTTAGCGTTGTTTTATTTGTTTTTATGGTAATCTTTTTTTGTATGACTTTTGTTGATAAGCCCTTATTGATTGAGCGTTCTTTGTCTTTTCAGGAAGTGGAATCCAGCATAAATGATGTAGAACCAGAAGTAGTAATGACAAATAAGATGAAAGAAGGCGTTATGAATCATGTTGAAATTTATACAACTAAGACGTGTCCTTATTGCGATAAGGCAAAGAAATTGTTAATGAAAAAGAGTGTCTCATACCATGAAGTTGATGTCAGTTCGGACGCGGAACTTCGTCAATCAATGACAGATCGCGCGAACGGTCGCCGTACAGTGCCTCAAATTTTTATTAATAGTGTTTCAATTGGTGGGTGTGATGATTTGTATGCGCTTGATGCAGCAGGTAAACTTGACATGCTTTTAAAGGATACGCAATGACACAGCACGAACATAATGTGTTGCAGACTGATTCTCTGCACACAAAAGTACTTATTATTGGCGGCGGACCTGCGGGTTATACAGCGGCTATTTATGCGGCACGTGCCAATTTAAAACCCCTTCAAGCGCTTGGTCTTCAGCCTGGTGGACAGTTAATGATAACGACGGATGTTGAAAATTACCCAGGGTATAGTGAGGTCATTCAAGGGCCGTTTTTGATGGATGAAATGCGAAAACAAGCCGAGAATGTTGGCACAGAGATGTTCGAAGATACAATTATTGATGTTGATTTTTCAGCACGTCCGTTTAAAGTCACGACTGAAGATGGTAAGACAATTATGGCAGAAACAGTTATTATTGCAACAGGGGCAAAGGCGCGTTGGCTCGGTCTTGAATCCGAAACAAAGTTTCGTGGATTTGGCGTATCGGCATGTGCAACGTGTGATGGTTTTTTCTTTCGCGGGAAAAATGTGGCAATTGTAGGCGGTGGTAACTCTGCGGTTGAGGAAGCACTTTACCTGACCAATCATGCGGAACATGTTACACTCATTCATCGACGTGATCATTTGCGCGCTGAAAAAATTGCACAAGATCGCTTATTTGCGAATAAAAAAATTACGGTGCAATGGAATGCCGCTGTGAAAGAAGTGTGCGGGACTGAAAATCCCTATTCAGTAACGTATCTTGTATTGGAGGATACCGAAACACATATCGAATCAACACTTGCTGTTGATGGGTTATTTGTGGCCATTGGGCATGATCCAGCAAGCGCTTTGTTTAACGGAAAACTTGAGCTTGATTCAGAGGGTTATATTGTAACAGAGCCAAATAGCACAGTAACTTCAGTGCCAGGTGTATTTGCAGCAGGCGATGTGCAGGATAAAGTTTTTCGTCAGGCAGTAACAGCGGCGGGGCAGGGATGTATGGCTGCACTTGAAGCTGAACGTTTTTTGAGTCACCAATAATGACACGGGTATCGCCGATTACAGATTACGAATTTGGGGAGCTTATGGCTCCCTTTTCCATATCGCATTCTTTTGCTGTTGCTGTTTCCGGTGGCGCCGATAGCCTAGCACTTACATTATTGGCACATCGTTATGCCTTATCTCATGGGATCGCGATGACTGCACTTACCGTCGATCATCATTTGCGGGATCATTCAACGGCTGAAGCAAATGCTGTGCATGCCTTGTTGGCCGAGCAGGGGATTATCCATACAGTATTAACATGGCAGCACGATACGCCTCCAACAACAAAAATTCAAGAAAAAGCACGCTGTCATCGTTATCGGTTGCTTTGGGATTGGTGCCAAATGAACAACGTTCAAACATTATTAACTGCGCATCATCAGGGTGATCAGGTTGAAACATTTTTTATGCGTTTAGCCCATCGATCTGGTTTAAAGGGGTTGTCTTCTATGCGTAGTTGTACTCAAACACCGTTTGGCGTTTTGCTGCGCCCTTTTTTATCAACACCAAAAGAAAGGCTTGTGGCAACACTGAAAATATTTGGTGTTCAATGGTATGATGATCCAAGTAATAAAAATCATAAATTTGAACGTATTCGTTTGCGTTATGCGTTGAACATACTCGAAGATACAGGTGTTTTGACGGCGGATGCAATTTCAATAAGCATTCAAAAATTACAATATATTGATGATTTTTTAGATGAAAGTGTGCATACATTTTTTAAAACGTACGAGGCGACTTGCTTTCCTCTGATCGCGTTTCAGGGGCAGCATTTTGTTTTAAGGCGCCGTATTCTTGTCTATCTGTTAAAAGAACTTTCATCGCAGTCCTACGGCGCGCCTGATGCGCTAATTGATCGTGTAGCTGCACAGATGATGCAACCCACGTTTAAGGGAACGACACTTGGCGGCCTTTACCTTAAACGTTCAGCGGGCGGTATGGTGCGTGTGCAAAGAGAAAATAGACGTATCGTGTAAGCCATGCTCCCGTGCTTTATTGCCATCCTCGTGCTTGGCATAAATATCTCTATAGGTGAGGCGGTATATTGTTCATTTTTTGCTTATAAAATCATCAAATCTTTGCTTTTGACACATTTTAGATCTTCGGATCAAATCCGAAGATGACAAAGTAGAGTTCGAAGATGACGGAAAAGAGAGTGGGTCTTTAGAAGTGACGGATAGTATGCGTGTAAGGGTTAGTAGGTTAACTTAAAGATACACATTGAGTCGTATATCCTTGTGTCATTTTTGCTAAGTAATCAAGTGCTAAAACTTTTCCTTCTTCAACAGCTGGTTGATTAAAGGGATTCACATTCCAAAACTGTGCAGCAGCAAGGGTTTCTAACATAAAATACATCATGAGTGAGCCTAAATTATTGGCATCGAGGTGCGTTAATTCAATATGCCGTATGGGACAGTCGTGATGACGCAGAGTATCAATTGTTGCTTTTTGTTCAGCAATCATGAGATCACCCATTGAACGATTCGCAATTGCTGTAATGGATGGGTGCATCACGCCTGTCGGCAATGAAATGGGTGAAAGTGGTGTTTGCGTTTCAAGGGTTAAAATGGTGAAGAATTTATCACGAGGACCATCAAGGTAAAGTTGTAATTGGGAATGTTGATCAACAGTGCCAATTGCTTTGATTGGTGTTGTACCTACAGATACGCCTGAATCGTCCTTTTTACCAAGACTTTCTGCCCATAGTTGTGCAAACCATTCACAAAATTTACCGAGTTGATTTGCATAAGCCATAAGGATAGCTTGCGAGATACCTTGACGTTGGTAGGCTACCTGCATGAGAGCACCAGCAAGAGGAGGACATGTTTCAGCAGTCGTATTCACCGCATTTAAAAAGGATTCATTTGCACCTTCGCAAAAAGCGGCGACATCAATATCCACAATCATTGCGGGAAGCAAGGCAACGCATGTAAATGCAGAAAAACGACCACCAACATCTAAAGGGTGATCAATACAGGTAATTTCATAGGTGGTGGCTACTTCGCGCATCGCATTAGTTTTAGGCTCTGTTATAATACGCATATGTGTTTTTGGGGTAAAGGTTTTCCATGTCTGTAATAGGGTAAGTGTTTGCATTAACGTTTCCGCTGTATTACCTGATTTTGAAATGGAGAGCACCCCTGTTGTTGATGGATCCAAATGCGTTAATACTGATTGAAACGTAGTACTATCAATATTATCCAAAAAGTGTAAGGTCGGCTGCGTTTGTTTCGCATATAAGGAAGGGGTAGCAAGGGCTGTTAATGCTTGTCCACCAAGGCTAGAACCACCTGTCCCCAATATAATAACATCTTTAAATTTTTTAAATGTGTTGGCGTGTGGTTGTAATGCTTTTATGGTATGGGCAGCTTGTTGTACATGCTTAATTAAAGGCCACGTTGATTCTAATGTTTTGATGTAGCTGAAAACAGAGTCAGCGTTTTTCCAAAGATCTTGTATGTGTGTTGCATTTAATTCAGTCATTAGGCTACCTTTTTAGGGATGTATTTATTATAATGTTATTAACGATATCAATTTGTGTGTTACTTGGCAATAAAAAGTTTGTTTATTGTATTTTTTATTCTTTTTTATTTTAAAAATAGTGTGTGGAGATTGTTTATTTATGAATGTTTTAATAATTGGTGGTGGGGCAATGGGATCTGCCTTAAAACAGTGTTGGCAGGATTTTGATGTGATTACTATTGATCCCATTCAGGAAGGTTGTATACGATCAATAAACGATTTACCAGCATCGTATAAGCCTGATGTTATTGTGCTTGCTGTAAAACCGCAACTTATGGAATCAGTATTGCCTGTTTATGTTAAAGCATTTGTCGGTATTGGTTGCGTATGGGTAAGTGTTGCCGCTGGTTTGCCGCTTACCTTCTATAAACAGCATGCACCTGAATGTACGTTTGTTCGTTGCATGCCCAATTTGCCTGTATTGTATAAGGAAGGTGCAATTGGCCTTTATTCACCGCACCAATCCGTTGTTTTTGATACGATGCAGGTTTTATTTTCGTATGCAGGTCAGGTGGTTTGGATGGATGATGAAACGGATATGGATGCTGTGACGGCTCTATCTGGCAGTGGGTCTGCCTATTGTTATTTGATGGTTGAATGTCTTGCTAAGGCTGGTATCGCGTTAGGGTTGCCAGAGATTATCGCAACAGCGTTAGCACGGCAAACATTAATTGGGGCGGGAGCGATGCTCAAAAATGATAAGCGGGATGCATCTGTTTTGCGTGAACAGGTTACAAGTTCAAAAGGAACAACCGAAGCCGCGTTATATGTTTTGATGCACGATGATCGTCTAGAAAAGACTTTTATGGATGCGATGCAAGCGGCTTATGAACGGAGCTGTGCTTTGTCAAAAATGTGAGTAGAAATCAATTTTATCATTCCTGTTGACTTCATTATACGCATATGCCATGACTATTTTGGTTGATGATTTTAAATAAAGGATTGATTTGTGAATAAAATTTTAAAAGTATATGTTAGTACTATTGTTTTTGCCACCTCTGCAATGTGTGCGGTGTTTTCATCAGGGCATCCCGATGATCTATTGACTGAATTTAAAGAGAGTTATGCTGGTGGTGCATTGAATGTTCGTTATGCGGCGCGTGCTGATGAAACCGCATTTAATGCTTTAAAAGAAGAACATAATAAACAAGACCCTAAATTTATGTCTGATATTGGGGATGTATTTGGTTATCAAATGGGACGTCTTGGGTTGTCAAATGCGCAATTAGCACAGAGTGATCCTGTACAAACATGTGCGTGGTCTCTTGTTTTGTTTACAGAGCAGCAGATGAATCCTGAAACAGGTGAATCGAAGGATGTGTTAAAAGCGGCATTAAGTTTGGGTCGTTTTGTCACAGCGGTTCGAAAAACAATGATCGGCGAAGGTGGTGACGTTTTGTATGATGACAAAGGCGAAATAAAATATACACCTGGCTATCATGAAGAAAATCACGCAGGTATTATTGATTTCTGCAGTGAAATTGGTATGCTTGACACTCATGAAAATAGAGCCGAGCGTGTACGCATTGATAACCGTGGTGCGGCTACCTATAATATTGTTGCAAATGTGACCAGTCTTTCGAATGAACAACTTTTAGAAATTCATAGGTTTGGTGTGAATTATGCACGATTTTTAAGTCAAAAAGCGCGCGAAGGGGATACTCGATGTCTTTTGCCTGTTGAAAATACAACGCCATATTATATCGCTCTTATTGCGCGTTTGGCGCAGCCTGATTGGCGGCAAATGATTGATGTTGGTTTAGAGGAATTTGAACGTAAGGGGTTTTGTGAATTTAAGCCTAATTTTCATTCAAATGTGTATGGTACACCACTGTAAGAATTGATTTTTTTGTTCGTGTTTTATTTATTTTCCCCGTATCATCCCACGGGGGTTTTTCTATGCATGACCACATTCTAATGTTAACGCCGCTGGATTTACCCCAATAGATGCCATGGCTGTGCGCCATTTCTCATCAACAGGCGTGTTAAAAATAAGGTGCTCATTTGCATCAACCATCAACCATCCGTTATCACTCAGTTCTTGTTCTAACTGACCAGCTGACCATCCTGCATATCCAAGTGCAACTACAAGTTTTTTAGGGCCTTCACCACGGGATAAGGCTTTAAGTATTTCAAGCGTTGATGTCACACCAAATTGATCATCAACACAAACGGTTGATTCGATCGTATAATCGAGGCTGTGAATAACAAATCCACGCCTAATGTCAACAGGTCCACCATATAAAATTGGTAGATCAAGGCAGTTATAACCAATTGTAATGTCAACTTGTTTTAATAAATCATGGAATGAAAGTCCCGTTAGGTATTTATTGATGATAATCCCCATGGAACCATTTGCATCATGCCCACAAATATAGATGATGCTTTGATGGAATCGCGAATCTTGCATATAAGGCATCGCAACGAGTATTTTTCCAGATAATTTTGATAGCTCTAGAGTGCTCGTTTTTTTGTATTTTTGTGACAAAGTTTTTATCCTTGTTATTTACTTACTTTTATTATGCATATCAAGTGTTACGAAATTATTAATTTTGAATATTTTATTAGGGTTGTTCTTTTGTCTATTTAGCCCTATCATTATTTGTGTCTCTATAATGTGAGTGTGCTATGTCTCTTCATCATGATTCGAATCATGACTATCACTACATACGAAAAGTTAAAAATATCCCGATGCTCACGAGTGATGAAGAAATTCAACTTGCACGAGCTTGGCGAGAAACGCAAGATCGGGTTGCCGTTGAGAAACTAATTAATACTCATTTGCGTTTGGTGGCAAAGATTGCGTCAGGTTATCGCGGGTATGGCCTGCCGTTAAGTGATTTAATTGCCGAAGGTAATGTTGGCATGATGCAGGCAATGAAGCATTATGATCCTGAAAAGGGATTCCGTTTGTCAACGTATGCGATGTGGTGGATAAAAGCCAGTATACAAGAACATATTTTACATAGTTGGTCATTGGTTAAAATTGGAACGACTGCCGCACAGCGTAAATTATTCTTCAATCTTCGAAAAACACGTGAAGCGATTCGTGGCGTGCATGAAGAAGATCATTTAACGCCAGAGCTTATTACGGCGCTTGCAACCAAACTAAAAGTGCGTGAAGAAGAAATTGTTCACATGAGCCAGCGCTTAATACGTGATAATTCATTAAACTCAACCCTTGGGGGTGGCGATGATAATCAAATAGAGTGGATTGAATGGTTGACGGATGAACGCGATAATCAGGAAATCCAGCTCATTCAAAAGGATGAATTAAAGAAACGT
This sequence comes from Alphaproteobacteria bacterium, assembly GCA_947490395.1. Lineage (GTDB taxonomy): Bacteria > Pseudomonadota > Alphaproteobacteria > Paracaedibacterales > CAIOTO01 > CAIOTO01. The sequence goes on from CANLGW010000002.1 coordinate 9,484, forward strand.
GTGGCACTTTTTAATAAGGCAATGCAATGTTTGAATGAACGTGAGCGTAAGATTATAACAGAACGTCGTTTGACTGAGCCTCCATTAACGCTTGAAGAGGTCAGTATTGATATAGGTGTTTCACGCGAACGTGTTCGCCAAATTGAAAATAGTGCCTTTTCAAAATTGCAGAAACACATTCGTAATTTAGTGAATCTCCATCCGCATCATGTGTAAACGATACATACTGTATATAGGCATTTTTTACCACGTAGGTAATTTATGCCCATTTTTCTATTATTTCATAAATAGATATAGAACAAACTTTTTAACTATACTGTAAGTAAATCTTATTTCTTTGTGTTGGCATAACATTTGCACCTTAATGGGTGTACATGTAGTTTAACCATTCACAGGAAGTGAGATTATTATGGGAAGCAGTATTTATAGTAATATAGAGGCGATGAATTCACGTCGCTATTATGACATTAACTCAAATAAATTGGCAAAAGCGAATGCCCAGCTTGCATCGGGTCGATTGGAATCGGATCCATCTGAAAATCCATCAGCGGCAGCTGTGGGTTCTGTTTTGACGTCGACAATTATGGCGCAAACACAGGCTGTTGCGAACGTGACTCAAGCATCAGCATTGATTCAGTTGGCAACGGGTTCATTATCATCGATGAGTCAAATTCTGGTGACGATGAAATCACGTGCAAGCCAAGCAAACTCAGGTGCAATTAGTCCTGCACAACGGAGTATGTTGGATAGAGAGTACCAAACATTGCTAAGCCAGGTTGATAAAATGGCTAATACAACATGGAATGGTATTGCTCTTTTTGCAGGTGCAGGCGGTACAGCAACACGTATTGGTACAGCTGACTCGATTGGTAATGAGGAGGGAACGACAACAGCTGATATTTCTGGTACGGTAGTTTTAGCTGGCTTTGTGTCGGGTGCCGTTCGTTCTGTTGATGTGCGTGGGTCAGATTCCACAGCAGCTACGATTAATGTTGATATTGGTGGGCAGATTTTTTCTGGCAGTATAACATATGGAACAGAAGGTAATTATGTTTTAAGTAGCAAGAAAGACCCAACAAGTTCTGTTACCCTCGAAGTTACAGGTACGGGATTAGATTCAACAAAAACAATTAAAGATCAGTTGTCGCAATTATTTAAGATGGATGTTGGTGCACCACTTTCATTCAGATCAGCGTCAACTGATTTATCAGCAAAAATTACAAGTGTTTCATCAGGTCAAGCGGCATCAAAAGTGTATTCACTCAGTTATGGATATGACGAAGGTGCAGGGAAAGTAATTTATAAGTTGAGCAGTGGTGATAGCGTCTGGCTTAAAGAGTTTGATCCAAAAACAGCAGCTGATGCACTGCTAAATAAAGCATCACGTACGGTTGTTTTTGAAAATGGGTTTAAAATTATTACAGCTGATAATAATAATGAGACTGCGCCATTAGGGGGATATGAAATTATTAATATTTCTGGTGGTACAAATGTATCGATGAGTTTTCAAATTGGTGAGAATTCATCCGACGCGCTTAGCCTCGAATTTCAATCGGCAACGACAGCATTGCTTGATATCAGTGGTACTGATATTTCAAGGCAAGATTCGGCAGCTGATGCCGTTGTGAAGATTGAATCGGCACTCGCGCAAGTGAATAATATGATTGCGGGTTTGGGGAGCAAAAAGACTCAACTAAGCTTTACAAATCAGTCACTTAATTTGCAAATTCAGAACGAAACGGCAGCACGCGCAACCTTTACGGATGCCGATATCGCTGCAGCTTTGCAAGATTCGCAGCAATACCAAGCACTCGTCAATATGTCCGCAAGTATTTTTCAGAATAACTTAACGATTCCGAAAAAATTAGCAGATATGGTTGCTTCTGTTTTACGGATGTAGTGTTGCAATAACTATAATGTGTGCTGTGGGTTGATTCCTTTCTTTTAACTAGAAATTAATCAACCCTCTTTTTTGGGGAGATATGTGCAATGGCTGTTGAGCTTCGAAATGGCATGGTGACGATGCCGCCTACGATTGGTGGGAAGGCTGAAATTAATATCAATGAACTCGCGGATAATATGGCTGCAGCTAAAACAGCACGATCACAAGAATATGTTGAAAAGATTTTAGTCAATAATGATAAGGTCGTCGAAATTGAAAAATTGAGAGAAGAAGCTGCTGCATTTGCCGTAAATTTGCAAACACTAACGAATGATCTGAGAAGTAATGTTGGTAGTGCCGCCTCTCGTCCAAATGCTCTCAATGGTAAAGCGGATATTCCAACACAGTATGATGGTGCTGTAACAATAGGATTAAGCCCACTGGTTGAGGCATCAGAAAGCAATTATGTTATTAATGTTTTACAAGTTGCACGTGTTGACCGTGTTAGAAGTGGTTTTCGATGTGATGATCCTAACAGCGCTCTTAATTTTGAGGGCGGCCTTGTGATGAATGGTTATACATTCACTATTAACAATGAAACAACATTAAATGAATTAGTGAGTCAAATTAATTCATTGTCATCGGACGTGGGGGTGCGCGCCTTACTTGTTGCATTAAATACAGGTTCTGATTATGTGCTTGAATTGACAGCGACCGAATTTGCACAGCCGATCGATTTTGGAGCGATCGCTGGATCAACCGATATGCAAGGGGGGGATGGTTTTCAATTTTCAGAACTTCCAACATCGCGTGATAATCTTTTGGATTGCGTTGACATCATTGAAAGTGGTTTTACGCTTGAAAATGCAGATACACCGTTGGGATTTGTGGGTACACTTGTTATTAACAATCAAAAAGTTAATGTAACGATAGAATCAACCTTAAATACGGTTGTTGATGCCATTAATAAACGAGCAAAGACTAATGTTATAGCAAGCATTAAAACAATAGAAGGAAATCCAAATACGTATGCACTTCAGCTAACAGGCACGGTTAAGGAAGTGCCTATTAGTTTAAACGGAACTATTGGTACGACTGGTTTGCAAGGGGTGGAAGGCTTGAAACTGCCTAATGATAATACAGATGTTGATACACTAATTGCAAAATTTACGTATAACAATTCACCAGAAATCATGACACGTAAAACAAATACGATTGATGATTTAATTTCAGGTGCAAGTTTGGAGTTTCGATTTCCATCCACAAAAGATACGATTTTTTTAATTAAAGAAGATCGCACACAAGCATTTGATGCTATTACTGCGCTTGTTGATAGTTATAATGTACTTATTGATCGAATTAATGAACAACGAAAGATGCAGGCAGATGGTAAGACACCAGATCCAGCTGCAAAATTATATGGTAGCGATATTATTGATTCTGTTGAACAGCTGTTGCAAGGTTTTACACGTTGCTCACCATTAGGTGTGGTGGAAGGTGACTATTTTAGTTTATCTGATATTGGTCTTTCAATAGGATCTGTTGATTCAAAAGCAGGAACTGTTGACCTGAGTCGAAAAATTGTCGTTGATAAGGCAAAATTAACATCGGTAATATACGGTAAAAATTTTGATAAAATTGTAAAGTTGTTTGGTCATTATTTTCAATCATCGAATAGTGATTTTAAAGGTTTTAATATGCCTGCTGAATTAAACTCAGAGATTGCAGGTAAGAATATTTTTGTTGAATATGCTTATGATATAGGCGAATCTTCGAATGCAGATTTTGAGACACGTCAACCAACGCAAGCACTTGGTGCAGCTGTAGCTGGAAAAACCGTTACGTTAACGTACACATGTGACGAAAATGGTGTATATACGGCAATGATTTCTGGCCTAACAGGGCAAACAGATGTTTCTGTTGAGGTTTCTGGCTCAACAATTAGTTTTCCTAAAAATTCACTCTATGCTGGCCTTGTCTTTAATTATACAGGCGATCAGCCTACTTTAGGGAATGAAGTGAGATCTGTTTTGACGCTTCCCGAATATAAGGTAACGCTTTCAGTTGTAGGAAAACCAGATGTAGTTGTGCATGGTGTGCAAAATGATCATATTCAATTACCTGAAGGTTCGATTTATGCGGGACTTGAATTTGGTTATATTGTGAACGGAAATGTGCCTTTGGGTTTTGGTTCGCGCGCTAAAACAACGTTAGTGTTAACAGAAGGCATTACAATTGGTACGGAAAGATTGCTGTTGCAAGCCGTTGCTCGAAAAAATCCAGGCGCAGATTCAGTTCCTGTGAGTATGTTTGATGTTGAAATTGATAAATTACTCAAAGATAACGATAGTAGTCAACGGCAAATTGATATGTTTGATCAAATAGCAGAGCAAACAAAAGAGAGTATGGCTGCACGAAGCCGTAAATATTATGAAGTTTCTCAAAAAAGCGAATGGGTTAGTAATTACCTTGATTTCCAATTAGCTAGCATGAAAGAAAAATAGAAAGATAGCACATGACACATATACACCAAGCCTACCACTACAACCCCTTAAACGATACGGTATTACGTCAAATTGCTTTTCTCTTTGGCAAAACAGCAGATTTTTTGGATCAAAGTGCAAAACACCGAGAAGATGGTAACTTTGAAGAGTTTGCCAATATGGTGCAGCGATCAATCGCAATTATTCAGGGGCTTTCCTCTCTTTTTAATGAAGAATTAGCAACGTATGATTTTGGTATTATTCATCCTAAAACGTTAAAGGAGCCTATTCCTGTCTGCACATGGGATTATTATTTTATTATGACTTTACAAGGAATTAGTGTGTTGTTGCAGAATTACACTCCTGATCAATCGGCGCAGATTTGCAAGAATCTTCGTGATATGGAAAACTTTTGGGTTGATACCGATTATCAAATAGCAGAGAAACATTTTTTAGAATCACAAAAATCAGCGGAGATAGAGCAATTAATGCAGTCGGAGATTCGTCTTGAGCCCATTGATGATACACATAACGGTGCTATTTTGATAAATGAAATTACGTTAGGTCGCGGCCTTAATGTATCACTTTAAATCCTAATTATTTTTTTAAGGAAGAGGTGCGCATTTTCTTCTCTTACAATTTAAAGAAAATGCTTGCATCCGTTTAATGGATGAATTATAAATAATTATCAGTTCGGGAAGTAGCGCAGCCTGGTAGCGCGCCAGTTTTGGGTACTGGATGTCGGAGGTTCAAATCCTCTCTTCCCGACCAGTTTAAGTAGCATTTATTTATGTCGATTGCCGCTGTTTTTATCAGTATAAATCGTGGATTCCTTCTTGCTTGTTTTGTGTTTTGTAATCTTAAGATTAAGGTTTTTTATGATTCGTGCACGGATTTATCCCACAACAAAATCAGCGATGCAGTCAGGATCGGCGCGCCAGGGGACATGGACGCTTGATGTTTTAGGGACGCCTGGTAGTATTCGTGATCTTGAAACAGCATGGAATTCGGCAGCAGATACCCTTCGCCAAATTAAATTAACTTTTGACTCATTCGCGGAGGCAAAAGCATATGCAGATCGTCATCATTTATGCTACGTTGTCGATAATGCGAAGGTTATATCTGTGCGACGCCGCGCGTATGCTGAAAACTTCAGACGTCATTAATTATATGTGTAGTAAGAACGTATCGTGTCAAAACAACTATGCTTATTTCAGATCATTTTGCAAGAAGTAATACCTTGTCGCCTATCGTCATCACGAGGAGCCTTTAAGCGACATGGTGATCCACTGGTTGTTTTTCTGGATGTCCATGCTAGTGAAGCTGGCTCGCTATGACAGTAACGTTCGCAAAATCAAGTGAAAGCAGTATATGGATACTCTGTGATCAGGGGAAGATTGGTACACTTCGTCAATGTGAATCCCTTGCGCAGCCGTTTGCTAATAAAATGGAGGTTCATATACAGTCAATTGCGATCGATCTTCCGTTTTGGTTTCGCTATCTTACACCGCGTCTGACACGTTATTTACCTGAATGGCTTTTGCCAATGAGTGGATTTCCAGACAGAAAACCAGTGTTTGTTATTGCAGCTGGTCGTCAGGCATTATTGCTTGCAGCACCCCTTGCTAAAAAAATACCAACGATTGTTTTGCTTAATCCTAAATGTCCGTTATCTTACTTTTCAGTTGTTCTGCCACCAGAGCATGATAATGTGACGTCTGTAAGTCCACATGTGATTCAAACACGTGGTGCGCTTCATCCACATAATGCTGAATCATTTAGGTGTGGTGAGGATCATAAAATCAAAAATGTGTATACAGTTTCTGTTTTATTGGGTGGGGATAGTAGGCATCATATCTACACAGAAAATGATTTTCTGATCATGGCAGCATATTTAAATGAAAAAGAATCATCTTATAGAAGTGGATTAACCAATTTTTCCTTACAAGTAGATACTTCAGCTCCTAAAATACGATTTCTTATTACTTCTTCGCGTCGGACACCTGCATTTGGTCTTGATATTTTAGCAACGCATTGTGCAAATATTGATCTTACCATTTGGAATGGAGAAGGGAAAAATCCTTATTTTACTTATCTTGGTGTTGCGGATGAAATTCTTGTTACAGGCGATTCAATTAGCATGATCTCCGAGGCGTGTTACTTGGGTAAGCCTGTCATCATATGGCGTCTTCCTATTCAAAATAAGCGTTTTCTTCGTTTTTATGAATCATTGATAATACATAAACATGCAGCTTTTCATGATGTTTCCAAGCCAGATTATTTTACGCCCTTGCGGGAATGTGAACGGGTGTTACCGCAAATTCTGAAAATTCTAAAGATATAAAATTTAAAGTGTTTATTTGTTTATAAATAAAGAAAAATAGTTTTTTTTCCACAGACTTATCCACAACCTTGTGTAAAATTTGAGTGATTGGTTGAATGCGATAAGTAGAAGCACTGTATAGAATAAAATCCATGAAAAGTTAAGGAAAACTGCGCTATCTGAGGCGTGATTATTTTTTAGGCAAACCCTGCAAAGTTGAGGAAATCAGCCACTATTAACACTTTCTTAACGATTTATCCACAGAGTTATCCACAGGTTTTGGGGATAACGTTCGGAACATTATATAGTAAATTTATGAGACTGATTTTTGGTACTTTTTAAAAATATAATTTCTAATTTTTATAAAAAAATGATATTTATTAATTTTTGATCAACGATGATTTTTGTTTTGTGTAAATAAGGAATTAATGAGATATCTGGCTGTATACTTGATTTCCTATGATGCCAATCAACAATATGTCTAACATCAGTTAGAGGCATCGTGTAAAGGCCTTCTGGGTATTTATGTGCGACAAACGCAATCAATGTTTAGTCATTTTGAGTTTGAGTAATTAAGTTTCTCTGTTCACAAAGGCTGAGCCATTTTTCGATAAATGATTAGTAAGCGGTATATATGTAATTTACGTGCGATTTTTATAAAAAAATTCAACTTAGTTATGTTTTATAAATTTTATGAACTCATTGACAATTTTAATAAAAAATCATATCTATGAAATGTTGTGAATAATGGAGAATGCATGGAAGAATTTTAACGATTTATTAGCATAAAGAAAGCGTATAAATAATGAATATTGAAGATCTTATTTTAAATAGAGGAACCAGAGTATTTTTATCTGACAAGCCAAAGAATCTGGAGTTTTGCCTTATATTGTATGGAAGAATGAAGCAGTTAATGCTTGAATCTGAGGCTGATCGTTATGAACGTGGGGCTTTAATATTCGAAAGCAAAAATGGCACACTAGTGTTATCTCGAGCAGTTAAAGGTTACGCACCCAATGATGGAGAAAGTGCAAGTGTGTCATTGGATGCTTTGTATGCAGAATTGAATGGAATGCTGATTGTAGGATCGTTTCATACGCACCCATATGAAGCTTTATATGGGGCTGCGTATTCAATTGCACCATCAACTGGTGATATAAGCTTTTGGCAACGAGATTTTGATAATAAGCAGGGAGGAGTTAGACTAACAAAGAATCCACGAATTCATATTGTTGGAACCAAAAGTAAAATTTTTGCTTCAGTATTTCATAATGCAATGCCAGCTGATAGTGAAATAGCAAAAAAACCAGGATTTAAGCTCCCCCCAAGCGATTTGGATTGGATAGATAACTCAGTACCAGAGTATAAGGCGGCAATTAAACAAGTTTATGTGAAAGCTCGTGATAATCTTGGTGCTACAGTAAATCAGCGCGCTGAAGCTTACCAAGAAAAAATTATTCCAAGTAGTTGGTGGAGCAAAACAAGCTATGCAGAAGAACACGAGAAGGAATCATACAAAGTATGGCAGACGTGGAGTAAACTTAATGACACTTGGACTTATCAAGGTGACTGGAATAAAAGTTCAATGGCTCAAATTGTCTAATTTATTTCAATGGATTAAATCATATAGTTTGGCCTTAATATTCTAAAAAAATAATTTAGGATCGCATTTTTCGGACATGTACATAAAAAGCACCTGTCCCACCATCTTTGGGTTGTGCATCTGTAAACCCAACTACAAATTCTGCATGATCGCGAAACCAGGTGGGGGTGAATTCTTTTAACACACCGCTTTTACCTGTAATGACTAAAACAAAACGCAAATCAGATGTTTGTGCCCATGTGAAAAATCGGTGCAGTGCCTCCTCTGCGCGTGCGACGGTATAGCCATGTAAGTCAATTCGTCCTTCAATTTTCTTGTGCTTGACATCTTTTTGGTTAATTTGTCTTACCTTTTCATGTGCCCATCGTTCAGGTGTTTCACCTTTCCATACACGGGGCTGTAAGATCACATTGATTTTACGTGGGTGCACTTTAATGGGGGCACCATCATCGCTTCGAACAATCGTTGTAATTTCGGGAATAACAGAGTTGTTTTTCTTTATGGGTTTAATATTCTTTGTGTAGTGCTCCCAAAGGTTATCGTCTGACATACTGCTTTTTATATGTTTCTTTAGGGGTTAATTTTTAGGCAGCAATAAATAAAGCTGCCCTTTACTGTTCATACGTCCTGAAAGATCTGTTGCTTCTGCCCCAAATCCCCAAAAATAGTCGGCTCTAAGACCACCTTTAATAGCGCCACCTGTATCTTGAGCAATGGCGAGATGTTGCAAATGCGTTTTTTTATGATGATGCTTTGCAGGGTGATTGATGTCTGGGTGTTCAATATCAACCCAGACGGGACTGCCAAGTCCAATATAGGCGGGATCGACAGCAATACTACGTTTGGCCGTAAGTGGTACACCTTGTGATCCAATGGGGCCATCAACACCCTCAAGAATGCGGAAGAATACGTAACTATGATTTGTTGACATGATTTCTTCAGCCCGTTTTGGGTGAGTTGCAAGCCAATGGCGTATGGACTGCATTGTTGCATTTTGAAGTGTTAATTCTCCGTTTTGGACAAGTGTTTTCCCAATAGGGTGATAGGGATGGCCATTTTGCCCAGCATATCCAATATTAATCATTTTACCATTATCAAGTTTAACACGGCCTGACCCTTGAATTTGCACAAAAAAAGCATCGATAGCACTATCAATCCAAATTAATTCAAGTCCTTTATTGTTTAAGCCACCACGTACAATATCGGCACGGGGAATTTTTACATTGACGTATTTAGCTTCATGCGCAGTAGGATGGCGATAAAGGGGGACTTTATAACGTCCATGTTTACGTTTTGACCCATGGAGGAGCGGTTCATAGTATCCTGTGAATTGCCCTTGTTGATTTCCATCCAGGGATAAACGGTAGGGAGTTAAATAGGTTTGAAGGATTGATTTCCATTGTGCGGTACTGGATGACTGCTCACGTGCAACAGCAGTGCAAAACGCCTGCCAGTCTTTGTATGTGCCGCTAAGGTTTGTCGTTTCGGGTACGCTGTATGCTTTTTCAGGTTGCTTTAACATAACGGAACATGAACGTTTTAAAGCTGGTACGGCATCTACAATTTGATCATCTTTGTAGCCTGGAATCGTATCAAATTCTACTTTTGCTAGGGATAAATCATTTGTTTTACGTGTTTGACATCCTGATAAAAACATAAAAAAAAGAAGGGAGAGAGAGAGCAATATGCGTGAAAAAAACATGATTTTCTTTCAAATTCAAGTATTATTATAAGGGAGTCTTAAGTCTTTTTATTGAGTCTAAGACTGTTTAGATTCTGTTTTAATAAGAAGCCACATATTAGACATATCACTAAGTGGTCGTTCAAATGTCCATACATCGTTTACTTTTGTTGTAAGGCGTGCGGGGTTATCAAAACTTTGACCGTCTGCATTGATGGTAACGAGCATTTGTTCGCTTTCAAATAAAACAGTTATGACAGCCGATATTTCAGTTAATTTAATATCCGAAATATGAGCATCAACTGATTGGATATCAACATTTAGTGTTTCTTCGCGTTTTTGACGGATTTCAATTGTGTGTATAAATTTATTATAAACGTCTGCGCTTAAAAGTTTTTTGAGTTTGCTCTGATTGGCGTCTGCATAGGCATTAACAATATGTTCAAAGGCGCGGCATGCGCCTCGTAAGAAACTGTCCTCTGAAAAGAATGGATCATGTTGTTTAAGGGTTATTAAACTTTCCATATAGAGGGGGGATGATTCTTCTTTATCATCGCGATCAGCTATTCGCATTTTACGTTGTGGTAGCACAATAACATTGTCTGTTTCAAGATTAACTGAATCTTTGTTTTTTGTTTGTACATTCCAATCTCGTGTTTTTTCATTGCCTGTGCGTGTGCCAAGGACACTCCACAAACGATAAAAAACAAAGCCGCTTAATAGTGCTAATAAAAGTATATCCATTGATTTATCTATATCCCCTTTGCCAGGTTCATCCTTTGCGTCATCATAGCTGCAAATTTTAAATTACGAAATAGCCGAAATGCATTTTTGCACTTCTTTTTTAGTTTACAAGGAGAATGATAAAAAAAGGTTTAATTTATTAAGCGGTGAGCGCTAATTTTTTTCAGCCTGTACACGGATTTATTTATTGCTATGTTGTTGGTGGATGTTATAGTGAAGGACATGTGTGCTGCTTTGTGGTTAAACAGCACGTTTTTTGTATGACACTTTTATATTGCTGATTAATTATTATGATTCGCATTGGCACACGCGCCAGCCCTCTTGCTATGATACAGGCAGACATTGTTCGCCGCGGTTTGCAGAAAAACGATCCAACGTTAATCGTTGATATTATTCCGTTTACAACACGTGGCGATCGTATAACAAAAAGTTTGCATGATATTGGTGGAAAGGCTCTTTTTACAAGAGAATTGCAAGATGCTCTATTGAATAATGAAATTGATGGTGCCGTGCATTCATTAAAAGATGTGGAGTGCCATAATTTACCGTTGGTGTTAGGTGCTTATTTAGAGCGTGAGGATGCACGTGATGTTCTAATCACAAAGAAGGGGCATTTCCCAGAAAGTGCGGTAATCCCAGCATGTTTGGGTACGTGTTCGCCGCGGCGTGCAGCTCAAGCAAAGGGTGTTTGGCCGCAATTGACATATGTTGATATGCGGGGAAATGTTGGAACACGGTTGAATCATGTTGTCAAAGGAACAGTGGATTTTACAATCCTAGCTGCAGCTGGGTTAAAACGTCTTGGATTGATAGGGCGCACGTTTTCTGATGCCTATCCGCTGTTGCAACAAACTGTGCTATCACTTGAAACATTTATTCCTGCTGCTGGTCAAGGGGTTATTACCGTTGAATGTCGTCCTGAAAAACAATTTCTATTTGATGCGCTTAATGATCGCCCAACCCAGCGCGTGGCCGAGCTTGAGCGGGCATTTGCAGTACATTTAAGTGGAAATTGCCGAACGGCTCTTGGTGTTTATGTCGATTATGAAAGCAACACTGAAACTATTGGCGTTGATGGTTCAGATCGTCTCTTTATGCGCGTTTTTCATGAAGGGCGTTATTGTGCAAAGCATATATCTTTTGTTGAACCTTATTTTATATCATCCATTTTTACAGAAATATTAAATGAGTTAAAATAAAAATGATATGATAAAGACCAAAAAGTATTCTAAAATCACGAATAACTGAGTCTTTTCAAGGGAATGTATTTTACATGAAAAAGAATATGTTTTTAGGTTCATTTTAATCGTATTTTTTAAATGAATTTTTTATCGTTTATCACCCTTTTTTTTTATTTTCAAGCCTTGTTTTTATCTTTTTTTTGCGGCATGTTAACAACATATATAACAATATGTAGATCACATAACGCTGCCACCAACCTATATATTGTGTTTTTTGCTAAAATTAAGATAAACCCTCTTTAAGGATTACGTTACATGAAAATTCAGCGCCGTTGTACAACAGCCGGTCAGTCACCTTATGCTTCTATCGTATTTAAATCGGCGAGTAGTGAAATTCGCAATCCAGATGGATCTGTCGTTTTTAAACTAGATAATATTGAGGTTCCTGAAACGTGGTCACAAGTGGCGTGTGATGTTTTGGCACAAAAGTATTTTCGTAAAGCAGGCGTGCCTTCTGATCTTGTGGCTATTCCTGAAGAAGGGGTGCCTGCTTGGTTATGGCGTCGTGAAGCTAAAGAGGGAACAATATTTGGCAGTGAAACATCATCACAGCATGTATTTGATCGTTTAGCAGGAACATGGACATATTGGGGGTTTAAACACAAATATTTTGATACTGAAGAAGATGCCCTAGCGTTTTATGATGAACTGCGTTTTATGCTCGCCAGTCAAATGTGTGCACCAAATTCGCCGCAATGGTTTAACACGGGGCTTTTTTGGGCGTATGGCATTAATGGGCCTGCGCAAGGGCATTTTTATGTTGATGATAAAACAGGCGAACTTGTTGCATCGGGTTCATCGTATGAGCGTCCTCAGCCTCATGCGTGCTTTATCCAGGGGATTAGCGATGATTTGGTAAATGATGGCGGTATTATGGATCTTTGGGTACGTGAAGCCCGTTTATTTAAGTATGGTTCTGGTACAGGAACAAATTTTTCAAATGTACGTGGGGTAGGGGAATCTTTGTCAGGTGGTGGAAAATCATCTGGTTTAATGAGCTTCCTTCGTATAGGTGATCGTTCAGCAGGGGCAATTAAATCGGGTGGCACAACCCGAAGAGCTGCTAAAATGGTTGTTTTGGATATTGATCATCCAGATGTTGAAGAATTTATTAACTGGAAAGTTGTTGAAGAACAAAAAGTTGCTGCACTGGTTTCGGGGTCTAAAATTAATCATAAATATTTAACCGATATTTTGCAGGCGTGCATTCATAGTGATTTGCCAAACGATCAAAAAACAGATCCAAAATATAATGGCGTATTAAAGGCCGCAATTCGTGCAGCACGTGCGGTAATGGTACAAGAAAGCATGATTCGTCGTACAATTCATTTAGCTGAATTGGGGTATACACATATTGATTTACCGACCTATACAACGGATTGGGATTCTGAAGCATATGGAACAGTATCGGGGCAGAATTCAAATAACACGGTTCGTGTGTCGAATGACTTTTTAAATACCGCTTTAAATGATGGCACGTGGAAGTTGACGGCTCGTAAGGATGGAAAGGCCATTAAAACACTTAATGCACGTGATTTAATGGATAAAATTAGTTATGCGGCTTGGGCGTGTGCGGATCCAGGATTGCAGTTTGACACGACAATTAATGAATGGCATACATGCCCTAAAAGTGGTCGTATTAACGCATCAAATCCATGTTCTGAGTATATGTTCTTAGATAATACTGCCTGTAATTTAGCCTCAATTAATCTTGTGCCATTTTATAAAAATGGCGAATTTGATATTGGTTTATATGAACATACGGTTCAGCTATGGACAATTGTTCTTGAAATATCAGTGCTTATGGCACAGTTCCCATCACGGGAGATTGCACAGCTATCGTATGAATTTAGAACACTTGGTTTAGGCTATGCTAACATTGGTGGCTTATTGATGGCGATGGGTATTCCATATGATAGTAAGGAAGGACGTTCAATTGCAGGGGCGCTTGCCGCTATTTTAACGGGTCAATCGTATGCAACGTCTGCAAAAATGGCAAAAGAACATGGAGCTTTCACGGGGTTTATGCAAAATCGATCCGATATGTTGCGTGTTATTCGTAATCATAGACATGCTGCTTATGGAAAAAGTGATGGATACGAAGGGTTGACTATTAATCCTGTGCCATTGGTTGAAAAAGATTGTATTGTGCCTGGATTGGTTCAGGCTGCTCGTGCTGCCTTTGATGATGCACTTGCTTTTGGTGAGTTGCATGGATATCGCAATGCACAAACGACAGTTATAGCACCAACGGGAACCATTGGCCTTGTGATGGATTGTGATACAACAGGGGTTGAACCTGATTTTGCTCTTGTTAAATTTAAAAAACTTGCGGGTGGTGGGTATTTTAAAATTATTAATCAAATGGTGCCAGCGGCGCTTAAGAAATTGGGCTATAGTGATTCTGATATTGATGCGATTACGTGTTATGCGGTTGGGCGCGGAACCCTCAAAGGGGCGCCAGCGATTAGTTTTGAACAATTGAAAGAAAAAGGGTTTACGGGTGAAATGCTTGAAAAATTAGCATCATCACTAGTATCAGCGTTTGATATCAAATTCGCTTTTAACAAATGGACATTTGGTGAGGTTTTCTGCAAAGAAACACTTGGTATTTCAGATGAACAGTTGAATGATCCTACTTTTGATATGTTGTTTTATCTTGGTTTTTCAAAAGCGGATATTGAGGCTGCGAATAACTATTGCTGTGGTACGATGACGTTAGAGGGTGCGCCAAACTTAAAGGATAAGCATCTTCCTGTGTTTGATTGTGCCTCGCCATGTGGTCGCATTGGGAAACGTTTTCTCTCATTTGAAAGTCATATTACGATGATGGGTGCAGTGCAGCCGTTTATATCAGGTGCCATTTCAAAAACCATTAATATGCCAAACAAGGCAACGGTTGATGATTGTAAGCAGGCTTATTTATTGTCATGGCGTTTATGTTTGAAGGCGAATGCTTTGTATCGTGATGGCTCCAAATTGTCACAACCAATGAATGCTGTTGCATTTGATGAGGACGATGTTGAGGATATAATGGCGCTGCCGGCAACGGAAAAGGCAACCGTGGTTGCTGAAAAAATTATTGAGAAAATAAAAGAGAAGATTATTTATCAATCACAGCGTCAAAAACTTCCTAATCGTCGTGGTGGGTATACGCAAAAGGCCGTTGTTGGCGGGCATAAAATATACCTTCGCACAGGGGATTACTATAATGGTAGCCTTGGTGAAATTTTCATTGATATGCATAAAGAAGGGGCGTCGTTCCGATCGTTGATGCATAACTTTGCTATGGCTATTTCAATTGGTCTTCAGTATGGGGTGCCGCTCGAAGAATTTGTTGAGGCCTTTACATTCACTCGTTTTGAACCATCGGGTATGGTCGAAGGAAACGATACGGTTAAAATGGCAACATCTATTTTAGACTATATCTTCAGAGAATTGGCAATCACGTATTTAGGTCGTCATGACCTTGCGCATGTTAAACCAACAATGTCAAATGATACCATTGGGGAAGCAAGCGATTATGATGTGTTGGATGAAGATACTGGTGATGGTGTTTTGCAGACAAAAGTAGTTGCAACAAACGTTGTATCACCTATACGTACAGTTGATGAAGAAGATGAAGATCAAGAAACAATGTTGCTTGCAACAGGTACGGATTCACATGCGACGCATGGTTTTGCAAAAGCAAAAGTGCGGCATTTAAATGTGGTAAGTGATCAGGCAGCAAAAGCACGTTTGCAAGGGTACCAAGGGGATGCGTGTTCTGAGTGTGGTAATTTCACAATGGTTCGCAATGGCACTTGTTTGAAATGTAATACATGTGGTGCAACGAATGGTTGTTCATAATACTCTGAACAAACTAAAAAGATAATGCGAATGATAAAAGCCTCTTTATAAGGGGCTTTTATGTATATTATATCTTAGTTCTAAGAGAGGCCTTCATGACATTGTGGCGTTTTCTCTCATTTGAAGAAGCTATTCCTAACAACCCACGATATTTAGCGATGGTTCGTCTGGCGACGGTTAACCCTTTTGATTGCAGAATCTGAACCAAGTCTTCATCGGAGAGCGGCTGGGTTTTGCATTCTTCTGAAATGATTTGGCGCAAGACATGTTGAATTTCATTTGATGATGTTTGGTGTGGATCATTTTTAGAACCAACGGAACTAGCAAATAAAGATTTAAGTTCAAATAATCCCCGCGGTGTTTGGATGTATTTTGCTGTTGTGATACGGCTAACTGTACTTTCATGTACGCCTGCGGCTTCGGCAATTTCCCGTAATGTCATGGGTTTGAGTGGATTGTTATGCGAGTCAAAAAAATCGCGTTGCCAATGCACAATTTCAGATGAAACCTGTAGTAATGTGACGGCGCGTTTTTGTAAGGATTGTATAAGCCAGTTAGCAGAGGCAAATTTTTCTTTGACGTAGTTAAGTTCTTCTGCACGTGTAATTTTATTTTTAATGTCGTGGTAATACTGGCTATTTACCAAAACACGCGGTAGATTTGCTGTGTTAAGCATGACCGAAATATCGCCATTCGATTGCGTGATAATGCGCACATCGGGTGTGATACTTGTAAGTGCAACATTTTGATTATATGAATGCGCGGGTCTGAATTGTAAATGGCGTAAATGGCCTAAAAAGGTATGAAAACTTTCAATACTAATTTTTGCCTGCTTTGCAACGTCTTCAATCGTACTATGGGTTAATTGTTGAAAAGCGGCGAGCATAGGGTCAATTAATTCGGGGGCAAGAACTCCTTTGTCATTTAGCTGAAGAGCAAGTGTTTCTGTAACTGAACGGGCAAATAGGCCGGGCGGATCAAAGGTTTGTAAAATTGACAGAACACGCTCAACATCATTTTTGTTAACATTCAGTTGTTTGGCAATATAGATCCATTCATTGTCCAAAAAACCATCTTCATCGAGATGTAGCATGAGTTCTGTTGCAATAAGGCGATCACTTTTCTGATGAAAGGAAAGTTGAATTTGGGCATTTAGGTAATCATGCAGTGTTTGCTGTGCTTTCCATAATGGAGTTTGGTCACCCTTATCAGCATTTCGATGTGCAGATCTTTCCTCGCCCATGTGATCTGTATCATCATTATCATCTGACGTATGATTAGGTAAAAGAATATCGCCCTCTTGCATTAAAAGGGGATTTTCAAGTAGTTGCCCTTCGATATACTGATTTAATTCAATCGTTGACAATTGCAGCAAAGCAATCGCTTGCTGCAAACGAGGGGTCATTGAAAGTTCAGTACTCTGGCGAACGTTTAATGTTTGTTCATGTTTCATCATACCTTTAAGTTTAAAGGGTAAATCTTTCTCCCAGGTAAACGCGGCGCACATTTTCGTTATTTATTATAATTTCTGGTGCGCCTTCGCATAAAACATGACCATTTGCAATGATATAAGCACGATCAACAATATCGAGGGTTGCTCGGACGTTATGATCAGTGATTAAAATACCAATACCTAGCGATTTTAAATGCATAATAATTTCCCGAATTTCACCAACAGCAATAGGGTCAATACCTGCAAGAGGTTCATCGAGTAGCAAAAAATGTGGACGCGTTGCGAGTGCTCGTGCAATTTCAACACGGCGACGTTCGCCGCCCGATAACGCAATAGCTGGTGATTGTCGTAAATGACTAATTGAAAATTCATCGAGCAACATATCGAGTAAGCGCTGGCGTTCATCATAATCATTTTCATAAAGTTCAAGAGCGACGAGAATATTATCTTCGACAGTCATTCCCCTAAAGATTGAGGCGTCTTGCGGCAAATAACCAATTCCACTTCGCGCTCTAAAATAAAGCGGAGTGTGTGTAATATCATCACCATTCAAAAGTACTTGCCCATGATCAGGTTTGACAAGTCCTGTTAAAATTGAAAAACACGTTGTTTTTCCAGCACCATTTGGCCCCAAAAGACCAACAGCTTCACCTTCGCTTAACGTTAAATCAACGCCTTGTAAAATGGGACGTTTCCCATATGTTTTGCTAATTTTTTTTGCCACTAATCGGGATAACGGTGTCATGTCTTTCAGTGTTGCCTGCTGCTCATAAGACAAAGCTTAACGCGTATGGCACAAAATGTCACTACAAATCCAAAGTATCAAGCATCATTTGAATGACGTCGTCATTAAATAAGCTGTCAGTGGTGCCTGTTCCATTAAGTCCAGGAGGTGCACAAAAATCACGAATAATGGAATGAACAGATAATCGTAATGTGTCATTATTGTGAGA
The DNA here is from genome assembly GCA_947490395.1 of Alphaproteobacteria bacterium. GTDB lineage: Bacteria > Pseudomonadota > Alphaproteobacteria > Paracaedibacterales > CAIOTO01 > CAIOTO01. The sequence continues at coordinate 27,696 of CANLGW010000002.1, forward strand.
TTGCTTAATACCTGTTGGACTTGCTGGTGCAGTAGGGATAGTTGGTACAAAGCTACCGATATTAACAGTTACTGTTTCTACATGGATAGGTTGCTTGTTTATTGATACGGCAGATTCTATAAGCCTCATTGAAGATGCTTCACTCGTTGGTGTTGTTGTCGGTTGGTGAGCAACGCTTCTTTCCTCACGTTTTTTTTCTCTCTGTTTTCGTTTGTGTTCTTGATTTTTAGCACGTTTCTTTTCTAACGCTTTTTGTTTTTTAGTTTCTTCCTCTTGAAGGGTAATGAAACGATCTTCATTACCTAATTTCTTTTCAGAAATGGCACATAAGGTTCGTGCAAGAAAAATATATAGAGGGCTTTTACATTTTTCTCCTAAAACTGACAATAATACACGACTTCTGTTATGTGCTTGTTCAATTTGATTGTGTGCATGAAAATAAGTAATGTAAGTAAAAACAGCTGTTATAAAATTATATTCCCCTACGTTTTCATGGTATTGTGCATAAATTGGATGCAATGCCGAGGTTGTGTTATCGACGTTCCCTCTTTTCGTTGTGTTTAAGGATTGGCGAATATCATCTTCCATCCTTAAAATATCTGTAATGATTGGATTAATCGAACAAGGTTCAGATTCTTTCGCATCTGCATTATTTAATAAAAGTCGTGCACTGCTCTTTTTTGTTTGAGCCATGTCATGAAAAGCACTTTTGACGCTTAAAAATAACATTCTATGTTTGTTATAAAAGATTTCAGTTGGTGAGCGTGAAACTCTGTGTTGATTCAAATCAGCTGAAAGCTCGATGTGTTTAAGTGCTTTTTGTTCATCTTGAAAACCACTATCTTTCCTGAAATTTCTGATAGTGCTAACTGATTTTTTTGCAGATAAATAGGATCCATTTTGATTCGTGCCTTTTAACAAAAGTAATGTTTCTTCGGCTTTTGACAAACAACTATTAATATCCTGACCAGGGAATTGAGCCAATTGTTCATATTGTGTGATGATATTAAAATAGATTTCTGAAAGGTCACTTTCATCAGGTATTGATTGTTTAATGGCCATTTCATAATGCGAAAGTGATTCTTGGATCATTGATGGTATTTGATCCCGTTTTTGTTTATTTAATTGACGACAGTTTAGTTCTATACAATATAAATGCGTTAAGTTTAATAATTGATTGCCTGCAAAGCAAGATGCGTCAAAAAGATGCTCTCTTAAACGTTTTGCATCAATAACGTTCTGAAATTGAACTGTCAGAAATTCATTAAGATATTCTATTGCATAGTCTCTGGCGTGTTGTAAATAGGCTTCTTGTTGCTTTTTGTCACCTTGTTCTGAGAACTTATTATAACTAACGGCATAAGCCAATTTTGTGGCGAAAATATAACTTTCTTTACTTTCAATTCGTAATGTTCCTTCTGGAAAAAAAGCGTAATCAACATCAATTGGCATTTGACAGACTTTTGCGTATTCGCCTTTACTAATCATATTACTTATGCGCTCTCCATAGTGTACCATAGCGCTCACTGAATTAAATTTCAGTAGTATTTTTGGGTGTTCTACTTGAGGTGCGAAGGTAGTAGCGAATAAAGATGTGGATAATATGAGTGTTGATAAAATAAGAATAGTGCGTATATTCATTGAAGGCCTCTTATTTGATTATTATTTTTACTATAGATTATGTCTTAAATATAAGAACAATGATAGAAATGTCAATGAGAAAATACTAAATTTAAAATCATCTAAAAAGATAAATCGGTAAGTTACTATGCTCCTTTTAGATTATTTTGCAAAAAAACAATCATTTATCGTCATCACGAATTTGTGTAGCAAATGTGGTGATTCAGTGGCTGCTCATGTCTAATGGCTCTTCATGCAGAATACCTATTTTTCTGAATGGCTACACCCCTTCGGGGCTCGCGCATTCCGACGGTAAAAGTTCGCAAAAGGATCTTGAAAGGAGTATGTACCTTATTCGCAACTATCCTTAATGATCGATGCTTTTTCAGGGTGGATCGTTGCTTCAACGTGGTGAGTACCGCCTTTTGAAGCAAATATTTCATATCGATCATGTTCAAGATCAAATGTACCTTCGTCACCTTTGACACTATTCTTCCCAGCGATAATCGTGACCGTTCCATAGCAATGAATTTTTTTGTTTTGCATAATGCAGCGTTCAGCTGTCATTGTGCGATCAGGAAAGCTAACATTAACTTGTCCGATTGCTTCAACCCACTCAATATCATTGTTGAAGGTATGATTGGTTGTGCTCGCCTTTGTGTCTTTCGCGCCATTCATTTTGGTGCGAATCGTTTTTGCTTCTAGTTTTTTAGATATATCCTTTGTAGTTAAAACGGCAGTTGCCACACCATCACCACCTTCCGTTGTTGTGATATCAGAAGCCGTGTCATAACTCATGGTGACACCCGTGATAACTATGTTACTGTGTGCATAGAGGAGAGGGGATATAACAGTAAGAGAGCAAAAAAATAATCCATAAATCAAAAAGTATACAATATTCATAGAGCTCCAAAGTCAAAACACTTAAATCCGATTGATATAATAATAAACAATAATCAATATTTTCAATAAATCATTTTGATCATTAGTGTGTGCGAATCGTAAGTTCGGGGTTCCCTAAAAACACCAATCGATTTTCACCTTCTGTTCGAAAACCATATGCTTTTATATGTGCTTGTTCATTAGAGCCTTCAATTGCTGCATTATTGTTAGCAGAACCATCATTTATATTTATGGTCGCTTGTGTTGTACGTAATGTCAAGCCGTTTGCATGCGTTAATTGCACATCGCCTGATAATTCCATCATTTTTGATGTTTTATTGTAGATGCCTTGTTTCGCATCCACATTTAATGTTTCACCCTTTTTAAGGTCAATTGCAACACGTAATGTATCAAAAACGACTTCCTGTTTTGAAATTTCAGTACCATGCTTGGATTGAATTTGAAAAGGTTGCCCCTTTACATTATGCCCGTTATAGCGAAGCGCTGAGGCATGACTGAGATCAAGTAGCGCGTAGGCATCAATAACAATCGCTTTGCGAAAGCCAATACCAATAAAAACAATAATTAATAGGCTAACACCAAAAAAAGGAAGGATAAATTTTAGATTACGCTTAATTCGAAGACGATTTTTCATGAGTGGTTGATATATGTTTTTTTGATTTAGAACCATCATAATAGGGCGTCTCTTAATAAATAATTAATAAAGCGGACAATGTTAATTTTTACCTTACTAAACCACGTAATGCAAGCGTTGTTTTGATGATACTTTAAAAGCCTTGTTAGGGGGAGTTGAATTTTAAAATGAAAACGCATGAGTAATGATAAAAGATTAATCAAATATGTAACGAAGCACAGCATTCAATAACAATAATCCCTTTGGTGTTAGTTGCAATTGTTTCTGTGCCTGCGTTAATGGCATTAATAACCCTTCAGTTTGTAGGGTTAAAAGACGCATTTCTTCTTTTTCGGTAAATGAACGAACAAGGATTGTTTGGTCAATCCCCGCCGTTAGTCGTAGCCCCATCATGATTTGTTCTTGAAATTGTTCCTCAATTGTGAGGGGAATGACAGATTGATCGCCCGACCCATTTTTAGTAACGGCGTGTGCCCACAGTTCTGGGGCTTTGATTTGTTGTGTAGCAATTCGACTGTCGTCACTGATCTGGTGGATGCGTCCGTGAGCACCAGGCCCTATGCCAACATAGTCTCCATAATTCCAATAGGTCAGATTGTGTTGACATTCAGCACCAGCACGAGCATGGTTTGAAATTTCGTAGGCAGGGAGTCCTTTTTCACTTGTTAAGGCATCGGTGAGTTTAAATAAATGGTAGGCTTCGTTTTCCGCTGGGATAATTAATTCCCCGCGTTGATGAAGGGGGGCAAAGGCTGTGCCTGGTTCAATGGTCAGTTGGTATAAGGATAAATGTTCAGTGCCGAATGAAAGGGCAAAAGAAAGCTCCTTTTCCCATGCTTCTAGCGTTTGATGGGGGCGTGCATAAATGAGATCAAATGAAACACGTTTGAACGTATTTTGTGCAATGTCGAGAGCTTTTAGTGCCTCTGCCACACTATGTTTGCGTCCCAACGTTTTAAGATCTTCATCATTTAACGCCTGAATGCCAAGGGAAAGTCGATTAACGCCTGCTTGTTGGTATCCTATGAAACGTTCTGCTTCGACCGATCCAGGGTTGGCTTCCATTGATATTTCAAGATTTGGGACGGTTTGCCACAGCGTGGTTGCGGCTGTAATGACTTTTTCAACAGCGCTAGGTGTCATGAGTGAGGGAGTGCCTCCGCCAAAAAAGATGCTGTGTAGGGTATGTGGTTGCATTATACGGTGTGTGCGGGTTAGTTCCGCAATAATAGCGTCAATCCATATTTCTTCAGATATGGTGCGTAACACGTGGCTATTAAAATCACAGTATGGGCATTTGGATTCACAAAACGGCCAGTGAATATAAAGAGAAAACATGGAGTGTACGTACATTATTATAAAGAATATAAGGATAGATCCTATATGTCACATGGGCGGTGGTCAAGGAAGGATTGTTATAGATATAAAATCTTTTTATCTTCTTTTGTGATGAGCAAGGAAAGGGCACTCTAAATGATGGATTTCTTGTGAAGAGAAGAAATGTGCAAATACAGAGAAATTTATCTATCATTAATATAATGTTAGTAGCATAATTATAATAGGGAGGCATATTAAAAGTTGTTATTCACATGATGTCTGTAGCATGCAAAGTTATTTTATTCATGTTTTTTGCTGGCAATTATATATTGCTTGCCTCTCCCAGTTCATTGTTATCCCATACAATTAATCCAATTGACTATCGTTTGTCATTTGACTTTAAGTCTGGTTATTCAAAAAAATTATCAACAACGACTTCATCAACTTTTTTAAACAATACATTTGAAAAAATTACGAAATTCCTCGGTTATCAAACAAGAGATTGTATTATTCATACCAAAGTTGATACCTTTCGAAATGAACATATGCCTTTTAAAAATGCAGGGACTGGTTTTGCAACGGAGATGTCAACCGAACAAGCAAACGTGAGTGCTACCTATTTTAAAGAAAATCAACGGTATGAGATGGTATCAAAAACGTCAAAGCTATCAGGATTGAGTAGTGATACAAAGCTCGCCATAGCTATGCCTTATATGAGCTACATCAAATTATTTGGTGGGTATTCATATGATCGAAGTGCTGAATCAAAATTGACAAAAGGACCTAGTTTTGGTTTTCAGGCAGACGTTATGAAATACGTTAAGGTGGATACAACATTTGTTAAACAGCGAGAGGGAAAAACCGCTGCAAAAGTCCTGTTCAGTATTAGTGTTCCCCTTGACAAAATGAGTTTTTAATTGCGTTATACCTATCGGAAATGAAAACATTTGTTTTCCAACGTTGTCGTCATAGGCGAGCGTAACGTGGCTATCGGACACTGGACGGCCACATCTGCTTCGCAGATTCGCCATGACGGAAAATAAGCATCTTCATGTTCATTAGGTATAGATAATAAATAATCAGTGATATCATCACTATTCCCTTCGTAAAAAACCATCTTTGCTTTATAATCGGTTTTGTCAATTTTTGAGAAATCGCGCGTAGCGCAACCCCCTTACATTATTGACACGATAATGATCGGTGCATGCATATCGTTCAGGGTCTTAATATCTTAGTCCTTTATATTTTACTGGTGGGAATTTAAGGTGATGGCTGAGATTTTAAGATGCTGAAGAATGCAACACCGCTACTGCCAGCTAAAGTTGGCTTATTTACATAGAAAACAGAAAAGAGAATTTAATGAGTAACATGTTTAATATTCACCGCGAAGAAATGAATTGGGGCGGTCGCACGCTTATTCTTGAAACAGGTAAAATCGCTCGTCAGGCCGACGGCGCCGTTATGGTCACCTATGGTGATACAACTGTTTTATGTACAGTTGTTGCTGCAAAATCAGCGAAAGAAAATGCTGATTTTTTCCCATTAAGCGTTCATTACCTTGAAAAAGCATTCGCTGTTGGGCGTATCCCAGGTGGTTTTTACAAACGTGAGGGAAAGCCATCCGAAAAGGAAGTTTTAACATCACGTCTGATTGATCGCCCAATTCGCCCTCTTTTTCCAGAAGGGTTCTACAATGAAGTGCAGGTTCTCTGTACAGTAATGAGTTTTGATTCAGATGCTGATGCTGATATTGCTGCCCTTGTGGGTGCATCCGCAGCGCTTTCAATTTCAGGCATTCCATTCTTAGGGCCTATTGCTGCGGCGCGCGTTGGTTATATCGATGGTGCGTTTGTTCTAAATCCAGTTCAGGAGCAACGTGGACAAAGCATCCTTGATCTCGTTGTCGCTGGTACCGTTGATGGTGTGTTGATGGTTGAATCCGAAGCTAAAGAATTATCTGAACAAACGATGTTAGACGCCGTTGTATTTGGTCATGAATCATTCCAGCCTGTGATTAACATGATTGCGCGTTTAAAAGCAGGTGTTGCAAAAGCTATATGGCCTGCGGCAGCTGAAAACCCTGTTATGGCAAAGGCATTGGCTTCTGTAACGACGGTGTGCAAAGCTGATCTTATTGAGGCTTATGCGAATCGTTCAAAACAAGATCGCTATGCATCTATTGATGTGGCAAAAACAAAAATGAAAACCGAATTAGCGATTGAGTATGCAGGCAATGAAGGTTTACTTGATATTGCGTTTGAATCCCTTCAATCTGCTATTTTGCGTGGAAATATCCTCGACAAAGGGGCTCGCGTTGATGGGCGTTCTTTAACAGATGTGCGTTCAATCGTATGTGAAATTGGTATCCTGCCACGTACACACGGTAGTGCTTTGTTTACACGTGGTGAAACACAAGCGCTTGTTGTGACGACACTTGGTACAGGGCAGGATGAACAAATTATTGATTCCCTAGATGGTGAATACCGCGAACGTTTTATGTTGCATTATAATTTTCCATCGTATTCAGTTGGTGAAGTTGGCCGTGTATCAGGGCCAGGACGTCGTGAGATTGGGCATGGTAAATTGGCATGGCGTGCACTTGCGCCGATGGTTCCAACAAAAGCAAAATTCCCATACACGCTTCGTACCGTCTCAGAGATTACAGAATCAAATGGTTCGTCATCAATGGCAACCGTATGTGGTGCGTCATTATCAATGATGGATGCTGGTGTGCCTTTAGAAAAGGCGGTTGCTGGTATTGCAATGGGATTGATTAAAGAAAATGATAAATTTGCTGTATTATCTGATATTCTAGGGGATGAAGATCATCTTGGGGATATGGATTTCAAAGTAGCTGGTACGGAGGCCGGTATCACAGCTCTTCAAATGGATATCAAAATCACCAGTATTACTGCTGAAATTATGAAAATTGCACTTGCACAGGCAAAAGAAGGGCGTCTCCATATTCTTGGTGAAATGGCCAAGGCTATTCAGGCATCACGTCCAGCCGTTAGTGAAAATGCCCCACGCCTTATAACATTTGCAATTAATCGTGAGAAGATTCGTGATGTTATTGGGGCAGGCGGTAAAGTGATTCGTGAAATTTGCGAAACGACAGGTGCTAAAATTGATATTCAGGATGATGGCACAGTGACGGTTGCGGCACATAGTCAAAAATCATTGGATGATGCAGTTGGTACGATTATGTCAATCGCAGGTGATCCTGAAGTTGGTGCTATTTACAGCGGTACAGTTGTAAAAGTTGCTGAATTTGGTGCGTTTGTGAATTTCATGGGTGCACGTGATGGTTTGGTTCATGTGAGTGAATTGGCTGATCGCCGTGTGGCAAAAGTAAGCGATGTTGTTAACGTTGGTGATATTGTTAGGGTAAAAGTTGTCGGTTTTGATGATCGTGGGAAGGTGAAGCTTAGCATGAAGCAAGTGCCAGTAGCGGGTGCTGAAATGGAGAATATTGCCGCAATTGCATAAACTATTATGTATTGTTTAAAAGAAAAAGCTCAGGAAAACCTGGGCTTTTTTATTTAGGGATTACCGATTAAAATATTGAATAAACTCCTGTGGATGTGGCCGAAGGTTGATATCTGTAATTTCTGTTTCTTTTAATGCAATATATGTATTAATGAAATCTATATCAAACACGCCGCCGCTTAGAAGATATTCGTGATCTGTTTTTAATGCTGCTAAAGCTTCAGCTAGTGATCCACATACGGTTGGAAGACTAGCCGCAATGTCTTTGTGTTCAAATAGGTCAACACTTTGTGCTTCACCAGGATGAATTTTGTGTTTAATGCCATCCAATGCCGCCATTAGTAACGCTGAGAAGCATAAGTAAGCATTTGCGGTCGGATCAGGAAAACGCACTTCAAACCGTTTGGCATTCACATTTGTAACGTGAGGAATACGGCACGCGGCTGAACGATTACTTGCCGAATAAGCACAAATAACGGGTGCTTCATATCCTGGCACTAGGCGCTTGTAGCTATTTGTTGTTGGATTTGTGAACGCATTTAGGCTTTTTGCATGTTTTAAAATACCGCCAATTGCAAATAAAGCGAGTTCTGATAACCCAGAGTATTCCTCTCCTTTGAACAAAGGCTCACTATCATTCCAAATGGATATATGGACATGCATTCCTGAACCATTATCACCAAAAATTGGCTTTGGCATAAAGGTAGCTGTTTTTCCATACGTGCGTGCTCCGTTTCTAACACCATATTTGAAAATTTGGAGATTATCCGCTGTATCGATGAGTGTACCATATTTAAAGCCAATTTCGTGCTGTGCAGGCGCAACTTCATGGTGGTGTCGTTCAATAGTAAGTCCCATTAAAGTCAATGCTTCAACAACATCTGATCTAAAATCGTTCAACGGGTCAAGTGGTTGCACGGGGAAATAGCCACCTTTAACAGGGCAACGTGCACCATGATTACCAGGTTCACGGGTGGCGTTCTTTTGTGGGAATTCATTTGAATCAAGATAATAAAATGATTCAGTCATTTCAGATGCATAGGCTACTGAATCAAAAACAAAGAATTCAGCCTCTGGTCCAAAATAAGCTGTATTTGCAATGCCAAATTTTGCTAGATGAGCCTCTGCTTTGCGCGCGATATTGCGTGGATCGCGATTGTAGAGAAAACCATCACGAACCGTTCGTGTATCTGCAAATAAAAAGGCGGTTGCTGTTTCAGCGAATGGATCCATGCGAACAGGATTATCTTTTAAAATATCAGGAATAACTAAAATATCGGAATCATTAATAGGTGACCACCCTTTAATTGATGAACCATCGACGCAAAAACCATCAGTCAAAAATGCTGCATCAACGATTTTTGCTGGAAAAGACATATGGTGCCACATGCCATTAATATCGGTGAAACGAATATCAACGATTTTAACATCATTTTCTTCGATGAATGATAGAACTGAATCAATTTGTATTTTGTTTTGTAAGGATATTTTGGTCATAAGGTGTCTCTGTAGATATAAAAAATCTTTACTACAGTACAAAAAATGCATAAAGACAGCAAGGGGCTATTTAATTAAATTACGCATTCAAAACTTGCCGTTAGGCGCCTAATTATGATATCAATAACACACAACAATTAAATAGGAAGCCTCACCACGTGTCGATACAATCAGATTATTGGATTCGCGAACAAGCCAAAAAAGGCATGATTGAACCGTTTATTGAATGCCAAAAACGTGGTGGTATTATATCCTACGGGGTTTCATCCTATGGCTACGATGCACGTGTGGCGCCAGAATTTAAAATTTTTACAAATGTAAATAGTGCCGTTGTTGATCCTAAGAATTTTACGGAACATAGCTTTGTTGAACGTGATACAGATGTATGTATTATTCCGCCGAATAGCTTTGCACTTGGGCGCACGATTGAATATTTTCGTATTCCACGTGATGTTTTAGTTATTTGTTTAGGAAAATCAACCTATGCGCGTTGCGGTATTATTGTAAATGTAACGCCGCTTGAACCTGAATGGGAAGGTCATGTAACACTTGAGTTTTCAAACACAACACCACTTCCTGCAAAAATTTATGCGAATGAAGGTGTATGTCAGTTTTTGTTTTTCAAAGCTGATCGCGAATGTGAAGTGTCTTATCGTGATCGTAGTGGTAAATATATGGGACAAAAGGGTGTTACTTTGCCACGTCTCTAAAAGCTTTTTAACATGTCACATCTCTTTAATCATTAGATAGAAAAAAATAAAATGGATCGTATTATAATTAAAGGTGGCACACCCTTACGTGGCTCTGTTCGTATCAGTGGTGCAAAAAATGCATCATTACCTTTGTTGGCCGCTGGTCTTTTGTGTGAAGGTACTTACCAACTTAATAATATCCCTGATCTTGCGGATATTCATTCAATGATTGAATTGCTAAAACAGCATGGATGCAACGTGATATACCAAAATAATATGATTACAATGGATGCCATGAATATTGTGAATACAACCGCTCCATATGATTTGGTGCGTCGTATGCGTGCCTCTATTTTGGTATTAGGGCCGCTTGTTGGTCGTTTTGGAAAAGCGCGTGTATCATTACCAGGTGGCTGTGCCATTGGTACACGCCCTGTGGATATTCATATTCAAGGGTTACAAAAATTAGGGGCACATATTGAATTAACGGAAGGTTATATTCATGCAACGGCACCAAATGGGCTGGTTGGTGCAACAATAGCGATGCCTGTTATATCTGTTACAGCAACTGAAAATTTGATGATGGCGGCTGTCCTTGCAAAAGGTGAGACCATTCTTGTCAATGCTGCACGGGAACCTGAAATTATTGATTTAGCAACTGCACTAATTGCGATGGGTGCCCATATCAGTGGGGCTGGAACGGATCGTATCATGATTCAAGGCGTGAGCCAGCTCAATGGGGCTACGCACACCGTTGTGAGTGACCGTATTGAGGCTGCAACCTATGCTATTGCCGCAATTATTACGCGTGGGGAACTTAATCTGATGCATACTAGTTTAGATCTTATTCCAACAGTAAGTGCGGCACTTGAAAGCGCTGGGGCAATTATTACACCGCATGACACTGGTTTTACGGTTAAAGCAACGGATACACCCATTCAGGGTATTGACGTCATGACAGAGCCTTTTCCTGGTTTTGCAACCGATATACAGGCGCAAATGATGGCATTAATGACCCTTTGTGAGGGGGCATCAATGATTACGGAAACTATTTTTGAAAATCGCTTTATGCACGTGCCTGAATTATGCCGTATGGGAGCAAACATAACCGTGCATGGCTCATCGGCGCTTGTTCGTGGGGTTCCATATTTAAGTGGGGCACCTGTAATGGCAACCGATTTGCGCGCATCTGTATCATTGGTATTAGCTGGTTTGGCGGCGCGAGGGGAGACGATTCTTAATCGTGTTTATCATCTAGATCGTGGTTATGAAACTCTTGAGGAAAAATTGAGAAACTGCGGCGCGCATATTGAACGTCGCACAATAACAACTTATGAGGCAGAATAAAGGATTATTCTGCAAGAGATAAAATATATGCCCATTCTTCTGGGGATACAGGCTGGACAGATAAACGTGATTGTTTCAACAGTGCCATCTTCCTTAATGCTGGGATGTTTTTTATTTGATCAAGTGAAACAGGGTTTTTAACGGCGCGTAAGGCTTTCATGTCGCGTAGCCCGAAAACGCCAGTTGAATCTGTTGGATCAAGGCGATAGTCCCCAACAACTTCAACAATGCCAACAATGCGACGTTCTTTGACAGAATGATAAAAAAAACATAAATCACCCACTTGCATCGCCTTTAAATAATTGCGTGCTTGATAATTTCGAACACCATCCCATGGTTCGATTCCTTTTTTAATGTGTTGTTCCCATGACCATGTTGATGGTTCTGATTTGATAAGCCAGTAAGCTGTCATTTGTGATTATTCCTCTTATTTAGCACATCCATACTATGCAAAATTTTACCCTTTTATACCAGTAACATTTTAGCAAAAACTTTATCAATTGCGAACGTTTAGCATTGAAAATCAAGAACTCATTACCTTGTATTTAACGAAATATTAATCTTTAGACGATAAATTTGGTGTATACGGTGATGATTTTAAAATAAGGGGTCTTAAATGTTAAACTATCGTAAAATGATGTTGTTGTGTGGCGGTTGGTTTGTTATTAATTCGGCGTTTAATGTAGCTTTTACGGCAACATTGGCGCCGCCATCAAAAGATGAAAGTACTGTTGATGAGAGTGTTATAGAGGCAAAAGAAGCAGCAATTGATGCGAAACAGCAACAACTTAATGCCGAAATAGAAGCATTTAATAAACAAAAAGGTGCGTATCAACGTGAGAATGATCAAGTGCGAAATTATGTACGTGATAAAATAACTCAACTTCTTCCATTGCATGTAGCGTATGGTAATGCAAGTGTTGAACGGAGCATGGAAAACGATAAGAATCAAATTATTGATAGTTTGCAAAAATTTGCTAAACTTTCGGCTGCAGAAAAAATAAAATTCTCAAACGATCGAAAAGAAAGTATCAATAAACTCTATGATGCGATTAAATCACAAAAAGCATATGGCACAAGTGACCTTGAAAAGTATGAGAAGATTTATGCTCTTGCTTTGCGTCGTTTAACCTTACTTTCAAGTGAATTAGAGGGGCTGCATGAGGCAGGTCTTTCCTTTAATATTCAAAGAGACGGAGCATCACAAAAACTAAAGCTTGAGCAAGCTAAGGATGATAAAGGTCAGTTGGTCAAAGGGAAGAATCTTGATTATAAAGTGTCAAAAAAATACAAACGTCATATTGATGAGTTTATTTCTGCAAGTACAGCACTTTATTTAGCGGCAACTTATCCAGTGCTTGTTAAAAAGTTATGTCCAGATGCAATTATAGGTACGCTCGTTAAAGAGCATTTGCCTTTCTTTGATGCGGCTGGGTTCGCACAACATAGAGATCAACGCACAGGAACATATCAACGGGTTGCACGTGTTATCGTGAATGGAGCGTTCTATGATGTTTATCCATATGCAGCACAGCAAGAGACAAGCATAGCCTTAAATGCAGATGAGAATGCTTTTGTTGACAAAATACGTCATGCACGGATTGATGAAAGTTTGAAACCATTTTTGCAATCCGTAAATGGTGGTGTCTTCGCTGGTGTTGATGTTGTATTATCAAAGAAAAAGTCAATTTGTGTCTATAAAGCCTTTAGTTTTAGAGACAACGGTGATGTTGAGAAGGTATATTCATTTGTGCTAACACCAAATCCTGATAGCAAAGATGATGAAGTTAATATTACAACAGAACTGAGTGGTCAATCGAATGATTTACGGGCAGTAGATGCTGCAAAAGAAGCATTAAAAGTAGTCTTAAGTGAAAAGTCTGCTGCACCTGTGGCTGAAACAATTGTTGCAGCATCAAAAAAGAAATCAGTTGATGTTCGTGATTCATTGCAAAAATCAACAAGTAGCTCAGTAAAAGGCGAAAAAGAGAAAAAGGGAAGTTAATCGTACGCGCGTTAAACTATTTATTTAGCAATAAAGCCGCTTTTCTCTGCATTACTGTGAGGACGCGGCTTTTTTATATGGTTTAATGACGAGTTATCAACGAAAAAGCGAAAGAGATCAGATACACATGATTAAAAATGTTGTATACCTAATTACGGTTTAGTAATTAGGGGATTGATGAATGAGTAAGCTTCGTTGGATTATATATGGTATTTGTCTGTGTGTTGCATGTGCGATTGTTATTTATACGCAAGTGAGACAAAAGCCTGCATGCTATGTTATTGACCGCCCCTTTGTGCCACAAAACGATACATTTGGTGGCGATTTTACACTGACGCGTGCACGTCGTTATGATGTGTCAAATTATGAGGCACCAAATCAAAGAAGCAATAAGCCGACCTCTTTTTCGTTAAAAGATATACGCGGAAAATTCGTGATTTTATATTTTGGATACACCTATTGTCCCGATGTATGTCCGCTCGGCCTTAGTAATATTAGTCGTGCGATTGTATCCCTTATTCGTGATCGGGATCAATTTGTTCCTATTTTTATCACAGTGGATCCTGAACGGGATACAGCTGAATTGTTATTCCTTTATGCGACTAATTTTGACCCATCTTTTGTGATGCTAACAGGGAATTCCAGTGAAATTGAGGCGGTTAAACATCAATATCGTGTATATGCAAAAAAGGCCGAAACCGATAGTAAAGGGCAACCCGTTACACGCGATAATTACTTAATTGATCATAGTACATATGTGTATATTCTTGACCGTGATGGCAAATTTATTAAGCAAATCCCCCATGACATGCCACCTGAAGAAATGAAAAAGGTATTTGTTGAATTGTTGGTGGGGAAAAAAAGTTAAATATACCTAATGAATATGAATATGAAGATGCCTATTTTCCTAAATAGCCATGCTGCGCTCGCTATGACGACGACATTGGTAAAAACAGGTGTTTTTATTTCCGATAGGTATAGATATTTTTCAGTAAATATTGCTTACCCATTATTGCTTATATAAAGCTAAAAAACCATCCATCATTTATCTGGCACGAAATTTGCATAACTATACCTTGATAACATTAAATTCAAGGGTAAGCACTCGTGGTTTTACTAAAAAAGTTCATTTCGATTGCGCTGATTGCAAGTCTTGTGCTTTCAATGCCAATTAGTATGGGCTATGCAGCGGATACAACCCCTGTTGTTGCTGAATCAAAACCTCTTATTCTTGATCAAATTATAAAAAATCCTGATTTTTCGGATGAAGAACCATCTGTTCGCATTAAAGATATTACACAGATTCAAGGGGTACGTGACAACCATTTGATTGGGTATGGTTTAGTTGTGGGACTAAATAGTACAGGTGATTCCTTAGCAAGTTCACCACAAACCCGTGAAAGCCTTGTTAGCATGTTGGAACGGCTTGGTGTGAATGTGCGTGATGGGACAATGTCTGGTAAGAATGTGGCTGCTGTTATGGTAACAGCAACACTGCCACCCTTTGCGCGTTCAGGCACACGTATTGATGTATCCGTATCTGCAATGGGTGATGCCAAAGATTTACAAGGCGGCACATTATTAGTTACATCCCTCCTTGGTGCGGATGGGCAAGTTTATGCCGTTGCTCAAGGCAATATATCTGTATCAGGTATAAGCGCCGTTGGGGCAAATGCTCGGCAAACAAAAGGTGTGCCAACAGCGGGAAAAATTTCAAATGGTGCTCTCGTTGAAAAAGAAGTTGGATATGAACTCGCTGATTTAAAAGAGGTCAAAATGACTCTTTCAACCCCCGATTTTACTACAGCAAAACGTGTGGTGGAGGCAATAAATACCCATGCAAAGCAAAAAGGGTGGGGGGCAGAGACCGCAAAGGCACTTGATATGGGAACTTTGCAAATGACACTTCCTAAGAATATTCGTCCCTTTGATGCTTTTCATGAAATTGGACATCTTGAAATTCGCCCTGATCAAAAGGCAAAAATTGTTATTGATGATCAAAATGGTGTTATTGCCATGGGAAGCCGTACACGCATTAGTCCAGTTGCCCTAACACATGGATCAATAACGATTAAGGTCGTTGAAGTCCCAAAGGTTTATATGCCTGAACTCCCAAATGGTGGAATTATGCCGATTGCAAATACAGTTGTTGGCGTTAATACAACACAGTTGGCAGATACGGCCAAACAAACATCATCGTTGAAGGCACTTCAGGCGGAACAATTAAGGTTATTAACAGAGCAACAAACAAAGGAATTGAGTGATTTAAATACATTAATGACGATATCGGGCTTACCTGTTGAAGAGCAAACAAAACAACGTAGCCAAACGACAATGCGTCAAGAACAACAAAAATATCAACTTAATTTGAATTTTCAGCAACAACTTCAAAATTTGCAACAACAGCAGTCCGTATCAAACACGGCAAGCAACTTACAGCAAATTAACGCCGTAAATAACAGGCCAGTTACGGGGATACCTGAACCTGTTGTGACAAGTGATACAAAATTGAATGTACGTGAAGATAAGGGGAAATTTAATCTCCTCAATTCAGGGGCAAGTATTGATAAATTTGTAAATGCTCTCAATCAATTAGGTGTGTCGGTAAAAGATATGGGTGCCATACTGATGGCAATTAAAAATGCGGGCGCTTTGCACGCTGAAATTATTATGAGTTAGGGGATATAGTATGGCGCTATCAGGATTAATGGCATTACCAACAAATATGTTATCTGTGCAACGTTTCTCAACACATGATGAGAAAGTTAAATCAGCGCAGGAATATGAAGAAATGTTTATCAAATTCTTTTTTAATAAGATTATGCCAAAAAGCGAAGAAGGGGGCTATCTCGGTAATAGCAGTAACGCCGAGGTTTATCGTTCATTTTGGGTAGATGCAGCTGCAAAACAAGCTGCAAAACAAGGTGTTGGGATTGCCAAACAAATTCTTCGTCATATGGAACGTGCCGACAGGGCTGCGGAAATGGCTCTTGCCAAGCTCACAGTTAATCACAGCGATGGAGGAGGTCAGCATGATCAATTCGTATGATTCAGATAATACCACTGGGTATTTTGAAATTCCTTTTGGGAAATTAGTAGAAGAAATAAGTACATGCATGGATGATATAATGATCGTTTTTGAACAAGAAAAACTTTGCATTAAACGACATGATTTGCTTGAGCTGGGTAATCTTGCCTTGATTAAAAAACGATGTACTGAGCGTTATGAAAGTTTGTTTGTGATCTTAACTGATTATTTAGTGACACAGACCTTGTCCCAAGCTGATGTTGATTTGCTAAAGCAAAAAAGTGATAAATTTATCAAAAAATCAACGGAGAATTATTTTTACTTAGGATGTGCTGATGAGTTTAATAAAGATATTATAACCACGTTTGTGGATACGCATCATTATATTGATAAACAATTTTATTCGTCATCAGGAGAACATGTATTGTCCTATCAAACACGCATGCCCTTGACTTTGTATGAACGTGTGTGAGGTTTAACAATGGCAGATATTTATGTTGATCCAAGGCAGATTGTAAATTCTGCGATGAATGTTAAAAAGATACAAAGTGGTGATATAGCCGTTAATGTGTCTAATCAAGACGTAGCAGGTAATATTGCCATAACACGTGCAATTGAATCAGATAGCTGTGATGGCGCTGTTTTTGGCGTAAAGGCTGGTGATCTTGTTCAAAGAATTGATGAGAAAAAGTTAGAAGTTATTCAACTTAAAAATTGTATTCGATCTGGGTTAGAAATATCTGAACATTACTATAATGAAATTATGACGATGTTTGGTAAGCGGGGAGAGAGAGATGCGTTGTCCCTTCTTGGGACAGAAATGTCAGTATTGATGCGTTCGTTCGCGCAAGACATCGAAGGCGCTGGTCGTGCTAACGGTGCACTTTCTGGTTTGTCAAAACACGTTGATGGGATTACTACCTTTGCACGACGCATTCAAGAGCTGAGACTAACCATTGATGGAGAAATAGCTGATTCAATTCAAAAAATTAATGAGGCTATTACAGCGGTTGTAAATGCAAATCAAAACATTCATGCCTCAAATGGTGCTATTCCCGATAGAGATGAGTTACGTCAGGCAAAGGCAGTTTTACTTGAACAACTCAACATTCGTGTACTCCCAAGTGAAGGTAACATGAATTTTATTGTTGATGCATCAAGCAATTTATTGGTTAGTGGTTTAGAATCAGCAACGTTTGAATTTTCACCATCAATTATAATGGATGTAAGTACAGTTCCATCACCTGTGATATTGACTCAAATATCAGGTTCAAAAGATGATATTTCTTCATTCCTTTTATCAGAAAAGAGTCGAGGACGCTTACATGCTCTCATGCGTTTTCGTGATGAAATTTTGCCTGACATGCAGGAGCAATTGGATGAATATACGCGTGTTTTGCGTGATTCACTTAATAGTGTCCATAATTTAGGTGTTTCCTTAAAGCCACCAGGACATTAATAGGAACAATTGGCGTTCCTGGCTCTGAAATTGTGAGGAATGAAACTATTATTTCAGGTTCTGGGACACTTCGAATTGGGGTCATAAATACAGATACACAAGATTTTTTGAATCACTTTGATATCGATTTAACACAGATTCATAACGTTGGAGACCTAATGAGTGTCATTAATGATGCTAATGTTGATGTTAAGGCATCAATAACGGATGATGGTCAATTACAACTTATCGCAGATGATGATACGGCTGGGATTGTACTCGGGTCTGTTGGTGCAGAAAAAGCATTAATAAGCGCTTTTGATGTTTTTGATGCGCGTTATAGTTATAATGTTTCTCATTTTTTTGGACTTAATAATCTTTTTGAAACAGGCTCAATGGGCATTGGACGTTCGCCTACTGGTATATCATCGGTGTTAGCTATTCGATCCGATATTAAGCAAATGCCAAGTGATCGAATGACAAGAGCTGAATTGAATTCTAGTTTAACGTTAGAAAATGGAGATCGTGCAATTGAAAGAGGCGATGCATCTCTTCTCTCCCGATTATCAACACTTTACGATCAAGATCAATATTTTAGCGGAACGTCACTCAGCAAACCCGATCGGATGAGTTTATCAAAATACGCTGATAATTTAATGGCTATGCAAGACCGTAATGCCACAAATAACAAAGAGAAGTTAGAGCGTATTATGTTTACAATGGAAGGATTATCGAAAGAGATCGATGCGGTAAGTGGCGTCGATATGAAGGATGAACTTCAAAAAAGTGTGAACATACAAACAATGATGACGTATTACACACGTATAATTTCTATATTTAATAAAATTGAACAAATAATATTTGATTTGTAATGGGGGGTGATCAATGCACGTAAATGATTTATATTATACAGCTTCGCAAATTGATATACGAAAAACAAAAAGTCTTAAAGATGGAATAGAAAAAGCAAACGCTAATCTTACTCATTCAAATAACGATGGTATTTATCAAGATGTGGTACAGCTTTCATCGGAAAAAAGACAAATATCGTATGGGCAAGAAGTTCTTGATAATAATATTTTGAAAATAAAACAAAAAAAAGTACTTCTACAAATTGATCAAGTCAGGCAAGTAACGGAAGAATTGCAATCGATTATTGTTAAATTTAATGG
Organism: Alphaproteobacteria bacterium; assembly: GCA_947490395.1. Lineage (GTDB taxonomy): Bacteria > Pseudomonadota > Alphaproteobacteria > Paracaedibacterales > CAIOTO01 > CAIOTO01. Next base: position 46,838 of record CANLGW010000002.1, read on the forward strand.
TGGAAATTCACAAAAAAAGGAACAATTTGATATTGAGTTACGCTCATGTCTTGATAAAATTCAGCGGGTACTAAACAGTAAAGAAACAGGAATGTCAACACTTTCAGGAAAAGCAATTACATCTGATTCTGTTTATGATTTATCTGATTTGCCTGAAATTGAGCATGATGGAGTTTTGCAATTTGATTATTATAATGGCGTAAGTGGTAATATGTCTGTGCCAATTAATGATGATACAACAGTTGATTTATATAGTGTGACAGCAGATCACCCAGCATTTGCAAAAGCCATTCAAGCCGTTCGTTTGTGTTTAGCTTACTCATCTGACGATCCAATTAAATTAGGGCAAGCGATTGAGTTTTGTAAAAGTGCAATCGCTGTTGATTTCCCAGAAGCACTGCAAACCGTACGTGTTGAACTCAATAAACTCGAAGATGCGCTTGCTCAATTGCCTGTAAAGCAAATGGAAGAAGAAGCTTTTCAAGAAAAAATAAGTGGTGAAGATACAATGACGGCTTTAATTAATATAGAAACGCTTCAATCAGCTTTACGTATTACTGAATATTTAATGATGCAAAAGATGCAACAATTACGTGATTTTATGGACAGGATCGCAAATTAATAAAAAACATAAAATACTAAAATAGGATGATTAAAATGCATACATGTTGTGACGATACACTTCAATTTAATCCTGTATCAACAGGTACTCTGACTACACGCCTTGGAGAAATTTTATTCATGTCTGACGATGTTTATATCTTCAGCACTGGATTAGCTGGTTTTAGGGAATATACAACGTTTGTACGAGCGCCTATACCACATGTACCAAAGCATCTTAATTACGGCATGTTGCAATCACTTGAAAATGCTGATTTATCTTTTATTTTATTTTATCCTACGCTGGATGCAGATCAGCATGCACACATATTAGGTAACGTGCGTTCATCAGCGGGAAATGAACAGATTCACAAAGAAGATATAGATATTGCCTTTTTGGTTATTATTAATAAAGAGGACACGCAGAAAACAAACGTTACACTTGTTCAAGATGCACCACTTGTATTTATAAAGAAAACACAAACGGCATGGCAAATTGTTCTTTTATGATTTTTATAAAACCCTAACTTGGGTTACAAAGAAAAATATTTCTTTTTTTTAGAATTTGTATTGTGCGCGTAGATCTTTAGCCTTAAAAATTAATCCCGCCAGAAGGATGGCATGAATAATACTAGAACCGTTAATAATTCAAGTCTTCCTAGAATCATACCAAACATCATAATCGTTTTTGATCCAGTGCTAATGTTTGCAAAATTACCGTGTGGACCTATAACTGAACCAAGACCTGGCCCTACATTTCCGAGAGATGCTGAAGCACCGCTGATACTCGAGACAAAATCAAGACCCATCGCAGAAAGGGCAGAGGCAATAAAAACTATTGATAAGCAATAAAGGATCAAAAATGTAAACACAGAAAAGGCAACAGTTTCTGTAATTTTATGATTTTGGTACATGGGAACATAAACACCATAGGGACGTCGTAATTGGTGGAGGTGACTTTTAGCAAGTTGGTAGAGGACTTGAAAGCGAAATATTTTTATACCGCCTGTTGTAGAGCCTGTGCACCCTCCGCAAAAACTGAGCATAAAAAAGAGAAGTGATGAGAATGAACCCCATGTACTATAATCACATAATGAATAGCCCGTAGATGTGATAATTGAAATACTCGCAAAGCTACAATACCTCAATCCGTTTAAAAATGATTGATTTTGTGTGCAATAATACCACAATGTTAGCAAGGCAATGGTGGCAATAGTAAGATAAGCATAAACACGTAATTGACTATCCCTAACCGTTTTCCAATCACCATTCCAAAGACGCACATACAAAATAAGGGCGCTTCCCCCAATAAACATGAAAAAACATAAAATGGTTTCAATTAAAGGACTATTAAATGCCGCAATCGAGGCATCTTTTGTTGACATGCCGCCTGTTGAAATAGCCGTCATCGCATGACAAATAGCATCAAACGTAGACATGCCTGCAAGATTAAGCATTAAAAAACAAACAAGAGTGAAACAAATATAAGTTGTAAGAATAGCCGTTGCAATTTGCGACACACGTGGGAGAATTTTTTCAGATCGATCTGAAAATTCACTGTGAAAAAGCTGCATACCCCCAATGCGCAAAGCCGGAAAAATAGTCATTGCCATTACGATGATCCCAACACCACCAAGCCATTGCAAAATAGATCGCCATAATAATATACCTTTTGGCATCGTGTCGAGTTTGATGAGAACTGTTGATCCTGTCGTTGTTAAAGCTGATACTGCTTCAAAGCACGCATCAACAAAACTAATGTTAAGCTTAGAACAATAAAATGGCAACCCAGCACATATTGACATGCTAACCCAAATAAGTGTGGTTGTAATAAACGCTTCACGTGTACCGAGTTGAATTTTTCCATCGGGTTGATTAGCAAGTGCGATCGTTGATCCAAAAAAGCCTGTGATGCAACTGCTAACCATAAATGGAAACCAATCTCCAGTTTGATAAATGAGTGCATCAATAAATAATGGGATAATCATCGTGCCAGCAAGACCACTTAATAGAATGCCAGTGATGAATAATATGGCGCGAAAACTCATGCGATACTCATAACAATACTCTTATCTTTGACAGTATGCGATAATACATATTCTGGCAAGTATGATGCTTTGGAAATGGCATACATTATGAAATGACATCCTTCGTATGTGCAACATGAGCAATAGTTTTATCCTTCATTAATTTCATTAAAACTGATTTAATAAGTCCCTCACGCCAGCCTGATATAAGAGGGTGATCAGGTGATGTGTGTACAATATAATCTTCTAACAAAGCTTGAGGTGCAAGATAATGCAAAGGTATGGTGAGGCGATTTGCTTCTGTTTGGAGGTACGCCTTTGCATCTGTAAGCCGTTTTTGTTGCTCCGACGAAAAGGATATACTAAGCCCACGTTGAAGTTGTTTTCGTAGTTTTTTAATATTTTTTAACGTATGAAAATGCTTATATGTTTTATATTGTCGTTTTTTGAAATCATGATGAAAGCATTCAGGTATCCCATCAAGTGTCGGGAAAACATTTTCTGAGGGCATGGGTATCAGTGTATCAGAGTCTGTCTTTTCATCATTAATAATTGCGTCTTCACCCGTATGCACACAATTTTGTATATGGGGCTGTGCATACGTTTGTATAAACGTTGCCATGTGTTGACATAAGCGTATAAGATCTGTATCTGCAACAACACGTGATCGATTAAGATCGTGCTGTGCAGCAAGCTGTTCGCGAAGTGCAGCAAAAGATTGGAGGAAAAAAAGTTCTTGTTCTGACTTTAATTGAGATCGTAACTTAAGCCATGCGTGCTCAGGAGATGGAATTAAGCGATTATGATCTGATAAAATCTCACAAAATTCAGATGTCCAAGATAGGCGATTCAATGCAATTAATTGATCAATAACGACAGGATAAAGTTCTTGCAACAAATAAGCATCCATGGCGGCATAAATAAGTTGCGCCGTACGAAGAGGGCGTTTATCCCAGTTGCTGTGCTGCTCTGATTTATTTATAGTTTTATTGAGTAGCATTTCAGCTAAATCACCAAGGCCAATACTATGGCCGAATCCTAAAAACGAAGCAGCAATTTGAAGGTCAAAGATAGGGGTGGGTAAAACTTTAAGACGTTTCCAAAATCCTTCAAGGTCTTGGCGTGCGGAGTGAAATACTTTAACAATCCGTGAATCATTAAAAAAAATCTTTAAGGAAGATAAATCCTGAATTGCTTGGCAATCAATAACGAGGGTAGGGTGTTTAGGGGCGCTTATTTGAATAAGTTCGAGCTGCGGCCAATATGTTGTGCGACGCGTAAATTCAGTATCTAGGGCAATATACGGTGGTGAAGATGTATAAAGTTCAGCGATGGCTGTCTCCAAAGACGGTTTATCTTGAATATAGTGTAAGTTATGATTCGTCACAGTGATTGTCTGTTGGTTGTTTGCCATTCACTGTAGCATAATTAGTGGTTCAAATCGAGTCTAAGAATTTTTTTTCTATATACTCATTTCATATCATTTTTTGAAAAAACAATCATTCAGCATCATCACGAATTTGCGTAGCAAATGTGGTGATCCAGTGGCTGCTCATGTCCAATAGCTCTTCATCCAGAAATACCTATTTTCCTGGATGGCTACACCCCTTCAGGGTTCGCGCATTCCGACGGCAAAAGTTCACAAAATCACGTGAAAGAAGGATATGTTTATGAAGCTTTAAGATGATCACTTTTTGTAAGGAAGTACCCAATTTTTGATGAGCACCTTATACGCAACTTATTTTTGAACTGCTATATAATTCACAGCAATGTGTTAGCGTGACCCTTGTGGACGTTGGTGAGGTTTGCCAGCACCGGCTCCCTTTGTTGGTTGTGGGCGGTTATTAGGTCTCCCTTGTGATGGGGCATTCGGGCGGCGCGGCTTTTCACCGCTTCCAAAAGGACGTTTTTGATCGCCAAATTTCCCGCGAGCAGGCGTTTTACGGGCAAGTTCACGTTTCGCATCATCAACGGCTGTTAGGCGATCTGATTCTGTACCAACCGTTATGCTGATTTCAGTGGGTAGAGATTTTCGAATAAGTTTTTCAATGTCACGTAAAAATGGCTTTTCATCTGTACTGCAAAACGAAATAGACGTACCTGTCGTATCTGCGCGCGCTGTTCGTCCAATACGGTGAATATAGCTTTCAGGAACATTTGGTAAATCAAAATTGATCACATGAGATACCGCCTCAACGTCAATACCACGTGCAGCAATATCGGTTGCAACAAGTACGCGAATCGTGCCAGCTTTAAAATCATCGAGTGCTTTTTGACGTGCATTTTGTGATTTATTACCATGAATGGCTTCGGCTGGAATATTGTTACCGCTGAGACGTTGACTGATTTTATTTGCGCCATGCTTCGTGCGACTAAAGACAAGTGCACGTGTAATCGTAGGATCTTTCATGATCTGAACGAGTAATGCATTCTTATTAGCCTGCTCAACAAAGATAACACGTTGATCAATTTTTTCAGCCGTGGTTGCAACAGGGGTTACTTCAATTGTTACTGGATTTGATAAGACAGTATTAGCAAGATTTGCAATATCTGTTGGCATAGTAGCCGAAAAGAGAAGCGTTTGTCGCTTAGCTGGGATCATCTTAATGATTTTGCGTAAATCATGAATAAAGCCCATATCAAACATTTGGTCAGCTTCATCGAGGACGAAAAAATCCAAATTTGTTAAGATGATATGCCCCTCATTTGCAAGATCTAAAAAACGTCCCGGTGTTGCTACAAGGATATCAATACCTTTTTCAAGATCATTGATTTGACGTCCTCTACCAACACCCCCAAAAATAGCAACCGTTTTAAGATCTAAGAATGTCCCATAATTCTTAAAACTATCTGCAATTTGTGCAGCAAGTTCACGAGTCGGTGCTAAAATAAGCGCCCGTATTTCTTTTGGCTTGCGTTTTTTTGGAAATGTTACCATGCGTTGCAATATTGGCAATGAAAAAGCCGCTGTTTTCCCTGTGCCTGTTTGTGCAAAACCAAGCAAGTCACGCCCTTCAAGCAAATGCGGTATTGCCTGTTGTTGGATAGGCGTAGGAGTCGTATACCCTTCTTTGTTAAGTGCGCGGATAAGTGGTTCAATTAAAGCAAGAGAAGTAAAGGTTGTCATAAGAATTCCAATTAAAATGTTTTTTTAGTATTACTGATTGATTGTGTAAGACAGAGACTCTATACATACATTATTTTAAGGAAAAAACCTATTCTTTTTTAAGCGATTTTAAAGTCAATACCAGCAGTTCCCGCCAAGCCACACAGGTCTTGAATAATAAGGGTTTTTAAAACTATTTTTCGTAGACTTTTAAAAAAAACGGTTTATACATCGTGTATAACGTGCATGAAGTTATTTGAATCATGAATCAAACACGAAAGTATTT
>CANLGW010000003.1 GCA_947490395.1 Alphaproteobacteria bacterium
ATAATTATCGACAAGGCAGTAGGTATTAATGATAAGATCTTCTAGGGTCATAGGGCTCGTTAGATTGCTAAAGTTTTAGTCGACTTTATCTAAACAGAACCCTGTGACTCTTTCAATTCCTTTGTGCTGAAAAACTTGAGCACTGCGTATACCAATCAATTCTATCTAAATAATTATAAGATTCAGGAGCCCGATCATCATTCATAACACGTTCTAACACATTTATAACATCACTGCCTTCGCCATTTCGACAAGCAGGTGCATCCCATAATGTTAATTTTGCCAAGAACATAACTTTGTTCAGGCACGCTTCCGTTGAATTCAATTGGTGAATATAGAGCCAATTCGTTAAATGATTAAATGCAGCCATACGGTGATAATTATTACCATCTCCTTTATCAATAATACGCCTTAATCTAGTATCTGAATAATTTTTCCAATCATACGAATGTGCACGATCTGAATCCCAACGCGATACCCCCCTTATATTAAATATCGGATAAAAGTGATGGATTCGTAGCTCTCTCGTGTCTTGTTCACCCAAAGTAAAACCATACCCAATGCGGCGTAAATCTTCTATTGATAATAGTTTATGTAAGGGCGCATTTGATAAATAAAATGAATGGTGCATCACAATAGCGTGCGGTATTGCCGTTTCATAATTAAAAGGAATATCCCGTTTATAAGAGGGCACCTGCGAATAAAAACTGACAGCATGTGATGCAGAATCATCCACCGCCATAAGCGTTTCAGCAGAAAATAAAGATGAATAACCAAGGATTATACACAATGGAATCGTTATTAATAACTTATTTTTAAACACAAAAATCTCTCTATAAACCAAACGTCCATCTTTAGCATATAAGAAATATTTTGAAAATTACAACCCCTCTGGAAATACAAACATTCCATGAGATCAATAATTGTTAACAGAATCGATTAACCAACACCGTTAGAAAAATTATTTTCTAAGACGAAACGCCAATGCATTTCCAAGCATTTGAATTAACTGAACCAAAATAATTAAAATAATAACAATAAACACAACAAGCGTGACATCATACCGTTGATGACCAAATCGAATCGCCAAATCACCAAGACCGCCGCCGCCAACCGTACCTGCCATTGCCGAAAAACCAACTAAATTAATCGCAATTGTTGTGAACTGAATCACAAGAGAAGGCAAGGCTTCAGGCAACAAAATTTTACGTATAATTGCAAAAGACGTTGCCCCCATGCTCTGTCCAATTTCAATAAATGTGCGTGGCAAGTTAAGCAATGCATCTTCAGACACACGCGCAATTAGCAAAATAGCCGCTAATGTTAAGGGAAAAATAGCCGCTGACGTTCCTATGGCAGCGCCAATACAAAAGCGTGTCATCGGAATCAACAAAATTGTCAAAATAATATACGGAATTGATCGAGCCGAATTTATAAAAAAACTAAGCCCTTCATAAAATCCACGATGTGGTTTAATTCCTTTTGGACTAGAGGCAAATAGAAGTGTCCCCAATGGCAAGCCAAAAACAATCCCCAGAAACAGTGAAACAATTACCATTTGGAGCGTTTCAATCAACCCATACCATAATAAGGCACCTTTTGCTCCTGTAAAAATATCCTGCAGAACGAATCCAAGCGTTGTTACATATTCCACGATAAGTACCCCATTGTTTCCACACCAACGCCATGACTCTTCATATAACGAATTGCGTCTTCCAATTTCTCATTATGCACGCATGACACCCACAAATGTCCAAACATATGATCAACAACATGATCAAGCGCCCCTGCCAGAATACTTAAATTCACATTAAATTGTGTAGCAACAGCCGCAATAATGGGCTGCTTTGATGACTCATTTGTAAAGATCAACCGCATCACCGTTTGCGCATGCACTTTTTCATCATCCGATATATCTTTTTTAATACAACTCAATAAAAACGCAGGCAAATCCCCACCAACCGTACTTTCAACGAGCTGCTGCGTCACCGCGTGTTGTGGCTTCATTAACACATCAATCGACGTTCCTTGTTCGATAATTTCACCTTGTTCAAGAACAAACACAGCATCAGCGATTTCTTTAACAACACTCATATCATGTGTTACAAGCACAATTGTCACACCATGGTCACGATTAATCCGTTTAAGTAAAGCAAGAATCTCAAACGTTGTCTTTGGGTCAAGGGCTGATGTTAACTCATCACACAACAACACGCCAGGATCGAGCACAAGCGCCCGTGCAATTGCCACGCGTTGACGCTGCCCACCACTCAACTCCGCTGGATAATGATTAATTTTATCGCTAAGACCAACTTCATCGAGCAGCTGAAGCGCTTTTTGGCGATGCGTATCTGTCACCTTACCTTGCAGTGCAAAAGGCAACACTACATTTTCAAGAACTGTCTTTCGGCTAAGTAGCGTATAGGCTTGGAAAATCACTCCAATCTGACGCAATAAAGCGGTACGCGCCCCCCCTTCAAGGGATACAAAATCTTGATCATTAATCAAAATTTGCCCTGAATCAATTATCTCCAGTCCATTCAAACACCGAAGTAACGTACTTTTCCCAGCGCCACTACGCCCAATAATCGCTGAAATTGATGACGCACGAATATGCATCGTGACATCTTTCAGAAGGCATAAAATATTACCATCATGTGATACCTTCTTCATAAGATGATTAACACGTAACGAAAAGGCTTTCTTATTATACTCTGTCATTCTAAACTCTTTATATCCGATCCTAAATCCATACAGGCCGCACGTGTCAAACGATCATTAATAGCCATCCCAATACCGATGTTTGGAATGGGTGAAACCGCAATCTCCTTACATGAACTTTGATCTAAAAAACGCATCATTGCAAATAAATTTGAAGCAGCTTCTGTTAAATCTCCTGATTCACTTAAATTCATTGTTGCCTCTGGCGTAGAGCCAAATCCAAGAAAAGCATCACCAGGCAATGGCGATGTCACATTGAGCCGTAACGGGTGATGAGGGGCATAATGACGTTTTAACATACCAGGCGCCACAATGTGCGCTGTGTTAGTCACGCACTGCACTGTACAACCACTAACCGATTTAATCATCTCAACCGTCGCACCACCTGGGCGCAGCAAAATAGGACAATCGGTTGTCACATCTACAATCGTTGATTCAAGACCCACCACACATGCACCGCCATCCAGAACCAATGACACCCGATCACCAAGATCCTGACGTACAGCATCCGCTGTTGTTGGACTTATATGATTTGATCTATTTGCGCTTGGTGCAGCAAGTGGCTTACCAAAGGCTGTAATCAATGACAAAGCAACAGAATGAGCAGGTATGCGAATAGCCACCGTATCAAGTCCCGCTGTTACCAAATGTGATAAACCTCTATTATTGCGTTTAACAACTAAGGTAAGCGGACGTTGATACAGTGACCCAATCATCCAGAAAGCTTCCGCTAACTGCAATGCCAGCGGTGAAAAATCACCCCACTGACGCGCCATTTCAATTGAATCCACATGAATAATTAACGGGTTAAAAGACGGGCGTTCTTTTAAAGCATAAATCTGTGCTACTGCTTTATCATTTGTTGCATCAGCAGCTAAACCATACACAGTTTCCGTTGGCATCCCAACAACATGCCCTTCTGTCAACAAATTCAAAGCATGCTCAAAACGTGTATCATTTTTTTTATAATTCATTAAGGACTTTTTAATTCTTGCACCATTATACTTCACTTATATAAAACATTTAACTGTATTTTGATAGATGAAAACATTATTAAATGACAGACATCTTTCAGCACGTATACGCATACGGTATTTTTGTTTAATAACATTCGTTAGCTGTATTCCTTTCATTTATATGTGTTCTATAGTATACTTATTAATCCCTCTTTATAAAATTATTTTCCTCGGTCTCGTTATACTCGGTTTTAACTGGGGACTAAGCTTACATTTCTCTCATCCAATTGAATCAATTCAGCGTATTACCAATCATTTAGCCTCTGGAAAAACAAATGATGTCATCCTCTCTCACCATTTAACGACTGAAATTAATGATATTGCACATAATCTTTCAAAACTACAAACGCTTATCGAACAAACTGAGATCATTCGACAAAACACCATCATTACGCACAACACAGAAAATACAACTTTTATCGATAAAAAAATTAATTTTGACAACCATCATTTTCATCTTCGTGCGTTTGAAGGAACCGTTCAAAAAATTATTGAATCCATACATGAAATTCATAATTTAGCGCATGTTGGGTTTTCTCTCATTCAGCAATCAAACAATCGATCCCAAAATCTTGTTTCAGCCTCAAAAGATTCGACGTTAAAAATTAAAACTGCTATGACAGCCTCTGAAAAATTACTAACCTCCATTTCTGACATTAGTACCCAAGTCAATCACTCAACAACTGTTGCCAAAAAGGCAACACGTGCAGCCGAAGAAACAGATGCACATGTACAGGGGCTTTCTACTGTTGCAAACCGTATTAGTGATGTGGTTTTGCTCATCCAAGAAATCGCTAATCAAACACATCTTCTTGCGCTAAATGCCACGATCGAAGCCGCACGTGCAGGCGAGGCTGGCAAAGGATTCGCGGTTGTTGCCTCCGAAGTAAAAAGCCTTGCCAATGAAACAGCGAATGCAACCGATGATATTAGTCATCAAGTTAAATCCATACAAAAAGCAACTAGCGAGACCGTTCTTGCTATACGCCTGATTAATGATATCATCAATGAAATGAATCAAATATCAACAAGTATTGCAACAGCCATTAATGAACAAACACTTGCCACACAAGAAATAGCACATAACATACAACAAATTTGGCAACTCACCGATAATATCTCAGGGCAAATGCAAAGCGTTTTTAATTCAGGTGAACAGCTTGAAAAAATGCTATCAAGCATCCGTCTATCATCACAAACACTATCACACCAAACACGTACGATAGAACGAGATATTCACTATGCCTATGAGTAAAACATTCTAAAAGCCCCACACATAAAACTTCTTTTTTTTAACGTTACCCTAAGAAGGGGTTAATATCTCATTTTTAATATTTAAACCAACAAAAGTTATACTGTCTTATTCCATCTCTTTTTGCCGCACTATCGAAAACAATTGATTGAGTTAATGAGATAAGAGTGTGGAGTGGAATTTCTACAACTTCTCTTTCGGCATCTCTGGGGAAAATGACAAATTTACCAACGATTAAATTGGTTTGGTCTCCTACTGGTAATAAATCTTTCAATTTTTGCTCTTCTAATATTAAACCCTGATGCCATTCTTGTATTGATTTTCCTTTAAAAAAGACAGGATCCTGTTCTGTGGAAGACAGATCTTGTATCATCAAATGAGCTGCTTTTAAACAAGACGTATTATCATTAATAAAAATTAATAAAAATAAGATCGCACGAAAATAAGAAAAAAATGGAAATATCATTTTTATTATTCCAATTTATTTTTTTTATAGCTCATCTTCATCCGTATTTTCATCATAATAATCAAAACTTTCTTCAAAAGATAAATCTGCTTTATTTTCTATAATTCGATAATAAAGTTTATGCTTATTATCCCAATCGGAACGCAACAGCCCATCTCTTTCTAATTTCTGATAAATCTTAACCTTGTTTTTTGCTTGCCAGAGATAATTTTTTGGTAAAAATATTATCTTTTTGGTATAACTTACAATTTCATTTCTTACTAGTGGTTGATGCTTAAAAAAATGTTTATGTAAACTTAAGCATAAATCATTAATATTCTTCATTGCACAATGTGTGTTTCCATGAACATTAACGTATAAGACTTTTGGGTGTGACAACCAGAGCGCTAATGCAGCTGTACTACGAAGTGTAATACTATTATCAGAGATGTCTAAAATTACATAACTATGACTATCAAAAGAAAGAGATTGCATTATTCGATCTGTTAGTTCTCCAAATGATATATCATTTAAGCCGTGCAATGAAAATTTAATAAGAGATTATCTACATCTGTAAGTGTACCAAGTGAATCAGCAACAGAAGTAGTTGAAATGCATTCATCATCTGTTTCTCCTGCTTCTAATAAACCACGCATAGTATGATCCGATACAATTACATGGTCTTCAAAGCTTTTTGGATAGAATTCTTGAAAGACAGGTGATATATCCGATATCACGGATTCGTTATGAGTTTCTCGACGTGATTTGAAATAGCAATACTATCCTCTGCCGCTTGTTCCGAGCTGTTTTTTACGGCACTAATATGTATATCTGATATTTTTTGAGTGATAAATTTCTCGTCTATTTCATCACTAGCAAAAACAGTTATTTTCAATAAGCAAAACACGGCTATATATTGAATAATATTTTTCATCTTTTCACCATTTTTCATTTATCTTGATTAATTTAATAAATAACATTTCAATCACAATAAATCTATTTATTGCTATCTAGCATACTGAATAAAAAACCACAAAGCAAATTGAAGAAAAACTTAGTTTTCCTTTGTTCAATGATGTCTTAATTTGTTTCATATAAACGCTTCAATGAAACAAACCACCCATGGTTTTATGCGCACGATGAAACCCTTGCATGACTACCTTTTTAGGTGATTTGCTCGTCAAATCTTACATGCACTCTTCAAATACATTAAGTATGCTGCAGTACTCTGTTTTGATTTTCCTAAAACTCCCTCTAAAAATTTAAGTCATGCAAAGGTCTCAATATAAATAATGACGTCACATTTAATTATGGCATTGCTGCCAATGACTAACAATAGGCTCACTCAATATCTTATTATAAGATTTTCCATGTAAATGCCCCATTTCTTCAATAACTAATAAAGCAGACATTGGAATTTTTTGATGTGTTGCATAAGCATGCTCAACCAAAACAAAGGGATTAGACGCACCATGAATAATGAGTGCTGGCTGACTGATTTTTTCTGACTCAAAGCAACTATTACTGAGGACTCCTGCTAATATATGGTGATGAAAAAAAGTAGGGCTATGCATTCGATTCGTCCGCGCACGTTCCTCTATAATAAGCGCACCCCATTCTTCCTCGTCAAAAAGCACATCTTTTCCATTAAGAATACGCAGCATATCAAGTTTAGACTGAAAATAATTAGGATCGTTTAATAATATCGTCCCTCGTCGCATGAGCGCATCATACACATCAGGGTCAGAACTTGGCAGTATATAATTTACACGTTGCGCTAGAATAGGGGTTACATTCCACGTTGAATTAATTATTACCATAGAACGCACAAATTGAGGAGACTCAATTGCTAAAAGCTGCGCTATATGCCCCCCCATACCACTCCCTAAAATATGTACGGATGTTTGCCCATAGTCATAAATAAGACCTCGCAAATCATCAACCATATCAATGTAACGATAAGGATTTGCATTAAAGTTAATATGGGTTGATAACCCAGTATCACGGTGATCAAAACGAACAACATAAAAGCCTTGGCGTGCAAGTGCTTCACAAAAGGATGTATTCCAATAAATTCCTTGTCTACTTGCCGCCATTACCATCAGCACAAAGGGATCTGAAGGATTACCAAAGGACTCTGACCAAATTTCTCCCCAGCTAAACAGGGTTTTACGCGTATTTCTAACAACAATCATTGATAAAACTTACATTATCTATCAATACAACACGCAAGAAGATACTCTTTTCACTCAACATATGCTTTACAAAACCAGACCAAACATTTAGATAACAAATAAGCATATAAATATAAAGTTGAAAGAATGATAAATTTTCTACCAAATTTAATTAACTCTTCTAACAAATAAAATCCCTCCTCTTATTATCCCCCCATAGAATCTTTATAAAAAACAATGTACCATTGACTTAGAGCTATTTTTAAAAACACATTTATTTAATGCATAAGCTAGATATTAGGGCAATATCCCATACGTACTCTGTTGTAATCGAACAATCAAGTTTCGACCAAATGGATTTTACCCCTTTTTCAGCAATCATAATCGATCAGCATCTCATAAAAATGTACCCTTTAATTACCGAGAAAATGCTTAATCTCCCAATATTCACCTATGAAGCCACAGAATCCAATAAATCTCTCGCCATGGTGGAGCAAATTTTACTCTTTCTAAATAATAACCATTTAACGAAATCAGCCCATATCTTGATTATTGGTGGGGGTATTTTGAATGATACAGGGGGACTTGTTGCGTCGCTTTACATGCGGGGAATAAAATGGTCATTTGTACCAACCACCCTTCTATCAATGGTTGATGCCTGCATTGGTGGTAAGTGTGCTGTTAATGTTAACACTCACACACATGTAATCATTAAGAATTTAATTGGCACTATTTACCCACCCCACCATGTTTCCATCGACCCTAATTTTGCACAAACGTTATCACACATACAGATTTATTCAGGTTTGGCAGAAGTGGCTAAATCAGCTTTTTTAATGCAACAATATAACAACACTATCCTAAATACCTATTTCTCCTTATATAACCGCATGATATCTAACCCAAGCCAACAAAATAAATGTTTAACTGATTTAATTGCCTTATCTCTTGGCGTTAAAAAATTTATTGTTGAGCGCGATGAATTTGACATAAACGAACGACGCTATCTAAATTTCGGTCACACCTTCGGACACGCCATTGAATCTGCGACACACTACGCAATTGAACATGGCCTTGCCGTTGCCATTGGCATGCTGTGTGCCATTGATTTTGCCAAAATCTACATGGGCACTCAAAACAATACGATTACAATCTTCAGACAACATATCAAAGAAGCTATTTTAGCACCCTTTCCCCAGCTAAACGATTATATTGACGCTATTAAATGGCAGGATTTTTGGCATGCCTTTGAGGGTGATAAAAAGCATAATACAGAGTTTGAACTTATTTTGCCTTCAGTCACAAGCGGTGTTAGCCGCGTGAGTTTTACTAAATCACACGAAGTTGAAGAGAACATAAAAGGCATTTTATATCAGTGTTTAACACGGTAATGAAAAGGGGGTACATAACCTATAACGTAGCCCCATTTATAATTTTATAATTATGGCAAATAGGGAGGCAAGTTATTTCCCACATATTCTGCAATTGGTTGAGCAGGATTTTGGCTCGTAAAGCTAACTTTACCACTTGTAAATGTTGCGTAAATCCCTCTATCAGTCGAACCTAAAAACCCACCGAATCGATTAGGGCCAAATACAGGAAACGGTAATAATAAATTATTAGGGTTGAAAAAGTGAATATAATGCTGTGTATGATGCGCATCAAGTCTATTTCCCTGATAGTAAAAACGTTCTATAACCTCTGCCTTTGGATGTTGATGTCTTCCATGTGATCCAGCTGTTAATACACCAAATCTTGGATTTATAAACTGGATCCAGTCGCGTCGATTAGCTCTGTCAAGACGGTTGGTAACACCTCCACCTTGTAATGATGCATGGTAAATATCAGATTCAAGCGCTGGCTGGTCAATTATTCCCCTGATTCGGTCAGTATTGCGCCTCAATGCATCACCTTGCGTCAATAGCGTCCACTCATTAATACGGATACGTGTCACAATACTTTTAGCATCATGTGCATCTGCATTTCCACCTATTGGCAAATCAAAACCAAGATCGAGTTGCCCTATCAAATGCGTGATATGTGAATTACCGTACCAATTTGGCTCATCAATGCCGTGAACTGGGTCATAACGATGCAATAACCAATCAATTTCTACAGCATTATTTATAGCGCGTTGCGCCGTAAAATGTATATAATCATCATCATTTATAGGATCATCTTCACCAACAAAAACTAATCTTTCTGCTTGAAGTGTATCCAATAATCGACGTCCTACGGGAACACCTCCAGGGCCTCTCGCATTTTCGTAGTCTTCTTTGTGCCCACCTAACATAGCATGAATATTTAGAGGTGTAGGATCATTTAGCCTCAATCGTGTTACGATATCATGAATAACGTTAAAATGATCCAATGAAGGATGCGAAATACAAATACTAAGTGGCCAACCTTGACCATAATTCACGGGATCAACTCCGCGGTTTGTATAAAATGTAGTAATATCAGTGACCATAGGTGTAATAAGTCTTCTTACATGTTCTCCCCTTGGAACTGCTTGGAATATATCTGAATAGGCAACACTACCCGCATCGCAAATTAAGGGTGGCCGTCCATTAATTAAAACGAGGATGGCATTACCATTTCCCATATTATAGAAATTGATTGTTCCATTCGTGTCTTCACCAATACGTGGCCTTGCCATTTGTTCAATGGATTGCGCAGGTTCCGTCGCCCTAGGAAGAAGAGGCTCCCCAGGTGAAAGAAGGTTTTCACTATCAGAATCTTTTTCACTTGCTGCTTTAGTGGGAGTAGAAATTGAAAGACCACCTACTGCCTCTGTTATTTCAAACTCACTTGCGAAAGTGGATGATATATTTACTGCTGTACAAATTAAAATAAATACAATTAATACGAATAAATTCTTAACATATCTTGTCATTATACTCTCCTATTTATTTATTATTCTCAAGGCTTGCTCAGCTATATCTTTTACTTGTTTAGCGGTAAATTCTATAACCTTGCAATTAGAACCACTAGGCACTGGGTCTTGTTGAGGATTAACACCTACACATACAAGCTCATTTTCAACTTCGCTCACCATATGTTGCAGTAAGTCTTCACCTATATTACGCGTACATGATCGACGCTGGAATATTAATAAATCTCTTTTTAGTTTTTGTAATTCTTCTTTTCTTTCTGGTTTCTTGAGGCGTCTCGTATGATGAAAACGTGCAGTTAAAAATCCTGACTTTCTACTTCTTGCCAATTTATCACTATGTTTTGTTCCAGATATCCCCACATTAAACAGCAATCGTGGATCTTGCGTATCAAGATCTTCGGTGAACTCTACAGGAGTTCGTTTTGTGGTTTCAGGCTTTAAATTACGCATACATAAAAGCAAAGAACGCCTTTGAAAATCGCTATATTTACTAACCGTCGCAGAAGAAAAAGAAATTTCAAACTGCTTCATTGCATCAATAAACAATCTTTCTTGACTCGAAAGCCCTCTGCTTCGCGTTATTCCGTACGCTTCTGGCCGATGATGCTGTGACCACAATGCTAAGTGATGATAGGCAAGTGGATTTCTATAGTAAGCACATAGAGCTAAACGCATAAGATGTTGCCTATTTTGATGATTACATTCATCACCAAGCATTGGAATCGATGCTGGATACAAAATAGACGACATAATAGCTTCTTGTGCCGTTTGATGCCCCCAGCTATCTACAATCATCATTATTGGATTTTCATCTGATGCTGAATCTAATGGATAAAGCCTTAATTCAATTCGGCGATTCTCAGCTAATTGCTGCACGATCAATGGATTAGCCTCTACATAAACACGAACACGTTCATCAATATTTGTTTCAACCCACGACAAAAGACTATCGGCGTCTTCTATTCTTTGTAAATCTAGCTCATGCCTAAGGGTATCAATTAAAAATATTAACTGATGCATAGGTGATATCTCCGCTTCTGAAATTGCTGCAATACTTTGAGCTTCTTCACTCATCAATTGTACGGTATCAACTGACTTTAATACCAAACGAAGAGGTGTGCGAGATGGATATAATACGTAATTTTCTACTTGTGTCTCTGTCGTTGCCAAACAAATATTATATATACCTATGCATAAACAGTATTTAATGCAACATAGAAATCTAATGTTGCATATATCAATACTAATAAATCTACATAATATAAAACTTATTAATTTATTCATTAAAATAATCTTCCAAAACAATCGATTAACCTACCAAGCAGGCAATTACCTCATAATAGGGATTGCTTTTTTATAAACCAATGAGAATAAATAATATTTTTTCCTTTTTTAGCAAGGAACCGCTACACTTAATGGGTATGTCGCAAAATTAAGCTAAAAAAGCCACTATCCATTTTTTGTATAGCAACTTCTATTATCGTATTTGTAATTAATACCCTGTTTGAATGCGCTCGACCAGTTGTTTTACCGTTGGCACAAAACCATCTCTATAAAAAGGATCAGTTCCAAAACGATACGCCTGATGTCCCGAGAACATCAATTGATTATTCACATCATCTCCGTGGCTAATCGCCTGAAGCGTTTTCTGGATACAAAATGAACGTGGGTCACCTTTTTTACCTGTTGTGCCTTCTTCATTTTGCGCCCAATTACTAAACAAGCACGCCGACAAACACCCCATACAATCAATTTGATCTTTTAGTATCTCATTTGCCTCATTGGGGGTGACAAAAATCAGAGTTGTATCAGGAGTTCGCATCGCCTCCGTATAGCCTTGTGCAACCCAAACTTCCACCATTTCTTTATCATGTGGTGTTAAATAAACAAGACGTCCACGTGCCCCCACAGGAAATGGAGCAATATGATCCCCAATCGGTGTTACACTATACGCAACTTGGCGTTTTGAACGCCCATCCAGCCCACGCATAAAATCATTATCAACAGCGGAGGAATAGAAACCTGTCGGGCTAAATCGGTTGAGAAAAATATCGCCTTCCTTTAACGTTACAAGCTTTCGCTTCCACGCATCTGAAATAGGACTTTCCTGCGTTAGTAATGGTCGCGTACCATATTGAAAACAAATTGCTCCAACATCTGGATTATCCAACCATTCTTCCCATTCATTCAACCACCAAACACCGCCCGCCATAATAATAGGGATGGATTCACTAAGCCCACACTCACGCATCACTTTACGTAATAACATAACGCGCTGCAATGGCGCCTCTGGTTTTAGTGGGTCTTCACTATTTGATAACCCATTATGACCACCTGCAAGCCACGGATCTTCATACACAACGCCGCCCAAAAAATCTGCAAAACGATTATAGGCACGTTTCCACAAAATATTAAATGCACGTCCGGATGACACGATAGGATAATAATGCACACCGTAAGAAACACAAATTTCTGCTAACTTAAAAGGCATTCCAGCACCACATGTAACGCCATTCACAATTCCCTTTGTTTGGGATAAAACGCCATGCAAAATGGGTTCAACTGCCCCCATTTCCCACAACACATTCATATGAACGCGACCATTTCCATTTGATGTTTCATGGGCACGTCGTGCTTGTGTTATGCCACCTTTAATTGCATTTTCGATCAACTCATCATGACGTTCACGGCGTGTTTTACCTTTATAAACAACAGGAATAACATTTCCTTGTTCATCATAAGAATCAGCATTTACAGCCGAAAACGTACCAACACCACCAGCCGCCGCCCATGCACCAGAACTCTGACCATTTGATACAGCAATACCTTTGCCCCCTTCAACGAGTGGTAAAACTTCGCGTCCTGAAATATAAACAGATTTTAATGCAACCATTAATTATTTTTCCTTATGTTCTTTAAGCTTTGCTTCTTTTGTAACGTTTCTTCTGCTTTTACGCAAGTGTTCACTGGAATTTTTATATAAGATCCCCCTTAGCAAGCTGATCTTATAATACTTCTTTTGTAATTTCATTTGGCCTTATTGTAACGGTTCCATCGATAAAATGCAAAGTCACCGTATCGGCTGTATCAGGGAATTGAGCTGCCGTTGAAATAACGGCATCTCGAATAGACGTCCACACAAACCCTTTTTCTAATATTTTAGTATAAGATGACTGCATCAAACGTGCATCAAGATGCTTAAATATTTGCTCATATGTAAGAAATGACGCACTCATCGCCCGTAAAAAACGATCCGAGAGATGATCAAAATGCTGCTGATGAAAATATAAATTTTCAGCAGGATGCTTTATCATTAACATTCTCAATCGTTGCTGTTGCGTCATAATATACTGCAAAACGGCACGCATTAACCGTTCAGTACGGTCATCAAGGCGTTGCATCAATGTCTCAATCATATAATAAGGCTGCGGTAAACCACGTACATACCCTTTTAAATTCATCCATTCAAAACGAAACTGCTGCATCGTAAATTGGTACATACGCTCCCCCATTTGCTGCAAAGCAAAAATCAATTGCGCACGCACAGGTGTTGCAAACTCTGCCGCTGCTGTTGGTGTTGGTGCACGTCTGTCTGATGCATAATCAATTAATGTTGTATCGGTTTCATGACCAATTGCTGAAATAAGGGGAATCACGCTTTCTGCAGCTGCACGTACAACAGCTTCTTCATTAAATGTCCAAAGATCTTCTAGACTACCCCCCCCACGCGCCACAATAAGAACGTCAGGGCGCATCGATAAATCAAGCACGTTCATTCCCCGAATCGCAAACGCAACTTGTTCAATTGATCCTGGCCCTTGAACCTGAACTGGCCAGACAAGTACTTCACACGGAAAACGATCTTCAAGTCGATGCAAAATATCGCGAATAACGGCACCCGTTGGCGATGTAATAATACCAATACGCCGTGGAAAAGCTGGAAGTTTACGTTTATGAGCAAACAATCCTTCACGCTCCAAACGATCTTTTCGTTCAAGCAGGATTTTCATCAACGCACCCTGCCCTGCTGCCTCTAATGATTCAACAACCACTTGATATTTAGATCGTCCTGGATACGTTGTAATGCGCCCTCTTATAATGACCTCAAGCCCATCTTCAGGCTGCACCGAAATAGGAGTACCACGCCACGCAACTGCGTCAATAACCGAATCATTATCTTTCAAAGCAAAATAGGAATGACCTGACGTGTGCCGCTTATACCCACTAATTTCCCCACGAATATGAACAGATCGAAAACCTGCCTCTACATAGCGTTTAAGAGACAGACTAACATCAGTAACAGATAAGACTTCTGGTTTCGCATCCAATGGCATGGAAGATTGTTGATTCATAACATTAATCCTTATATTGAAATGATCTTATAGATATGCACGCCTCGGTTCAACACTTCTTAAAAAACCCGTTAAAAAGCACAAACTATGCAATAATAGAGTCCTACGAAAAAAATATGAAAACTAATGTATCTTTTTCATTTTTAAAAAAATACTTATGCTCTGCTATCAATTTAATGTAGTATTTAACAAAATTAAAAATGAAGTGTTATATGTCGTTCACACGCCTTATCCCAAAACCATTCCTAAACTCAATCCTGACAATCATACCCAAAACAATAAAAGGTCGCATTATTTTAGGGATTGTTCTTTTTATCGCTTTTGTTTTCTTGCGTAAGCTCATCAATTCTCTTGATTATGCTAAACATGCACATGATCCTTTAATACCAATTGTAGAAATCATTCAATCGGAAAGCCAATCACAAAGTCCGACATCTGTATTAACGGGTGTTAGCCAAGCCTTTAAATCATCGACGCTTCGTGCCGAAATTGGCGGAAAAATTATAGCACTTCCAACAGATAAGGGAGCCTGGGTTTCAGACAAGCAGACCCTCATTCAAATTATTGATAATGATAGAGCAGCACGCCTTAAAGAAGCCGAATCACGGTTTAAACAAAGAGAAGCCGAATTTAGGGCGTCAACTGATCTTCGTGCCAAAGCACTTAAAGCAGAAAATTCACACCTTGCAACAAAAGCTGATTTTGAAGCAGCAAAAGCCTTGCTCAATCGCATACAACTTGAAGTTGAACATCTCAGTATTAAAGCCCCTTTTAGTGGTTACTATGACCAACGACTCGTCGATATTGGTGATTTTGTTGATATAGGTGACCCCGTTGCAACTGTCTTAAACCTAGATCAATTAAAAGTTGTCATGAATGTAAGTGAAACAGATATCATATCGATTTTTGAAGGACAAACAGCAACTGTTATATTTACTGCATACAAAAAAAAATACCCAGCCAAAATCACCTATATTTCTAAAAATGCTGAACCTAAAACACGCACATTTTCAATTGAATTAACCCTCGATAATCCTGACAAACTTGCCTCTGGCCTCACGTGCCAAGTAACAATTATGAAGCAACCTATACATGTACATAATATTCCCTTATCGGCACTTGTGCTCAATGATCAGGGCGTTCTTGGAGTGATGACACTTGATCAAACTAAAAAAACTCATTTCAAGTCCATTAATATTGAATCCATGCAAAAAGAAACAGTCTATGCAACGGGACTTACACCACATGTTACGGTCGTAACAACAGGCTCATCCTTTGTAAAAGCCGGCCAGACTGTCATCGTTAAGGAAAAAGGCACGTTATGATTGCTCTCATTCAGGCGTCTTTTCAGCGCAGTCGCGCCGTTCTTTTACTGTTAACCCTATTTATTTTATGGGGATTGCATGCTTATATAATGATTCCAAAAGAATCAACCCCTGACGTTAAAATACCAATTATTTATGTATCGCTTACCTATGATGGCATTTCACCACAAGATGCCGAACGCCTTTTACTAAGACCAACGGAACAAGAACTACGATCCATTGAAGGTGTTAAAGAAATGCGATCAACCGCCTTTGAAGGAGGCGCTAACATCATACTTGAATTTAATGCGGGCTTTAATGTTGATAAGGCACGTCTTAATGTTCGTGATAAAGTTAATATCGCCAAACCAAATTTGCCCGTTGATGTTAAGGAACCAGTTATCAATGAAGTGAACCTAAGTTTATTTCCTATTTTAATTATTAAACTATCGGGAGATGCTCCCGAACGTGTTCTTTACAATATTGCACATACGCTCAAAAATGATATTGAATCAACTATTCCAGCCGTTCTCCAGGCCGAAATTGTTGGCAACCGTGACGAAGTTGTTGAAGTGCTCATTCAACCAGCGCATCAAGAAAAATATGGTCTTTTATTTGATCAGGTTATGCACAATCTAATATCAAATAATCAAATTGTGTCAGCAGGATATGTTGAAAAGCAAAAAGGGAGATTTAGTATCAAAGTCCCTGGTGTATTTGAAACCATTGATGATATCATGAACCTCCCTCTTTTGGCGCATGATGATGCCATTATTAAGCTAAAAGATGTTTGCTCCATTCGAAAAACATTTAAAGATGCAACAACACGTGCCTATGATCGCCTGAATTTAAATGAGACAAAACAAACGGTTGTGCTGGAAGTATCCAAACGCACTGGACAAAATCTGATTGATACTGTTGAGGCCATAAAAACAGTCGTTATGGCTTCACAAAAAAGATGGCCGCCTCACGTCACCGTAAGTTTTGCCCAAGATGAATCACATAAAATTAAAGATATGCTTCTTGATCTTCAAAATAATATTATCAGCGCCGTTATTTTAGTATTAGCTGTGATTATTTTTGCCTTGGGACTCCGATCGGCTTTGCTCGTTGGCATTGCTGTTCCTGGTTCTTTCCTCATTGGAATGATGGTTTTATCGTTGCTTGGATATACAGTTAATATTGTTGTTCTGTTCAGCCTAATCTTTTCTGTTGGTATGCTGGTTGATGGTGCCATTATCGTTGTAGAATATGCCGATCGCCGAATTGCTGAAGGCATCAATCACATTGATGCCTATAAAGAAGCTGCTATTCGTATGACATGGCCAGTAATTACATCGACCCTTACGATACTTGTTGTCTTTATGCCCCTCCTCTTTTGGCCAGGCGTTGTTGGCCAATTCATGAAATTTATGCCAATTACACTTATTATCGTCTTAACAGCTTCTATTTTTATGGCACTTATTTTTCTTCCTGTTATCAATTCGACACTATCCGCACCAAAGAAAATCATTTCACATGTCATGAAAGATGATTGGCTTGAACGATTTACTACAAAATATGTAGCCTATCTTGAAACAATTCTTGATCATCCAAAACGCATTATGGGCATTGCGATGCTATGTCTTATTGGGGTATTTGCTTTGTATAAAATAGCTGGACGTGGCGTTGAATTCTTCCCCGACGTTGAACCAACAGCAACGGCTATTTATGTGCATGCACGTGGAAATTTATCAATTGACGAAAAAGATACGCTCGTTCGACAAGTTGAAGCTAAAATTAGAGATATGTCCGAATTTTCATCCATTTATACACGTATTGGCAAGCAATCAACCAATGGTGGCCCTATTGCAGATGATGTCATTGGCATTATCACACTGGAATTTGTGGATTGGAAAGAACGCCGAAAAGTTGCAAACATCATGAAAGACGTTGAACGACGAACAACGGGAGCCATCAACGGTATACCTGGCGTTAGCCTTGAAATTGTTAAACAAAAATCAGGGCCACCTTCAGTAAAACCGATCGCTATTGAAATATCTAGTTATGATTACAAAAAATTAAATCCCGTTTTAACACGATTACGGATGTTTATGGAAAAAATCCCAGGCCTTATTGATATTGAAGATAATCTTCCTATCCCTGGCATTGAATGGACACTTAACGTAAACCGCGAGAAAGCAGCCCAAAGCGGCGTAAGTATAGCAACACTTGGTCAAACATTAAAACTAATTACGACAGGGACACGCCTTAGCACGTACCGTCCAAATGATGCCCAAGATGAAATTGACATTGTCCTGCGTTTTCATGAGAGCAATCGCGGATTGGAACAATTAGACACGCTTCGTATTTTAACAAAAAATGGCACTGTCCCTATTAGTCATTTTATCACAAAAATACCAACACCGAAGGTGGCCACCATTAATCGTACAGATGGATTCCCCATCCTAACACTACAAGCCAATGTGGTACCAGGCGTCTTAGTTGCTGATAAAATAAAAGAAATCGACACATGGATTAAATCAGAAACATTTGATCCAGATGTACGCATCCATTTTAAAGGTGAAGATAAGGATCAACGAGAAGCGATGTCATTCTTACTCGGCGCCTTTGGGATTGCCCTATTTATGGTCGCCGTTATTTTGGTCACGCAATTCAACAGCTTTTTTAGTATGGGTCTTGTTCTTACATCAGTTGTGATGTCAACCATTGGTGTCTTTGTTGGGCTTATGGCACATCACCTAGCCTTTGGAATTGTTATGGGGGGCATTGGCGTAATCGCACTCGCGGGTATTATTGTATCAAACAATATTATTTTAATTGATACCTATGATACATTAATTGCTGAACTTATTAATAAAAAAGGTACAGTTACGCAACATGATGCAAAAACGGCTATTCTAGAAACTGGACGTCAACGCTTACGTCCAGTTATTTTAACAAAGATGACAACAATCTTGGGTCTACTTCCCATTATGTTTGGTGTAAATCTTGATTTCATTAATGGAGACGTTACGATTGGTGCACCGTCAACAGAATGGTGGATTTTACTATCAACATGCATTGTATATGGTGTGCTTTTTGCTAGCAGCCTAACATTATTCTTCACGCCTTCAGCGTTGATGTGGCGCGCGCAACAAATTTATCCCAAATAAAATATATTATTTTTATATTTACTTTATATTAATAAATTAAATATAATATTATATTTATAATCATATAAAGTATTGGCAAATGGAACATACAGGCTCACAAACCTATCAATCCGATTTGACCTTTATAAAGGGAGCAATGAACGTTCCTTTGCTAAGTCCAGAAGAAGAATATACATTAACGCATGCCTGGTATTATGAGCAGGATGAGCAAGCACTCGCTAAAATTATTTCCTCGTACGGTAAACTTGTCATTAGTATCGCCGTTCGTTTTAAGCATTATGGATTATCATTAAATGATTTAATTCAGGAGGGTAATTTAGGGCTTTTGCATGCAGCTCAACGTTTTGACCCTGAACGGAATGTACGCTTTTCAACCTATTCAAAATGGTGGATTCGCGCATTCATTCAGGATTTTGTGCTTCGCAATTGGTCTATCGTCCGAACAGGATCCACAACATCGCAGAAAATGTTATTCTTTAATCTAAGACGGCTAAAAAATCAATTATCGCACTTATCCAATGAACTGATGTCGCATGATCAACATCTTGAAATAGCTAATCTTTTACACGTACCACTGAATGATGTCGCAGAAATGGAAAACAGATTAATCAATCATGATTTTTCACTCAGCATGACACCTGAGCATTCAGAAGAAGAATGGCTATCATCCCTTAAAGATGAACGACGAACCCCAGAAGAGGAAAGTACACTCCTTGAAAATAAACATATCCACAGTCAGTGGATTGAAAAAGCAATGCAAGCGTTAAACCCACGAGAAGTTCATATCATCCTACAAAGACGTTTAAATCATACCCCCGAAACACTGGAGAATATTGGTAAAACATTAGGTATAACAAAAGAACGCGTGAGGCAGCTTGAAGTACGCGCCATACGAAAAATGAAACATTATTTTTTAGATATGTATAGTGAAGTTAAGCAATCGCTTGATTTTAAATCATAAAAAAACCTACGACCAAATGGAACATAGGTTTCTGTATTCGTTCAACACAGGTACTTAAGCAGATGGTGTTGAAGCAACTGTTTTCTTTACATCACGGCGGCGTTCAGCAATACGCGCGCGCTTACCTGTCAAACCACGAAGATAATAGAGTTTCGCACGGCAAACATCACCCTGACGGATCAGTTCAACACGAATATTTGGTGAATAAAGAGGGAATACACGTTCAACACCTTCTCCATTCGATAATTTACGCACACGGAAAGAAGAGTTAATTCCACGGTTCTTACGCCCGAGAACAACACCTTCATAAGGCTGAACACGTTCACGCTCACCTTCAACAACTTTCACATGCACACGAACCGTGTCACCTGCGCGAAAATCAGGAAATACTTTATTTTCAGCTAATTTTAATAGATGCTCATGTTCAAGCGTCTGAAGTAAATTCATTATTAGTCTCCTTTGGCAGCGAACGAACCACCTTTGCCACTTTGCGTGCGCTTGGTGCTTGCCCTCTGGTTATCATATGCCTTCCAGATATCTGGTCGGCGCTCTTTTGTTATTTGTTCTGCTGATTTTTGTCGCCATGCAGCGATTTTTGAATGGTCACCCGACAACAGAACTTCGGGCACGACCTTATTTTGCCAAATACGAGGCTTACTATACTGCGAAAATTCAAGTAAGTCTAGCTCAAAACTTTCAGAAGTTTTTGCTTCCTCTTTAATAAGCACACCAGGCAACAAACGAACACACGCATCAATTAAGGTAAGCGCTGCCATTTCGCCCCCTGAAAGAACATAATCACCAAGACTAATTTCAATAAGACCTTTTTCTTCGCGCCAGTATTCGACCAAACGATCATCTACCCCTTCATAACGGCCGCACAAAACAACAATCCCCGATGGATTTTGGCTAAGGGTGCGAACTATTGCTTGTGTTAATGGCGCACCGCGCGGCGTGACATATATATACTGTGGCGACGCTTTTCCTTCATATAATGTTTCTGCAGCGCAGAGCGCGCCATGAACAACGTCTGCCATCATAACAAGGCCAGCCCCCCCCCCATAGGGCGTATCGTCAACTGTATTATGTTTATCCTTTGCAAAATCACGAATATTAATGGCGTCCAAACACCATTTTTGATGAGCCAAAGCTTTTCCTGCAATTGAATGCGCAAGCGGTCCTGGAAACATTTCAGGAAAAAGTGTTAAAACAGTTGCGCGCCAGGCTGATGTCATGGTTCTATCACTATGAATATTAGTTTGGTTGACTGTAAGGGATTTTAAAAATCATGTCTACGTACATTATTTTAGTTGGCACACAATTACCTGAAAATTTAGGTAGCGTCGCACGCGTTATGGGAAATTTTAACCAAACGCAACTTCGTCTTGTCGCGCCACTTGCCGATAAACAGGATCCAAAAGCCATGGCCATGGCCGTCAGTTCGCATCCTATTTTAGCAAACGCTATGTGTTTTGATTCCATTCAAGACGCAACTCATGATTGCTGCACCGTTATTGGAACGACCGCACAACCGCGTGATGTGATTAAACATCATGCAACACCTTTTTCATTTGCGCATGATTATGCCACCCTTCCAAGCCCCGTTGGCATTCTTTTTGGCCCAGAACGAACAGGACTCACCACGGATCAAATTGCATTATGCCAACAAACCCTACACATCCCTGTCAATCCTGATTTTTCATCCTTAAATCTTTCCCATGCGGTTGGCATTATTTTGTATGAACTCTTTCAAAAACAAAACGATACTTCACCCTTTTGGCAACATGGGAAAACACTGCCCGCCACTACTGCTGAAATTGATGCCTTTTTAAATTTTCTTGAAGAAAAATTAAATCATACGCATTTTTGGCGGACAGAGGCAAAAAAACCAGGTATGCGCCGCAATCTATTTGGTTTTTTCAAACGACAGATGGTCTTTAAGCAAGACATCCAAACCCTACGTGGCATGATTGAAGCCCTAGAACACACACCTGTAAAAGACAAAGAATAGGCAGAACAGAACGTCAATACACCATCACCCATTCACAATTGACTGCAACGTCGCAAACGCATCATGGATCGTCATGGTCTCATCACGTGTTTGGCTTAAAAATTGATCAAGTGGCAGTGATACCTCAATCGCACGATCCACTTCTGCATTTGCCCCTGCCCTGTAGGCACCCAATCGAATCATATCTGCCATATCTTCATAACTCGCCATCAAGGCACGCGCCGACTTTACGATCACATTTTCTTCCGCTGAATGACAGGCTGGAACAGTACGTGAAATACTCTTTAAAATATTAATCGCAGGAAATCTGCCACGCTGTGCAATCGCCCTATCTAAAATAATATGCCCATCCAAAATACCACGAACAGCATCCGATATCGGTTCATTTGTATCATCACCATCGACAAGAACGGTAAATAACCCCGTAATATACCCTGTTTTTTTAGGCAACACCTGTTCAATGCCCGGCCCAGCACGTTCCAATAATTTTGGCAATTCAGCAAAAGCACTAGGTGGGTACCCCTTTGTCGTGGGAGGCTCGCCAGCCGATAAACCAATCTCACGCTGCGCCATCGCAAAACGCGTTACACTATCCATTAAGCATAGAACAGACAACCCTTGATCCCTAAAATATTCAGCAAGACTCATCGTTAAATATGCAGCTTGTCTGCGCATCAATGGAGATTCATCAGATGTTGCAACGACCAAAATACTTCGTTTTAGTCCATCTTCGCCTAAAGTTTCCTCAATGAAATCATTTACTTCACGCCCACGTTCACCAACCAAACCAATGATGCATATATCGCAAGCCGTATACCGTGCAAACATTGAAAGTAACATGGACTTTCCAACACCAGAGCCCGCAAAAATCCCCATACGTTGCCCCTTGCAGCATGTCAGAAACGTATTAACGGCACGAATGCCAACATCAATACGATCCACCACGCGGGCACGCAAACTCGATTGAATTGGTGAAGATTGCAAGGGATATACCTCCATCCCATAGTCAAGCGCACCTGCACCATCAATTGGCTCACCTAATGCATTAATCACACGCCCGCACCAGTTTCGCGTTGGTCTAAAGTTCGCTGCCCCATGGTCAAACATAACACGGCACCCAGCACCAATACCAATTAAAGCGCCAAAAGGCATAATAAGTGCATAATCCCCATTAAAACCTACAACCTCAGCCGCAAGTGGCTGACTTGCTTGAACAGGTACATTCTGAAAAATTGAATCATCCACATTTGGATAAATCCAACAGCGCGATCCAATACTGAGGATTTTATTTTTAATTTCAACGGTTAGAATAAGACCCTGAACAGCACAGACCGTACCATGAATTTCAATGGTAGGAAGGGATTTTATTTGCGTATTTAATAAGGTGAACATACAAATATTTACGTATCAGGGGAAGACGACAGAGCTGCTGAAATATCAAGGAGTGTACGTTGTACATCAAGCGCATCATGCGCAGCAGCCACTGTTTCAGCCTTTATTTTCTCATGCAACTCACGGCGTAACACCTTTTCACCTGCAGGAAATTTAAAACCAAGCTTAACGGATTTCCCTTGAATCTCAATGAGTGTTACTTCGATCACATCATTAATAATAACCGCTTCACCCAATTTTCGCGTCAAATAAAGCATTAGACATACCTCCTGCACGTCATTCACCCTTTTTAAAGGGGTGCAATTGTCGTAGCTGCCTCTATTTTGGAGCCACACAGGTATATTAAAACAATTTTATTAAAAATATGCAATATTTTATTTTAAATAGACCCATTTACTTTTTCATCTATTTCCAGCCATCTCATTTCCACCCTATCCATTTGATCCTTCTTATCCGTCAATGCATTCGTAAGCGTTGCAAATAAAGACGCATCTTTTTGATACAATGCTGGATCCGCAAGCTTTACTTCGATTGCTTTAATCTCCGCCGACAATGCCTCAATCTGCCCCGGCAATTGGTCAAGATCGCGTTTTTCAGCATACGTTAAACGTACTTTTGTTGATGGTTCAGCTTGCTTTGGCAAATCATTTGTTATTACTTTTTTAGACACTTCTTTAGCACTAACGACAGCTTGTCGCTGACGCACATAATCCTGATAACCGCCAACATATTCCATTGCCGTGCCATCACCTTCAAACACAATCAAACTTGTTACCAATTGATCTAAGAAATCACGATCATGACTAACAATTAAAAGTGTTCCTGAAAACACGTCCAAAACCTCAAGCAACAGATCCAACGTATCACTATCTAAATCATTTGTTGGTTCATCAAGAACCAAAAAATCACATGGCTGCGTCATTGCTTTTGCTAAGGCTAAACGATTTCGCTCCCCGCCCGATAAAATATGCGTCATACCACGAATTTGATTTTCATCAAATAAATAGTCTTTAAGATAGGCCACAACATGACGGCTTTGATCCTGCACAACCACATGATCACCCCCATTAGGACATAAATTCTGCCATAAAGTTTTATTAAGATCGAGCGTTTCTTGCATCTGATCAAGGTATATAACGGATGTCGTCTCACCCCGTTTAATAGTTCCTTCATCAGGTTCCAAATCACCAACCAACATACGGATTAACGTTGTTTTCCCAGCCCCATTTGGCCCCATAATACCAATGCGATCGCCGCGCAATAAACGCAAATCAAAAGACCTTAGCAATGTGCGATCACCAATACTTTTTGTAATACCTGATGCCTCTAAAATAAGTTGACTACCCCCTTGCATTTGAAAATTCGATGCTTCTACACTGCGGCGGGTATTGTGTTTGAGCTGACGGCGTTCTTCACGCATAGCAATCACCCGACGAAGACGTCCTTGATTGCGCTTACGACGCGCTGTAACCCCGCGTAACATCCAACGGGCTTCTTGGCGAAGGCGTGTATCCAGCCATGCCTTTTCACGCTCTTCCTGCTCCCATATGGCTTCAGACCATTCATCAAACATGGCAAACCCATGATTATTTTCATAAAAACACGATCGATCAATCCACCATGTTTTATTTGATATGTTCTTTGAAAACTGCCTATCATGACTGATCACCACAAAAGCGCCACGGAAATTTTTAAGCCAATCTTCCAACCATTCGATCGTCGCAATATCCAAATGATTCGTCGGCTCATCCAGCAACAAAACATCAGGATCTTCAGCCAACGTCGCAGCAAGAGATAGACGACGCTGTTCGCCGCCCGATAAATGCTTAAGAGGTTTATCGAGAGGAACTTTTAATTCCGTCAAATAGACAGACGCTAAATAATCTTCCCGCGCAAAAGCAAGCACATAATCAAACGTCATTTGTTCAGGATCCGTGATCACAAGACGCTGCGGCAAATAAGACACGCGCACTGACGGTTTTTTAAAAAGCGTCCCTGAATCAAGCTCTTGCAAACCACTCATTACTTTCAGTAACGTTGATTTGCCCGAACCATTACGCCCAACAAGACAGACATGATCTTTTTCATGAAGATGTACGGTCCATTGATTGATCAAAGGATCACCGCCAAAAGTCAAACTGGCATTCGTTAAGCTAACTAAAGGTTTCATCACTCACATTCACATTTCATACATATCCTATTATTTCTATCACCAAATGCGAACGAATCCAATTAATATACTTTTTGCCTTTGAAACATGAGAGATGCTCGGATCAAGTGCGAGCATGATGCCTTTAGAAGAAGATTTATGCATTGTTCACAAAAACTCACTATTGTTAATTTTTAAATTATTAAATAATACTTATTAAGTAAATATTAATATTTAATAATTTATAATAAAAAATATATACTTATAAGGATTTTTATAATGCAATATATTTATACCCTTTTATTCTGCAGTTTTTTTCTACATACGCCATCGTATACAAATGATGCAGAAAGCAAACAAGATATTGAATACAGCAGCCTACCATCTGGTACTCAATCAACCATTCAGCAACGCCGACAAACGGATGATTCAAACACATCTCAAGCAGCAAATGATGGACGCACACTTGAAAATCCAAATTTAAGACAAATTGCAGCCTCCGAAAACATGAAACATCTCTTTTATAGCCCAATACTTTATTATTACAGTCTTGGTTCAGCTATTTTCTGGGATATTGGAAAAGATAAATTTGGCCTTGGTCTTGCTGTATTTCCATGCATTGCGATGATTGCCACCGTATTAGAATCTGGTGCATCCACTGAGCATGATAAAGAATTTTATAATTTAATGGGGAAACTTTGTACAGCAGCCACAGCTGGTTGCGCAAGCTTGCAGGCTTATGCCACCATTGTTGCACATGCAAGAGAAAAACAGGCCGTAGCCTTACTTAAATTAAAAAGGAACGAAGAAATGGAACAACGAAGCTTTTCTGCATTAGAAGAAGGTCTGGCTGCTGATACACCTCCTAATTAATCATGACAAAATAATAAATAAATCCTCATAAAACAATCGTCGCCTTTTGTAGCCATGTACGTGTTTGTTCATCAAGGTGCGGTGCTAAGTGCATATAAACATAGCGATGATAACGATTAAGCCAGTCTTTTTCATCATATGTCAGCAGCTCAACACAAATAAGCTTCACATCAATAGGGGCAAGGGTTAGTGTCTCAAACGCCAACATTCTGAGCGTCTGCCCCTCCCCAGATTCAACCATTGTTTCAACGACAACCACCAAATTTTCAATACGAATACCATATTCACCTGCTTTATAATAACCAGGTTCGTTCGATAAAATCATCCCTGGCTGCAACGGCACGCGCGTTCCTGCTTTTGCTATCCGCTGCGGGCCTTCATGGACATTCAAAAAGCTACCAACGCCATGCCCTGTTCCATGGTTATAATCACATCCGACTTGCCACAAGAATTGCCGCGCAAGAACGTCCAATTGTTCGCCGCACGTATGGTATGGAAACACAGCCTGCGCAAGAGCAATATGCCCTTTCAATACGCGTGTAAAACGATCACGTTGTTCTGCCGTTGGCGTGCCAATAGCAATCGTTCGCGTCACATCTGTCGTACCATCCAAATACTGCGCCCCTGAATCAATGAGCAATAATTGATTCGGCTGAACCTGCATATTTGTTTCCTTTGTTGCGCGATAATGCACAATGGCTCCATTCGCACCTGCACCCGCAATAGTTGGAAAGCTAAGACTATGAAACAAATGCTGTACGCTTCGGCACCTCTCCAGGTAATCGGCCACATCAATCTCTGTTACCCCACCCTTTTTACCTTCCTCGGCAATCCATGCCAAGAATTGCACAAGCGCCACTCCATCCCGTAGATGTGCCTGCCTAAAACCACGTAATTCCGTTGGATTTTTTATCGCACGCAACAGCCCACAAGGATCCGAAACCAAGCTAAGCACGTTATCATTACAATCAACATACGACATTAACGCAACAGGTGTACGACTAGGATCAACTAAAATTACCTCCCCACGTATATGTGCTTTCAAATACGCTTCGCATACAGATATATCATGAAAATAAACCTCATTGCCAAAAGCCGCCCGCACCTCAGGTGACATATTTGATAAACGACAAAAAACCTCAATCGTTCCATTTTTATGAAATACCCCATACATATTAGATACAGGTGTATAAGGCAAATCATACCCACGGATATTTAATAACCAATTCAATGATTCTGTATTTCCAATCAAAAGGCAATCTGCTTTGTGCTGTTGTAAGAAATGAATAAGTCCTTCACGTTTTTCCAAAAAAGTTTTTCCTGCATAATCAATGGCATGCAAAAAGGCTGAATCATTATGTACCCATGGTTTATCTGCCCAGACCGTATCAATCAAATTGACAGGTGTTGGCATTAACGTAAATCCACCTTGATTGGCTCGTAACTGCCAATTTTTATAATCAGATACACTAAATAATAAAGGATCAAATAACACAACATCCCCTGCCTTAATGGATGATAAAACCCATGCATCCCGCTGTTCAATCGGTAACGGTTCAAACAAAGTCGTATCAATCTGATTTTGTAACTGCAGCGTATAGCGACCATCAACGAACACGGCTGCTTTTTCCAATGTCACAATACCAAACCCGCTGGAGCCATCAAACCCTGTCAACCATGCTAAACGTTCATCTACCGCCGCACGATATTCATTTTTAAATGGATCATTTGTTGGGAGAAGATAAGCAAAAGCATTTGCATTCCGAATGGAAGAACGTACCTGTGTTAGTTTTTTTGATGTACTCACAAATTCACCGATGTTGGTCATGATTGACGTATTTCCAGGATAGAACAGTATTGACTGATTAGGAAAGCTGATTTAAAAACTCTCCTTAAAAAAGCGAAATTACAACGCTTTTAAATAGCATTCTCCCCCTCACCTATGATATCAATTATAGATACCAATTTCTGATTATTTTATATCTTGCTTTAATAAGCGCTATCAGCTTTTGAACAATCGTTCATTTGTTTCCTTGTTGCGCTGCTGTCTTTTGCTTGATTGAAATATGATAAAATGAACCTATAAATTATATATTAAACGAGCCTATCAATGTCATTTACCGTTAAACTCGACCGATTGCTGCAGCATTTTGAAAACCTACGAGAAGCTCTTGCAACGCATACAATGTCCGATCCAGGTGACTTTGCCAAGTTGTCAAAAGAATACTCTGACATGACCGATGTTGCGGAGGCTATTTTATCCTTTCGAAATAAGCAAAAGGAACTTATCGAACTTGAATCAATGATGAAGGATCCGACCGCAGACGCTGATATGCGCGATATGATGCAGCATGAAATCTATGCCTTAAAGGAAGAAATCCCCCATCTTGAGCAAACAGTTAAGTTGCTGTTGCTGCCGAAAGATGCCAACGATGAACGTAATGTTATTTTAGAAGTCCGTGCAGGTACAGGCGGCGAAGAAGCGGGATTATTTGCAGCAAACCTTCTTCGGATGTATCAACGCTATGCGGCCATTAATGGTTGGAAATTTGAATTACTAAATGCAGCTGACACAGGCATTGGCGGCGTTAAAGAAGCCTCTGCCTCCATCACGGGCAAGGGTGTCTATGCACGCCTTAAATTTGAATCAGGTGTACACCGCGTACAGCGTGTCCCTGAAACCGAATCAAGCGGCCGTGTTCACACATCTGCGGCAACAGTTGCGGTGTTACCAGAAGCTGAAGAAGTTGACATTCACATTGATGAAAAAGATCTTCTCATTGATGTGTTTCGCGCCTCTGGTGCGGGCGGCCAGCACGTCAATACAACAGATAGTGCGGTTCGTATTACCCATCTTCCGACGGGTGTTGTTGTATCCCAGCAAGATGAACGATCGCAACATAAAAACAAAGCAAAAGCGATGAAAATTTTACGTGCCCGTCTATATGAAGCTGAGCAAAGCCGTATTGATGCTGAACGGTCAGCAGACCGTAAAAACCAAGTAGGTTCAGGCGATCGTTCGGAACGTATTCGCACCTATAACTATCCGCAAGGGCGCGTAAGTGACCATCGTATTAACCTGACTCTTTATAAAATTGCCCAAATTATGGAAGGTGAGGCGTTAGACGAAGTCATCAATGCACTCATCACCGAAGACCAAGCCGTTAAACTTTCTGCTGAGGATAACGAATGACACTAAAGATTCGCGACATTGAATTGGATATGCCTGTCATTTTAGCACCTATGTCAGGTGTTACGGACATGCCATTTCGCCGCCTTGTCAAGCGCATGGGAGCAGGGCTCGTCATTTCTGAAATGATCGCGAGTCAAGCCATGATTCGCCACACACGCCAGACCATGAAAATGATTGAAAAATCAGAAGAAGAATTACCATCTGTTGTTCAAATCGCGGGGTGTGACCCTGACGTTATGGCGGAGGCTGCTAAGTTAAACGAAGATATGGGAGCCCACATTATCGATATTAATATGGGTTGTCCTGTTAAAAAAATCGTTAATACGTATGCAGGTTCAGCCCTGATGCGCGATGAAGATCTTGCTGGACGTATTATGGACGCCGTTGTAAACGCTGTTAAAATCCCTGTCACGCTTAAAATGCGTACAGGCTGGAATGACGACAATCGAAACGCACCAACCCTAGCAAAACGTGCCGAAAACGCCGGCATTCAAATGATTACTATTCATGGACGTACACGCTGCCAACTTTATACAGGACGTTCAGACTGGGAATTTATCCGCCAAGTAAAAGAAGCTGTCGGCATTCCTGTTATTGGTAATGGTGATGTGATTACGGAACAAGATGCCGTTACATTATTAGAAAAAAGCGGCGCTGATGGTGTCATGATTGGACGCGGCGCATATGGACGCCCATGGTTTATTAACCAAGTTGGCCATTTCCTTAAAACAGGTGAATATTTACCAGACCCAAACCTTAAAACACAATATACCATTCTTGAGCAGCACGTCGACGATATGCTCATTCATTATGGTGAAGAGGCGGGTTCTAAGATTGCCCGCAAACACATTGGATGGTATAGTAAAGGTCTTGACTGTTCCGCCGATTTCCGTGTTCGCATCAACCAAACTGAAACTGTGCATGCACTTAAAAATGAAATTAAAAACTTTTACGGATCCCTATGTTAGCTCGTGCCTTACCAACAATTATATACGATGAAACAATTGCAGAAGCCATTACGGCAGAAGATAAAACCGATGGTCATCAAGAAGGTCTTGGCAGTGTTGTGCACCGTTTTTTAGAATCCTATCTTAATGAGCACAAAGATCATTTACCTGAAGGACAACTATATACACTTGTTATGGGTGAAGTTGAAAAACCCCTTATCAAAGCAACTCTACAGTTAACCGACGGCAATCAAAAAAAGGCATCTGAAATCCTTGGTATTAATCGTAATACCCTCCGCAAAAAAATAGCTGAATATGGCCTTTAGGGATGTACTTATGCCAGAAGTAACATCTCACATAACGGTTGGTATTATTGGATCAGGCCAAATGGGGCAAGGCATTGCTGAGGTTTTTCTCCTCCATGGGTACAACATTTTTATATATGATACCAATAATCAAAACCTCAATAATGCTGACCACGCGTTACGAGGAAGACTCAATCGTTCGCACGAAAAAGGCATAATTGATACCAATCAAAAGGCATGCTTGCTAAACAACATTACCCCCTGCTCTAACCTCGCTCAATTCGCATCATGCAATCTTATTATTGAAGCCATTATTGAAGATTTTGACACTAAAATATCTCTTTTAAAAAAACTAGGTGCATATCAAAACGATTCATGTATTTTGGCAACAAACACATCTTCATTTTCGATTACATCCCTTGCAAAACATACCAAAAATCCTGAACACTTTTTAGGCATACATTTCTTCAATCCAGTCCACCGTATGCCGCTTGTTGAAATCATACCGCATAAAGCAACACATCCAAATGTAACGACAACCCTTACACAGCTCATCACATCCATCGGAAAAACACCAATTACCTGTCAGGACTCACCTGGGTTTATTGTGAATCGTTTAATACTGCCCTTAATCAACCAAGCAATCCAATTATTAGAATCAGGCGTAGCAACCGCTGATGCTATTGACATGGCTATGACATTGGGTGCGAATTTTCCTATGGGACCGCTTGCTCTTGCTGATTTCATTGGCCTTGATACCTGCCTTTCTATTCTAACAACTTTAAGTAAATCGTCACATGATCCATCTTTAGAGCCATCCTTCCTCCTCAAAAGCTATGTTGCACATGGAAAGTTAGGACGTAAATCAGGTGAAGGCTTTTTTTGTTATTCCAAATGAAGCAGCACACATCCCATTTTTGGCAACGCTATGCCCTTAAAAAAACGCCTCACACGCACACATGTGCCTATGACGGGTGCACGTCTGATGGTACCTATCGTGCGCCCAAGCACGGCTGTCCGCAAAACATAAAAGATGACACCTGTTGGCATTGGCTATGCCTTACGCATGTACGTGAATATAATGCAGCCTGGAATTTTTATAAAGACATGACAGAGGCTGAGATTATTGCCCACTGGAAGCGTGATATTACGTGGGATCGTCCAAGTTGGCCACTTGGCAATTGGCAAAGTGCAGCAGCTGCTAAACCTATTTTACGATCAGCATCCTACTATCAAAATCACTACCAACAAAATAATCAATACAATCATTTTA
Source organism: Alphaproteobacteria bacterium (assembly GCA_947490395.1). Taxonomy (GTDB): domain Bacteria; phylum Pseudomonadota; class Alphaproteobacteria; order Paracaedibacterales; family CAIOTO01; genus CAIOTO01. The sequence goes on from CANLGW010000003.1 coordinate 32,420, forward strand.
ATGATAATCACGATGAACATGACACATTTAAAGATCCCTTTGGTTTGTTTGATGAAATGCCTCATGCACATGATGCTCCATCCCCACCACCTAAACGTACAACAACGGCAGAAGATGAAGCAATACGCCTCTTTAACTTACCACCCCATTTCAAACCAGCCGACCTCCAAAAAGTCTATCGTGCACTCGTCAAACAGCATCATCCCGATGTGAACGGAGGCAGCTTAGAAGCCGAAGCTTACATTAAAAAAATTAATAGTGCCTATCAACTTTTAAAAAGATATGGTTCATATGCAAAATAGGTGGATAACTTTTTTTTATTCCAAGAAGGGGGCATTTTCATTTCCCCTTCCTTCTTTGTCGTCTTCATTTCCTCCTTTGTCATCTTCGAACTTGATCCGAAGATCTCTCATGTTTCAAAGGCAAATAGGAGGTGTAACTAAACAAGCAAGAAGCATAATGAAACAGGCTATATGCCGCCTCAATCGTGAAGATCCTCGTGTCAAGTACGAGGATGACATGAAGAGGGATATTTATAAAGCCCTTATCCAGTCAATATATATAAGCGTCAAAAATATGACGTCTCCTAAAGCAATCTCATATCACCTAATGCCAACGCAACAATGAATGGAAATCACATGACAACGCAATCCTGCCCGACTCAACAACCTGAATTGATTCCTTTATGGCAACTAACGGCACGTGTCCCCCTTAATGCGGTTGATGCTGCCGTTGATTTATTGGAACAATATGGATTCCTTGGTATTAGCTGGCTTGAATGTGACAATGCGCCTGCATCCTCTGAAATTGATGATAATGGCTTTCCGATCGCATCTGAATTTCAAATTGATGCCTATACCCGCGATAAACCTGATGTTAATTTTATACAAGGTGCACTAGCAAGCCTGACGACACTTTTAAATACAGCTGACCCTACTGTCACCCTATCCCTTGTTGACAACACGGATTGGTTATCAACATGCTATCAAAGCCTACCCGCCCGCATCGCTGGCGATTTTTACATTTATGGCAGTCATATCACAGATACGCCGCCCAGCATGGTTATTCCTGTTCGTGTTGATGCTGCAACTGCTTTTGGCAGCGGCGAACATTCAACTACAATTGGCTGCTTAACCGCTCTATCCAATATAGCAGAGACAAACACAGATGGCTTATCCATTACCGATACACTATCAATTCTAGATATGGGCTGTGGTTCAGGCATCTTAAGCATTGCGGCTAAAAAGCGTTGGCAAAACGCAACCGTTGTCTCCGTTGACAGTGACCCTGAATCGGTACGTGTAGCTACACAAAATGCGTTAAACAATGCTGTGCAACTAACCGTCATTGAAAGTGAAGGCTTTGCAAACCCCACTGTCACCTCTTATGCTCCTTACGATATTGTTCTTGCCAATATTTTAGCCAAACCTGTGCGCGCGCTAGCACCTCATTTTGCAGCAACAATGCGCGTCGGCGGAATAGCCATTCTATCAGGGTTACTCAGTCGCCATCATGAGGAAGTCGCTGCCGCTTATAATGCCGCTGGCTTTATTGCGGTTAATACATATACAATTGAGGATTGGATGACACTCATTTACAAAAAGACATGACCATCCTTATTGATATACAGGCGCTACAGCACAATTATATCGCCACAACAAAAACTCATCCTTTATCATTCAGCGTTAAAGGTAATGAATGCGTTGTGCTGAGAGGACATAATGGCGCGGGTAAGTCAACGTTATTACGGTTAATCGCAGGTATCATTCCTGTTGAACAAGGCGCCATAACTGTTTCTGTTCCCTTTAGCTATTTAGGGGCAGAATTTGGTCTAAAAGAATCAGCAACTGTTTTAAGTTATCAGCGTTTCATTATAGCACTTAATGGGGCATGTACGACCACACTTCCACGGCATCGCCCACTTCATAGTTTTTCCAGCGGACAAAAACTAAGCCTTCGTTTACAAAGCGCCCTTCGCCCTGATCGCAAATTGTGGATACTGGACGAGCCAACGCGTTTTCTAGACAAAACCGCAACGCAACATTTATGGGATTGCATCACATTACATAATGAACAGGGCGGCGCCACGATCATAGCATCTCATGATGATGTACCAATTACGCATCGTATTATTAGTTTAACTTAACATTAATATTTATAATTTATAATATTTTCATGATTTAAAAAATTTGGATATTATATGGTTTATTTTGATATTTTGTCCCGCATACAAAAATACACAACCCGTATCGTAATAATAGTTGCGTGTTTAAGTGGTTTTGTAGAACATGCCATTAGTAACGATGCAAGCACTAATCTTGCTGCAGTGGCACATACACCATCTATTCAACCAACGATGATTCCAGTAACAACGATATCAGATGAAGCCGACCGCCGTGCAGCTTTCTATACAACAATGCGGCAGCAAAAAAATCCATATCAGCAAATGGAACGGTATATTCAACAATCCCGCATTGTAACTATGCACACAGACACTAAACGCGATGAAATAACAAACGTGATGCGTACTGCGCTAACCAAACAAATTCAGGATAATGGAGGAAAATGGCCAGGCAGTGAAACGTTAAAAGTAGCAGAACAATTCTTTTTAAACTTAATTTACAATGACCCTGAAATACATAATAATTTTGCAGAATATAAACAAATAATTAAGAGCCTCTTCAAAGAAAAAATTACTGGTAATTGGGATAGTTATTTGAATTTTTGTACACTATATACGCATAGAAGCGATGACTTTTGGGCAAAAAAAATCATGAAAGATCTCCTAAGCACCTATCTAGCTTTTCCCCATAGTAGTGAAAGACAACTTTTTATAGAGTTTTGCGAACCGTATATGAATGAAGAGCATGCAACGATCAAAGTAGTAATTATGAATAATATCCTTCCCATTTATCAAGCCTTTTCAAATAATCATGAAAGACACACATTTATAGATTTTTGCATGCCTTATACAGGTAAAAAACAGGCGACGGATCAAACGCGGCTTATGAAGAAACTTCTTCCAATTTACCAAGCTTTTCCAGTCAATGATGAAAAAAGAAGCGCTTTTATGGAGTTTTGTAGGCCATATATTGATAAAGAAAATGCAGAGGACAAATTAAAAATAATGAACGATTTACTCTCTATTTATAAAGCCCCTCTTCAAAAACAAAATTTTGAAGCCTTTATGCAAATACATTGGAACAAAAATATTCAAATTCAAAAAGTTTTAAAAACCTATTTCTACCGTACATATCTTCGTTACATACGTGTTAATAGTGCCTTAAATGCAGAATCTGTAAATCAGAATCGTGCCTATTTTATGTATGAAATAAATCTGGATGAACAACTGATGACTCTTCAAGTAGAAGATCCATTCCTACAACAGGCACGTGGTGTAACGAATGCTGTTGCAAATGCCCATGAATTTGATGGCATTTATGAACAAGATCAAGACATTTTATGGAGGTTAGCGAGCGCTCCAGCACAAAGTGGAATCACTCGAACGATTTATAATAACCACGAAGCCCCTTATAACCACCAAAGTAATGTAGAAATTGATGATTTCATCCACTATCTGGAAACAGAGATTAATCACGATGCCATTCATGCTGGATCCCTTACTGGTAAAAAAGCCGTTCATATCATTAAAATGATTCTGGGTCTGGCACCAAAAGACGAAAATACAACAGGTGGTTTCTCGCCATATTTGAGTGCATCGATGTATTATGCAAAACCTGAATCACCCAGAGGGGATGAAATGCTAGGGCGTGCCTGGGCCTTTATGAAGCGAATGGCAACTGAAAAAGGAGATAATGACTTTAAAAAAGAAATTGTTTTTGCGCTACTTGAGACAGCTGAAATTTCTGGTGCACGCGTTGATACCCATTGTCAAACCCGCACATCTGGGGAATTGTTCAAAGTGTTATCATGGCATCTGCCAGATTCAAAGTTAAAATCGCTCATTGCCACTGCTGATTTACCGCCTGTTCTATCCAATACAGATATACAAGCCCGTATTGAGGCTGCCCCCCTTCGGGCACGTGATTTATTTAAACGAATGAAACAGGAAGATAGTGGTGAAATTCGTCGTTTAATTGAGCGCTGTATTGACGAAAACATATTACAACCAGAATTATGGCAACGTTATGAAGCCTATTATGATGACCTCTATCGCCGTACAAAAATTACAGATGGCACGCCTTATAACGAGAATATCCATATTCAATCGCCTGATGGGCGGATGTATAGGCGGGATGAGCACATCCTAATGCGCGATGATCATGGTAATTTAGTACAAGCCTTTAATGCCGATGGCACCACACGTGAACACCCTTCCATTATTTATTATCAGTCCGAGTTCCAAGTGTTCGAACATGCCTTCACCCAGTTGATGAAGCATGAATTTGAAGATCAACTCGAGTTGAAGTACTAGTGATAAGGGATGTTTATTTAAAAAGATAATCACAGCCATAGGCTTTTCCTAAATACGAAAAGCCTTGTAATTGAATCGTTCTTTTTCTTGTTTACCCCCTTTAATTACGGTATCCTCTACATCATTCACACGACATTGTTTCACATACACCTCATGACACTCATTTTATGACACCCACTCTTTTACAAATTTTACCAGCATTTAATGCGGGCGGCGTGGAGCGCGTAACGTTTGAAACCGTGACGGGGCTTACTCCAACCTTTGGGCAGCATCACATTGCATCATCTGGAGGACGCTATGTTCATCAATTACCATCTTCGGTTATCCACCACACAATATCGCTGGATACAAAAAATCCATTTATAATCATGGCGAATGCCAAACGCCTGCTTAAGATTATCCAACAAAATAACATCAACCTGATTCACGCACGATCACGCGCACCCGCGTGGTCAGCGTTTATCGCTGCACGTCTGGCCAAAATCCCCTTTATAACGACTTATCATGGAACCTATAATGCCAAAACAATTGGCAAACACACCTACAACAGCGTTATGGTGCGTGGGGATCACGTGATTGCCATTTCACGTTTTATAGAAACACATATCAATAAACACTATTCCCAGCACGCCGAAAAAGTAACGTTTATTCCGGAAGGTATTGACACAACTATTCACGACCCAGAGACCCTTACGCCCAATCGGATAAACAAAGCCCGTGCGCTTTTGCCATTACCGCAGCCAACGATCGATCGTCCTTATATTATTCTCCTACCAGGACGCCTAACACGATGGAAGGGACAAACTGTTTTATTAAAAGCCCTTCGCACGCTAACCATCCCCAATTGGCATGCTATTATCTTAGGAGATGCCCAAGGACGTGATGCATATAAAGATGAGCTCATACAACTTGCCCAAGATCTACCTGTCACATTCATTACAAACGCTAATGATATGCCAGCAATGTATGCCCTTGCTGATGTTGTTTTATCGTGCTCGACCGATCCAGAAGCCTTTGGACGTGTTACTGCTGAAGCACTTGCCATGGGACGTCCTGTTATTGGTACAGCGCATGGCGGTACCATTGAACTGACAGCGAATGGTATCTATGGAACCCTTGTTCCACCTAACGATCATCACGCTCTTTCTCTAGCCATCACACATCAATATAACACACCGCCTGAGGCACGTACTCACCAGGGAATGCGTGCACGGCGCCATATCCAAGACCATTACTCACTAACTGAAATGATACGACTAACACAAACAATTTATGAAAAAGCCTTAGCAAATAATAATAACGAGTAAATGCTCCATGAAAAATGTTTTAATTATTAAATTAGGCGCTCTCGGTGATATGATTCAGGCGATGCCAATGTTTGAGGCTATTCATGATAATTTAATTAAAAATCCTCAAAGTAACAACAATGCAACCAAAGCTAAACTAACGCTGCTTACCACAACATCCTTCGTAGCACTTGCCAAACGATTGAACTTATTTGATCATATTATATGCGATGATCGTTCATCATTAAAAGCTAATTTGTCCGCCTTACGCACGTTGCGCCAGCAATCGTTTAACCATATTTTTGACCTGCAAGATGTTGATCGAACACGTATCTATCGCTTTTTACTATGGAGAAAATATCAAAAATGGATAATGGCACCTCGTGCAACCTCCTGTGGCGCCGAACATCCCTATTTACGGTTTAAGGCTTTATGTACGACGCAAAAATGGCCTGATATCACGCCACCAAATGGGACATGCCTTATGGATCCGCTCACCTTTCCATTGCCCCCCACTCCCTATATGCTCATTATTGCAGGTGCGTCTGATGCACATGGTGGTCGTAAGCGATGGCCACAAGAAAAATACGCTAACATTTGCCATCGATTACTGAATTACGGCATTACCCCTATTCTAATCGGTGGGAATGATGACCGTCTCGATGCTCTAACGCAGGCATTAGAGAAAACAAATGCTGTTAATTTAATTGGAAAAACCAATTTATTTCAGATAGCAACCCTTGCAACGCACGCCATTGGCGCCCTTGGGAATGATACGGGTCCACAACTAATCGCGGCAACGATGTGCCCTACCCTTACCCTGTACAGCGGTGCAAATCCTCCTGAAAAAGGCGGTGCTTTTGCATGGAACGAAGCGTTGGATAAACCACGCCATACCGTATTATATACCAATCATTTAACGGATCTCGATACAGAAACCGTGTGGGGCGCGCTTATGCAAAAAGGTTTTGCTAATTACTTATTATCTTGATCCTCACCAATTTCGAACTAGTGAATTTGGTTACGCCTCAATCATTTAACCACAAATATTGTATCTTCAATTTTTACAAATCACTGGGTCAAGCCTAGTTAAGAACACAAAGTAGTGTTTATAGTTAAAAAGTGACGGGCAGCGTGCTTTTTGTATAAACAACCAAAAAACACGTATCATCCCTCAATTTGCCTAGGCTTACGTTTAACAATAAGCAACTCTTCTGGTTTAAAATACAATGAAAGATCACGCTCTCCACCTAGTAGTTTCTCATCAAAAGCAAAAAAGTCATTCTTCAACGTCTTATCCGTCAACTTACTATTCTTCTTACTATAAAGTACTTGTTGCTCAAGAGCTGATTCAAACCGAGCCAGACCATCTGAAGTCTCGATAAATACTTTGCGATCTGTCCCCATTTTTGTATGTGTCTGCTGCACTAGCTCAATTAAAGACTTTGACATACCATAGGTTCCATTAGTAGATTTAGTTCTAATACTAAATGGGTAACCATTATATCGATATGTGACTATAATATCGCTGCTAACATCACTACTTTTACATGGCCGCTCTGGATCAGATGGCCTTAAGTAAGGAAACCAGGTTCTGTACATACCATCCAACGGTTGAACTACAGGCGGACTTACACAAGAAGCGCTACGAAGATCACCCGATACGACCCATTCAATCCCGTTTTTATCCATAAAGTCAAAATTAAGTGATTTTTTTACTTTTTGGTCAGTATTTTCTGCTGATCCATTTTCTTTATGCTCTATAATTGTTTTCTCAATGTAAGGGATTAATTCATCAAGCATCGGCACGTGACCGCAATCTTCTTCATTTTTCTCATTCTGCACCTCACATTGTTGAGCAGGTAGAATGACATCACCTTCCGATTCAAACTTACCACCTGCACTAACAACGTCAATAGACACAAAAAAGACGAACAGAGCGACACCTGAAAACATTATATTTTTAAACAAATTACTCATAAACACTTCTCCCTATATAATTTAGGGTATATTTCAAAACACAAATTACTTGTGCATTTCATATATCGTTCTGTCAAGATAATTTGCAATAATTAATCAATTGAAAAAATATAATATTTTCCAATATGTCATTGATTTTATTTTTATGCATTCCGCGCTTGAAAAAATAATGAAGATCGATTACATTTATAGGCGTGCTTGAATGATTTACGAATAAATTCTTATATTCTTGAATCAGGGTTATATTGTACGCGCTCTTAGCTCAGCCGGATAGAGCAACAGCCTTCTAAGCTGTGGGTCAGAGGTTCGAATCCTCTAGAGCGCGCCATTTTTATTTATAAAGTACCATCTAAGCAAATTAATTAACACTTATTTCCAACGAGATTTTTTTATGACTCAACTTCGCAATCTTGCGATCATCGCTCACGTTGACCACGGCAAAACCACACTCGTCGACGCACTTCTTAAGCAAAGCGGCACGTTCCGCGCCAACCAAAACGTCGCTGAACGCGCGATGGACTCAAACGATTTAGAACGTGAACGCGGCATCACCATTCTTGCAAAATGCACATCCATTTTGTGGGGTGATACACGCCTCAATATCGTCGACACACCAGGTCACGCTGACTTTGGTGGGGAGGTCGAGCGTATTTTAAGCATGGTTGATGGTGTTGTTTTATTAGTCGATGCGGCTGAAGGCGCTATGCCACAAACAAAATTCGTTTTAACAAAGGCATTAAAACTTGGCTTACGTCCAATTGTTATTATCAATAAAATTGACCGTTCGGATGCACGCCAAAATGAAGTTTTAGAAGAAATTTTTGATTTGTTCCTGGCTCTTGAAGCGAATGATGATCAGCTTGATTTCCCTGTACTCTACGCATCGGGACGTTCAGGTTGGGCGGTTAATGAGTTAACAGATGAAAAAACGGATCTTAAACCATTATTTGAGAAAATCTTAGAACATATCCCTGCACCAAAAGCAGAAGAAGGCCCATTTCGTATGTTGGTCACAACACGTGAATATGATCCATATTTAGGACGTGTACTAACAGGTCGTATCCATAGTGGTGTCGCAAAACTTAATAGCGCAATTAAAGTACTCGACAACCAAGGAAATCTTGTTGAAAATGGACGTATTTCAAAGCTACTGTCTTTCCGTGGATTAGAACGTGTTCCTGTTGAAGAGGCCTTTGCAGGCGACATCGTTGTCATCGCTGGCTTAGAAAACGCTAACGTTGCAAATACGATTTGTGCAACCGAAGTAACAGAAGCTTTAAGCGCACAACCAATCGACCCACCAACACTTGCCATGACGTTTTCCGTAAACGATTCCCCCCTTGCTGGTCGTGAAGGATCAAAAGTAACCTCACGTATGCTTGGCGAACGCTTAAACCGCGAAGCTGAAGGCAACGTTGCTCTTCATATCCGTGAAACTGAAGAAAAAGATGCCTTTGAAGTCGCTGGTCGCGGCGAATTACAGCTTGGTGTTTTAATTGAAACAATGCGTCGCGAAGGTTTTGAATTATCCATCAGCCGTCCACGTGTTCTCTATCGTAAAGATGAAAACACAGGTGAGCGGTTGGAGCCAATCGAAGAAGTTCAAATCGATGTGGACGATGAATATGTAGGTTCTGTCGTTGAATCCATGAGCAACCGAAAAGCTGAACTTCAAGATATGCGCCCATCAGGCGGTGGGAAAACACGTATTATATTCCACGCACCATCACGCGGTCTTATTGGTTACCACGGATCGTTTTTAACAGAAACACGTGGCACTGGAATCATGAGCCGTGTTTTCCATAGCTATGCACCTTATCGTGGTGCTATTGAAGGTCGCCGAAATGGTGTTCTTATTTCAAATGGTGATGGTGACTCAGTCGCCTATGCCCTTTGGAAAATTGAAGAACGTGGCACGCTATTCATTGGCAGCGGTGTTGCTATTTACCAAGGCATGATCATTGGTGAAAACAGCCGTGAACAAGATATGGAAGTCAACATCCTAAAGGCAAAACAGCTAACGAACGTTCGCGCGTCAGGAAAGGACGAAGCAATTCGTTTATCTCCTCCACGTTTAATGTCACTTGAACAAGCAATTGCGTATATTCAGGATGACGAACGCGTTGAAGTGACGCCTAAGAGTATTCGTTTACGTAAAGCATATTTGGATCCAAATGATCGTAAGCGTTTTGAGAGATCAGGCGATAAAGATTAATCAGCTATACCCATCACGAATCAAAATGTTGAATTTATACGCCTGATTTTTTGCTCAGAAAACAAACGTTTAAAACCGTGTTGAGTTACGCTAATCAAGGCTTTTAAAGGCAAAGTTTAGTGATCAAAAAATGGGCTTAAAAATCAATAGATTGCTTTGGGATGGGCACATCATTGCCATGTGTAAAAAAATACATATGGCAATTACCAAAAAAACATACGTAATGCGGCTAAGGCAATGTTATTTTACCATCAAATACGATGTAGGCTTTGCCTACAAGTATTATATTATCCGTGCCGTACAAAACGGTTAACAACCCGCCTTCTTGATTGACTGTGATAAGACGCTCTTTTTCAAGAAAACCACGCTCAGCTGTTGCTATAGCGGATGCAATTGCCCCTGTGCCACATGCTTTTGTTCGACCTACCCCACGTTCCCAGACAGATATACTCAATTGATTGTTTTCACAATCCGAATGATCCATATGCACAAAACTAACATTGACTCCATGTAGAAACAACGGGTGCTTCTCCATATATGCACCGATCATCTCCACATCAACAATGCGATCAACATAAAGAATAAGATGAGGATTTCCTGTATTAACAAAGACAGGTGCTGCCGATAACTGATCCGAGAAATCATCCACAGAAATCGTTAAATCAACCATTGGCATTGGCAAATAAAGCTCAATACTATGAGGTTCCAACCCCTTTGCTGCCGTTACTAAACCACCTTTTGTGCCAAAGGTGACAGTCGTCAGCTGATGCAATTCCATCCACCATAACGCAAACGCACGTGATCCATTCCCGCAACTCTCCGCCTCAGATCCATCACGGTTAAAAAATCGAAGCTGGAGCAAAGTATTGTTATTTACTACCGCCTGATCACCTCTGCTCGTGTGCTCTTTATGCATCATTACCTGTTCGACAATAATAACTTGATCACATCCAACACCATAGTGCCTATCCGCTAAAAAAACAGCACTCTGTGCTAATGCATTCTCTGTTAATGGCTGCCTGATATGTGCACGTTGTATGATAACAAAATCATTACCAAGTGCTTGCGCTTTGACAAAAGGCAAACCACCAAGCCAACTCTGCACCTTATAATCAGGATCAACCATCATCCCTATCTTTCTTTTTTAAGCGATCCCAACACAGCAAATGGATTTTTCTTTTGCGTTGATGGTGTTAGAATCGAAAGTTCTGGCGTTTCTTGCAAGCGTGGGTAAGGATCCATACTCAGTGCCAAATATTGTGACACAATTTCACCCAAATCAATATTATCGTCTTCGGCGAACTCAATATCCTGAAACTCATCAAGCTCATCAGTTAGCTCCTCCATTTGTTTAGGGTGCACCACACGAAAATCAAATGTATCATCAATATTTTCAATGATATCCTGCAATGTCACAATACAACTTTGCACAAGACGTGCTTTTAAACGCCCCGTAATATCGTAATCTATTGATTTTCCACCGCGCCATTTAACGGTTATTTCGGCTTCAAAAAAATCAATTGAAACAATATGAAATCGTTTAGCCAGTGCCTTACATTCATCGGGTGTCGCCTTTATCACAAAAGGATCTACACGCTTCGTAAGTAATTCAAGGGATGCCATACGGCTTAACTCTATGGGTGTTATCGTCATTTCCAATTCTCAAATCATATAAATTAAGTTTATTACCTATATCATAACAGAGACAGCTAAGAAAAGAAGATAGCCTATGTTGTTTTATATAATTTATATAATAAATTTTTGCTTTACATTTTTCTTATTCATGTTACCATTAGGGTGTATAGTGGAGTATTTTATGAATCTAACTTTTCAAACAAAGCGATGGTGGCGAAGCGCATAATTTTTATGTGTTTTTTGTTCATATTATTCGTATTTGAAAAGGAATATTATCATGTCTGTCCGCTTATCATCATTATTTATCGTTGCTATTATTAGCGCCCTCATCCTTACAGGATTTTATTTTTACCCCACAGAAAAGAATAACACACCTGTTATTGCTATCACGCAAATTGCACCACATCCATCACTCGATCGTATCCGTCAAGGCATCTTGGATGAATTAAACGAAAGCACACATAAAAATGTGAAAGTTATTTTTCAAAATGCGCAAGGCAATATCGCAATAGCAACCCAGATTGCACAACGCTTTATAAGCTTAAATCCAAAAATTATTATCCCCATCACAACACCATCGGCTCAGACTGTTCAGGCAGCCGCCCATAACAAAAATATCCCCATCGTCTTTGCCGCTGTAACTGATCCTCTTGAAGCTCGCCTTATTAAAAGTGATGGTAGCAATCTTCCTTTTGTAACAGGTGTTCAGGACGCCCCACCCTATGCTGAACAAATCCAGCAAATACAAACGCTTTTAAACAAAAAGAATGTACGTATCGGCATTATTTATAACCCTGGTGAAATCAATTCACTTTCCCAAATCAAACATTTTGAAGAAGCATTAGCCCACAAGGGTGGTACAATTTTATTATCACCTGCAACATCAACAATTAATGTAAGCGCAGCAACTGCCCGTTTAACAGACCGCGTTGATGCGTTTTATTTACCAAATGATAATACGATCATTTCATCGCTCGCTTCTGTTTTGAAAATAGCAGATAATAAAAAAGTACCTGTGTTTTCATCCGATCCAGAATCCGTTAAACGCGGATGCACGGCTTCGATTGCACCAGACCAATATCAAATTGGACGTCAAGTTGGAAAGCTTACTATTCGCATTCTAAATGGCCAAAGGGCAGAAGAAATCCCTTATGAGAAAAGCAAAATTAACAGTGCCCAACTTAATGAAGCACATATACAAATGCTAGGATTACACCCCCAATTAACTGAAACCATCAAGGCGCATCATGAGCATTAAGCAGATTCTTTTATGGATTATAGCTCCCCTTTTGCTTTTCGTTGGGTGTACGCTTATATACATCATAATGTTACCGCCTAATAGCCACCTCAAAGAAACATATACGGTTGGCATTATACAAAATGCCGATCATCCCGCCCTTATTCAAACACGAAAGGGAATCATTGATGTTTTAACACGCAAAGGATACATTCACCACACAAACACACTTATAAAAGAGGAATCCGCAGAAGGTGATCTTAGTAAAGCCGCACAGATCATTCAAAATTTTGTTAAAAATAAAGTCGATATTATTATTGCAATTGGTACACCTGTTGCTGAAATTGCAATGCGCTATACATCCAAAACAGATATTCCCGTGGTATTTGCTTCCGTTACAGATCCTGTTACAGCAGGTCTTGTTGAAACACTTGAAACGCCAGGCGACCAGATAACAGGTGTGACAAATTATGTTTCGATATCACGGCAATTTTCATTTTTCAAAAGACTTATGCCTACATTAGACCTACTGCGTAAGTGGAATTAGAGCTAAACTTTTACGGAAAACGCTTCAAATTTTAAGCAAGATATACTAAAAAAGGGTATTCACCGACTAAAATGGATACCCTATGTCTCTAAAATACACGAAAATCAAAAAAAGACCA
>CANLGW010000004.1 GCA_947490395.1 Alphaproteobacteria bacterium
CTCTATTTTCCGATTGGCGAAGGGGTGGGCTCCGTCTATCACGGAAAAACGATTATCCATGAAATTGAATCCAACGAACGCCTCAAAGTACATATCACCGATCCTGAAACCCATGAAGAGTTTGATGCAACCGATATTTTGCCTGAATACTTTTTCATTTCCGTTCCGCAATTCAATGAACGATTAATCAAAGAATTAACGGAAATGGATGAATGGCTATACGTGATGAAGCATGAAAAAGTACCTGAAAATTACCATTCTCCCTATATGCAACAGGTATCAGAAAAGCTAAGAATCCTCCGCATGACGGAGGATGAACGCAGTGCTTATACATTTTATATGAAAAAACTATACAATGATCGCGATGAATTACAAGCCGCCGAATCACGAGGACTTGCCAAAGGTAAAGCGGAGGGGTTAGCAGAGGGATTGGCTGAAGGAATTGCTGAAGGTGAATTACAAACCAAACGAGCGATTGCCATAGAAATGCTACTAAACGGCGAATCTGACGATAAAATTTTAAAATACGCGAGACTTACACCTGAAGATTTCATGCACTTAAAAAAATGCATATTGCCTTAGAAATGAGCTCACTTAAAATTTTTCAGACCTCTTTTTAGTCAAAAAAATGAATCTATTAAAAAAAGAAGGAAAGAATGCCTCAAGTACGTCACATTTCACTTGCGTAGTGAATCAGTATTTTATAAAATTTAACACTGAAAATCGACTTTCAAACAACATTTTTTGAATTACAAATCAACGATGAAATGTTGCAGAAGTCCGAAGAGGCATGGCTTGAGGATAAAAACCACACGTCTTCGAAGCGATTAACCCAACGCTTGAAAATAAATGGGTATGACATTTATCGTGGTGAGTAAGTAAACATATGGAAAAAATTCCGATGACAAATAGTGGGTTTAAAAACCTGCAAGATGAACTGCATCACTTAAAGGCGATTGAACGCCCCAATGTGATCAAAGCCATTGCTGACGCCCGTGAACACGGCGATTTATCAGAAAACGCTGAATATCATGCAGCGAAAGAAAAGCAAAGCTTCATTGAAGGTCGCATCGCTGAACTGGAAGATAAAGTAAGTCGTGCAGAAGTTATTGATTTATCAAAAATATCAGGTAGCGATATTAAATTCGGTGCAATGATTCGATTGGTTGATGATGACACAGATGAAGAACACAGCTATCAAATTGTTGGTAGTGATGAATCCGACGTAAAAAAAGGACTCCTTTCCATTACATCACCGCTTGCACGCGCGCTCATTGGTAAAAAAGCAAATGACAGTATTGAAGTGATCACACCAAATGGCGGAAAAGCCTACACCATTCAAGAGGTTCGTTACGGATAATGACAACAACGCTGAAAACAGAAATAGAGTCTTCGCTCGATCGTGATATTGACGATTTACGGAACCAATCCTTTCAAACAAGGCGCGCCACTGTATCAGCGTTAGAAGATATTTTATATGAACCACACTCCGTGCTTGACCATGGATTCGTGCGTGTTGTTGATTATATGGGCGACGATAGCGCTGTTGTTCAGGCTGCACGTGTATCTTATGGCAAGGGCACAAAACAAGTAAGTGAAGACCGTGGCCTTATTCGCTATTTAATGCGTCATTGGCACTCTACCCCATTTGAAATGTGCGAAATCAAACTTCATGTTAAACTACCAATGTTTGTTGCGCGTCAATGGATTCGCCATCGCACAGCAAATGTCAATGAATATTCAGCGCGTTATTCAATTCTGGATAAGGAATTCTATGTACCTTCCCCCGATCATTTGTCAGCACAATCGTTGTCAAATCGTCAAGGACGTGCCGGAAATCTAGAAGGTGAACATGCGCAAAAAGTCCTTGAAATGCTGAAAGCAGATGCAACACGTAGTTATGATAATTACACATGGATGCTGAATGAAAATGAAACCTTTGGTGATCATCCAGGACTTGCGCGTGAACTTGCGCGTATGAATTTGCCTGTGAATTTCTACACTCAATGGTATTGGAAAGTTGACCTCCATAACCTGATGCATTTCTTGCGTTTACGCGCTGACCCTCATGCACAATATGAAATACGTGCCTATGCAGATGTGATTATTAATATTATGAAAGCCTGGGTTCCTCTTACATTTGATGCATTTGAAGAATATCGTTTAGGTGCTGTACAATTATCTGCAACAGCAGCCAAACTATTAAAACGACGTCTTTCTGGTGATATTATTACGTTTGAAGAAAGCAATCTTTCCAAGCGTGAATGGATTGAATTATGCGCGATTTTTGATGTTTCTCAATAACATCAGCAATCCATAACAAGGGGTTATTACTATGGAGCAAAAATCCGCACTTAAAAAACCCGATTGGATTCGCGTAAAGGCGCCTGTTTCAAAAGAATATCATGAAACAGCGTCTTTAATGCGTTCACTTAAACTTAAGACAGTCTGCGAAGAAGCCGCTTGTCCTAATGTTGGGGAATGTTGGTCAAAAAAGCATGCAACATTCATGATTTTAGGGGACGTGTGTACTCGTGCATGCGCCTTTTGTAATGTTAAAACAGGACGTCCTGACCTTTTAGATCCACACGAACCTGAACGTGTTGCGCAAGGTGTTGCCGAACTTGGACTCAGTCATGTTGTTATCACGTCTGTTGATCGTGATGATCTTGATGATGGAGGTGCACACCATTTTGCTGAAGTGATCACCCACATTCGAAAACGATCCCCTAGCACAACAATTGAACTCTTAACACCTGATTTTCTACGTAAAGAAGGTGCCCTTGAAATTGTCGTTGCGGCTAGACCCGATGTTTATAATCATAACCTTGAGACCGTGCCACGCTTATACCCAACCGTTCGACCTGGGGCGCGTTATTTTCATTCCTTACGTTTACTTGATCGTGTCAAACAGCTAGACCCAACAATCTTTACCAAATCAGGAATTATGGTCGGCCTTGGCGAAACACGTACTGAAGTTCATCAAGTAATGGATGACCTACGTGCAGCCAATGTTGACTTTATGACCATTGGGCAATATTTACAGCCAACGCCCAAACATCATGATGTCATTGATTTTATCACACCCGATCAATTTAATGATTATGCAAAAATGGGACGCGGAAAAGGATTTTTACTTGTTGCCGCAAGTCCGCTTACACGGTCATCATACCACGCAGGTGATGACTTTACCCGTTTACAGGCCGCTCGTTTAACCCAGCATCCTCATATAACGCCATCAAAAGTGGAAATTTCCGTTGCCAATACATAAAGAAAAACGGATCGTTCCCTATCGTCCAGATCAAATGTATCAACTGGTTCTGGGCGTTAATCACTATCCTGATTTCCTACCCTGGGTGCATTCAGCCCACGTTTATGATCAAACAGAAGCCCTATTTTACGCAGATCTCACCATTGGATCATCGCTTATCAATCAAGGTTATTCATCTAAAGTCACCTTTGAATCAGATGCAAATCACCCCCATACTTACCGAATTGATGTGCGCCATACAAAAGGACCTTTTCACCATCTCCATAATTATTGGGTTTTTAGACCATACACTACTTCGAATGCATCATCAGATCAATGTCCCACTCAAACTGACATTGAATTCTTTCTTGATTTTGAAATCAGCAATCCCTTTTTAAAGCCCCTTTTACAACCCTTTTTAAACCAGGCTGTTAACCTTATGGTTGATGCGTTTGAAAAACGAGCACACGCACTGTTTACATATACCTAATGAACATGAAGATACCTATTTTCCTGGATAGCATGATTGAGGCTTACAATAGCCACGCTACGCTCGCTATGACAACGACGTTGGTAAAAACAGGTGTTTTCATTTTCAGTGGATATAGAATAATTATTTAGCGACACATGCACCACTAAGATCAATATTTGTTTGACATTTTTGGTTAGACGGGCAAACGGTGCCTCCACCATCTGCACATGTCTTAACAATTCCATCAACACAGCTTCCCTCTTTTGTTTTGGGATCAATACGGCATACGGTTGCTCCCACACACGCAGGCCCGCCTGATTCCGCACAGGTCTTAAACACACAAACGCCACTTAGATCAGGATTAATTTTACATTTCTGATTTTCAACACATCGTGGTCCATTTGGATCAGCACATGTTTTCTCTGTATTTGTAACGCATTTACCCATTTTTACACTTACGTCAAACCGACAGACATCTGTTCCTTTACATACAGATCCACCTGCATCAGCACATGTCTTTAAATAACATTCTCCATTAATGCATTTCCGATCAGAGTGACATTTATTATTTTTACATTTCGAAATTTCACATTTATTTTTATGACATCTTTCATTATCAGCACATGACTTTCCGCCATTGGCACAAGTTAATGGCTGGCATGATGAATTCGGGCATGGCTGATTCGGCAAACAAGCACCACGGGTATTACCATTTGTGCAAACAAGCCCTCCATCACATGGCTTACTTCCTGCACCAATACATGGCACAACACATGCACCACGCACACATGATAATTTATCAATTGGACAAATTGGCCCACCTGCATCAGCACAGGTCTTTAAATAACAGGTACCGTTAGATTGATGATGTTTATGCTTGTGATGCTTATTCTTATGACCGCGCTCATCTTTATGATCTTCATCTTCAGATGTGTTATCATTATGCTCGTCTTTATGATGTTTACCAGAAGAACCGTGATGATGCTTATGCTTGTGCTTGTGTTTGTGTCCTCCTTTGGAGGGAACACATTTACGTCCAGATGGACACCTTTGTTTTTTACCCTTACACTTTATAACCGTACATTTTCCCTTATTACATTGCTCATTATCCGCGCATGATTTACCGCCATTCCCACAGTTTAGCGCATCACAATAAGAATTGAGGCACGACTGACCTACAGCACATGCCATAGATGATAGTGGATTCGTACATATAAAACCATTTGCACACAGGCTACTATTTTCGCCAAAGCATGGCGCCTTACAAATACCCTTTGCACATGAATTTTTATCTGCTGGACATTTTGGCCCATCTGCATCTTCACATGTTTTTGGAACGCACTCACCCTTAATACACTTAAAATCCTTACCACATGTCGGCGTTTTCTTACCCGCAATAGGCGCATCTGAACACGTCAACCGCTTACAATGGTTACCTTTATTACTACACTTGTGATGCTCATCACATTGAGAATGTTGCCTGCAACACCATGCAGCACTCGCACAACATAAAACCACTAAAACGACTATGAAATTCACTAACTTCACAATATGTTTCTTGTAGGACTGAATTACACATTTCATCATCTTCTGCTCTTACTTTGTATTTGCCGGAGTTGTGCTAGCAAGCACAACTGGTTTTGATAATTGATTCGCCAATTCTTCTAAGCGATTTGCCATTTGAATTGAACTTTGCGCAGATTTTGCATTATTCGCCTGAATAACAGAGGCTTCATCCTGCAGCATTTGGGCAACCTGTTTTGTCAATTGATCTGAAACTTGCTTTGACTGCTGCGACATTTGCGCTGTTTGTTGACCAACTTGCTGTGTAAGCTGTTGATATACCTGCTGCACAATAACTTGCTGTTGCTCGGGTTGTAATACGATAGGTGCTGTTTCTGAAGCATTTGCGGTTATCATCGGAGTAACTGTATTACTTGTTGTTGTGCTGCTAACTGTAGCACTGCTTGTTGCACTCGATTTGGTTGTAGCACTACTCACTGTACTGCTACTTACTGTGCCACTACTCATTGTGCCGCTGCTTGTTGGAGAGCTGCTTGTTGTACTTACACTCCGTGTTACAGTCGACACAGGCGGTATAACCGTACACGTTGCACCATCACACGGCTGACCTGTTACACATAAAGCCCCAGACGTACCTGTACATTGATTCCCAATACTACATGGTGCTCCACCATTTGCACAGGTCAATAACTTACAAACGGCTGTGTCACATAATACACCATCCACACAGCGCGTATTTGTAACCGAACTAAAGCATCCTTGCCCCGATGGACATGCCGTTCCACCATTTGCACACGTTACGAGCTTACATGCTGCCGTGCTGGAACACGATGCATCTTTCAATGGACACACCTTTCCTGTTGTCGTGTTTGAACAAAGGTAACCAGATGCACATAGATCACCACCATTCGCGCATGTAGAAGCAGAACATGTACCATCTGCTTGACACACTGGCTTCGCTGAATCACATGGCTTACCACCGTTAATACAGTTTGCTGGTTTACAGACAGCTGTTCCAAGCGTTGCACATGGTTGCCCTACTTCACATTTTTTACCATCAGACGTTGCACAAATTTGACCTGTCGGACATTTCTTTGCAGCATCATTCATACAGGTTGATGGCAAGCACGTTGCTGTATTTATACAACTTGTGTCATTCAACGCACACAAACCACCTGTTGACTGATTCGTACATATTGATGAAGGTGACACACACAATGCCCCTCCATTTGCACACGTCAATCCTTTACAATAGGCTTTATCACAGAATTTACCTACTACACATGCTTTATCTGTTACTGGATCCGTACATTGCTGCGTTGATTGACACATAATCGCTGAACCACCCACTGTTGCGGAACCACCATTCGCACACGTTGATGCCGTACAGATTGCCGAACTTGCACATTTAGTATCACCCAAAGCACATAAACTTCCCGTTATTGGGCTAACACATGCCTGGCCAGCAGCACAAAGCGGTCCTCCACTTGCACACGTTAATTTTTGACATGTTGCACCATCGCATTGTTTACCAAATGTACACTTACCGTACGTACCAAGCGCGGTTGTAGAAGCACTCACACACGTCATATCAGCACTGCAAAGCTTTAGCGAATCATTTGCGCATGTGAGTGGCTTACACACCGCACCACTCGAACAACTTGCATCGCCAAGAGCACATAAAACGCCTGTTGTTGAATCAACGCAATGTTCAGTTGCACTACATGTTGTTCCCCCATTCGCACAAGTTAGTTTTTGGCACGTTGCCCCCTCACAAACTTTTCCAGCCGCGCATAGCGCATATGAACCTGCAACCCCTGTTTTCGGATTAACACAACTTTGACCAGTGGCACATGTACTACCACCATTTGCACATGTCTTTGGTTTACATACCGCTGTATTTGCACATGATTGACCAGCCACACACACAGACCCTGTAAGTGGGTCTGAGCACATACTATCCGCACTACATGTTGTACCACCATTGGCGCATGTCAATGTTTGACATATTGCACTATCACACTGCGCCCCTACCACACATACTGAGAACACAGATGGCGCTGCTGAAGATGTTGATGATGCCCCACCTAATGTGCTTGTTGAGGTTAACGTAGAAGGTTTAACACACGTCTGCCCTGTTGCGCACGCCGTACCTCCATTTGCACATGTGAGTGGTTTGCAAAGCGCTGTACTCGCACATGGTTGACCTGGCAAACATACGTTGCCCTTTATAGGATCAACACATGTATTGCCCGCTGAACATGCTGTCCCTCCATTTGCACACGTTAACACCTGGCATGTTGCACCATCGCATAATGCACCTGACGCGCATAATGTATAGGAACCTGCTGATGTAACGCTTGCCTTAACACAGCTTTGCCCCGTTGGACACGTTGATCCACCTGTTGCACAACTAAGTGGCTTACATATCGCTGTTGTTGCACATGGCTGTCCTACTGTACAAGCACTACCTGTCGCAGGATTAACACACACTTGACCTGTCGCACACGCCGTACCACCATTCGCACATGTTAATGTTTGACAAATCGCATTATCACATAATTTACCAGCAACACATCCAAGGAATGACCCTACTTGCGCCGTATTTGGTGCCGCACATGTTTGACCCGCAGTACAACTCGTGCCACCATTCGCACATGTTTTGGGTTTACAAATTGCCGTTCACGTTTTTTCACAATCTTGTCCTGATGCACACAAAGTACCTGTCAAAGGATCCACACAAATACTACTTGTTGCGCACGCCTTTGTTGTATCATTCATGCATGTTGATGGCTTGCACGTTGCAGCTGCTGCGCACGATGCATCACCTAAGGCACATAAAAGACCTGTCGCTGAATTCGTACATATTTGTCCCGCCCCACATGTTGTCCCACCATTTGCACATGTCAACGTTTGACAGGTTGCACTATCACATAAAGCGCCCACTGCGCACAAAGAAAAGGTGCCCACTGGAGTCGCATTACTTTTAACACAGCTTTGGCCACTTGCACAGGCTGTCCCACCATTAGAACATGTTAATGGTTTGCAAATTGCTGTACTATTTGTCACGCATGTTTGACCTGCTGCACACAAACCACCTGTTGTTGGATCCGCGCATACATTTCCTGTTGCACATACTTTTGTTGCATCATTCATACACGTTGCTGGTTTACACGTTGCAACAGTGGCACACGATGCATCTCCTAGGGCACATACTTTTCCTGTTGATGGGCTCGTACATATTTGCCCTACACCACACGCTGTTCCCCCATTTGCACACGTCAATGTTTGGCACATCGCCCCTTCACACACTTTACCTGTTGTACATGTTGCAAAAATATTTGGATTTGAAGCACTTACGTTTGCACATGTTTTTCCTGCTGGACAAACAAGTGATGCTCCCCCATTTGCACACGTTTTAGGTTTACAGATTGCTTTTCCAAGCTTGGCACAGTCTTGTCCAGCTACACACGCATTACCTGTCACAGGATCAGCACACAAACTATCAGCTGAACATGCTTTTGTAAGATCATTCATACAACTCGAAGGACTACATACCGCTGTATTCGCACACGCTGAATCGCCAACGACACATGTCAATGCATTCGTACCATTTGTACAAGATTGACCTGTTGGACAAACCGTTCCGCCATTTGCACACGTCAATTTTTTACATAAAGCGCCATCACACGGTGAGCCAGGTATGCACGCCGCATACGTTGTGAGTGAAGCCGTTGAGGTTGAACCCGTCGCAGATGTTGGTATGGTTGCTTTTACACACGTTTCACCTGTACCACACGTAATACCACCATTCGCACATGTCTTTACTTGACATATTGCTGTATTTGAACATGTCATATCACCAAGCGGACATACGCTTGTCGTTGTTGGGTTAACGCAACTTTGTGTTGTTGCATCACACACCGTACCTCCATTTGCACACGTTAGTGCCTTACATATGGCGCCATCACATTGTGTACCAGGTATACATTTCACAAAGGATCCCATTGTTGTTCCATTTTGCACACAATCCTGACCTGTTGTACATGCTGTTCCACCATTCGCACACGTTAATGGCTTACAAACTGCTGCATCAGAACATGTTGCATCACCAATTGGGCATACACGCCCAGTCGCTCCATTCACACATGTCTGCCCTGCTGCACAAACTGTACCACCATTCGCGCATGTTAATGCTTTACACTGCGCCGTATCCGCGCCCATTTGACCCGCTACCCATGCTTGGAATGTTCCCGCAACCGTTCCTGTTTTTACACAAGATTGACCTGTTATACAGGCCGCCCCACCATTCGCACATGTTTTTGTTTTACACACAGCCGTCGCATCCTTTGCACATGCCGCACCAGCAGCACATGCAAGACCCGTCGTTGGATCTGCACATACCTTATCGGCTGCACACGATTTTGTCGTGTCATTCATACACGTTGATACCTTACATATCGCTGTCGCATTTAGTGCACATAGCTGACCTGCTAAACATTGATTTCCTGTCGATGGATCAACACAAAGACTTCCAGCCGCACACACAATTCCACCATTTGCACATGTTGCAATTTTACACTGCGCCGTATTCGCACATATTGCATCACCAGGACGACATATTGCACCTGTCGCGATGTTTGTACATACTTGACCGCCCGCACAGGCCGCCCCACCATTCGCACACGTCAATGCCTGACAACTCGCTATTTCAGCGCCCGTTTGGCTAGCAACCCATGCTTGAAATGTTCCCGTCACCGTTCCAGGCTTCACACATGTTGTTCCCGCTGCACAAACAACACCACCTGCTTCCGCACATGTTTTAGAACGACAAATCGCTGTTCCTGCCGTTGCGCAAGCCTGACCTGCCAAACAAACGACTTTCGTTATTGGATCTGTACATAATTGGCTAGAAGTGCATGCAATACCACCATTTATACAATTTGATGCTTTGCAAATCGCTTTTTTTGCTAAATCCGTTGTTGTTGCACATGACTGTCCCGCAAAACAAACAGTACCAATTAAAGGGTCGACACAGACCTGGCCCGAAGAGCAAGGAGTCCCACCATTCGCGCATGTAGAGGCCTCTAATGCGTCCTCCATAGCTGCACAATTAAATAAAAGGAATAGTATGAATATAATTTTATTTAACACAGCGAAATCCCTCAGTTCATTACACTATTTTATATGAATTTTTATTCAACGTATGCATTAGGAACGGAATAAAAATTCTACCTAGATCAATCGTGACAAACATAAATTAATATTTAATTAAAAATTACTGGATTTTTGAATATTTTCTGTCAATAAAATGGCTGGTCATTACATACAAAGAAGGGGGTTAAACACCCCCTTCTCCAGTTTTTATTGGTCTATTTAGGAACAAGAAAAGATTTTTACTTTTCTGTATGATGATGCCTTTTTTTATCATCATGGCTTGCACTCAGCAATTGATTCGCTAATTGTTCAAGGCGCATAGCTGTTTGCATTGAGAGCTCAGCTGGCGATAAAGCTGTACCACGTTGCGCAGCTTGTGCCGCTGCTTGTTCACTTAATAACTTCGTCACTTTAGCTGTCAATTCTTCTGCAACACCTTTCGATTGATAGGATAATTGCGCCTTCATATCATTAATCATTTGCATCGCATTTGCTTGCTGCTGCGCATTTGATGATGAGGGATTATTATTCATAAGCGCAAGCGCAACGCAACTCGGCATCTCACACACTTTATCAGCGACACAGGGTACGCCTGCTGAGCTGGCACACTGCTGCCCAGTTGAGCATGATGTTCCACCATTTGCACAATTGAGCGTAACACACGTTGCCGAAGCATCGAGTGCACATGCATCCCCTGCTTTGCATTTTTCATTATTTCTATTTGCACATAACATACCAACAGCACATGCCTTTGTTTCATCATTAATACATGTTTTTGCAACACATATCGCTGTCCCTAATGTCGCACAAGACTGCCCAGCGAGACAACGTAAACCTGTTTTTGGATCTGAACATACTTTATCTGTGCCACATGCTTTAGAAACATCATTCATGCAACTTGAAGGCTGACACATTGCATTATTTGCACACTTTACATCACTAACAGCACAGAAGCTGCCTGTCACCAAGTTTGTACAGATAAGACTCATTGGGTTCTTACCATCGCTACTCATCAATGAGTTAGAGCATACAGGCCCACCGTTCGCGCATGTCTGTGTTTTGCAATAAGCATTATCACATAGAGAGCCTGCACATACTTTATCTGTTACAGGATCTGTACATTGTTCACCCACTTTACACCTAATAGGTATGCCTCCAGGTACTGCAACACCACCATTCGCACATGTTGCCTTTTTACAAACTGCTTTTCGTGCGCACGTTAAATCATTCATCGCACACTCTTTACCCGTCGTTGAATCAGCACAAATGAACCCTGCTATACAACCATCTCCTCCGTTTGCACATGTCCGTGGCGCACAAGATCCATCTGATTGTTGCACAGGATTAGCCGCATCACATGGCGCACCACCATTAATCCAATTGGCAGGCTTACAAACAGCTGTCGAATTAATCGCACATGGCTGACCAGCTTTACATAAAACACCTATCGTTGGATCTGAGCATACCTGACCAGATGGACACGCTTTTGTTGGATCATTCATACATGACGATTGCTTACAGGATGCCTTTACAACAAGCGTACCAGTAGCATTCATTGTTGGAATCGCACATACTTTATTCACCGAACAATTCATTCCATCTGAATCTGAACATACCTGCCCAGATGGGCACATTACACCACCATTTGCACAAGATGCTGGTGCACAAATTGCCATCTTACTATTAATTGATGACGTCGCACACGCTTGTGTTGCTGCACACGTTCCACCTGATAATGGATCTACACACACTTGCCCTGCACCACAAGCAGCTCCACCACTGGCACATGACTTTGATATACACGCACTTGAACCTGTGCCAACAAATAACTTACACATTTGTGTAACACCACACGCTGTGCCACAATTTTGAATCTGACAAACAGCAGTATTTGCACAATTTGCATCATTTTCTGCGCACGTAAATCCCGATGTTGGATTCGTACAAAACTGCCCTGAAGGACATTTTAACCCGCCATTTGCGCATGTTTTCCATTTGCATGATGTATTGAGCTTTACACCGCCTGCTGCCGCATTTGTCTGACAAACTGCTGTACCCGGACATGTAACACCACCAGATTCAACACATGACTTCGCTACACAGCTAAAAACACCATTGACATCACCTTGGCATTTTTGACCCGAAGGACAATCAGCGCCACCATTTGCACATGTCACAGGTTTACACGTTGGATTATAACACGACTGCCCAACAGCGCACACGCCGCCTGTCGCTTGATTAATACAAATATTTCCAGCTGTACATACATCTCCCCCAGCAACATTACATGGGAGCGAACTTTGACACATGCCATTCACACATTTTTGCTGATCTGAACACGTAACGCCACCATTTGTACAGGTTGGCGCCTGACACGACGCATTTGCACATGGAAATCCCGCAGGGCATAAAGAACCATCATTACCACGACATACCGTACCAGAAGGACAAGCATTCGCCCCAATTTCATTACAAGGTTTATCAATACATTGACCATTAGAGCTACACTTTTGTGCAGCGGTGCATGTAACACCACCATTTAAACAGTTATTTGGCATACAAACAGGCGATGCAACACATGATTGTCCTATATTGCATTTTGTATTAAACGCACGATCAACACACGTCTGACCTGTAGGGCAAACTGAACTATCCTCATAGCAATTCTTTACAACACATCTCCCAACACCTGACCAAGTTGAATACTTACACGTTTCATTACTGGCACATACTTTCCCACCATTACTGCAATTATTCCCACTAATCTGACAATAAAAATTAACAACTGGTTTCCCAACCGCTAGATTTGATGCAGCACTTGATCCATCAACAGGGCTTGTACATATATATCCCGCTGAACATTGTGAATCATTAACGCATGTACTAGACCATACATGAGAAAGATTCAACAAGAGACCAACTACAACTAAAAAACACATTTTTATCATCATTTTGTTCCTTAATTTAATAACGCAGCTCAAACAGGCGCATCATATCTTTATGCACACTCATTATTCGTTATAGCACTACATGTTTGACCTACGGAGCATGTCCTTGGGCATATAGGTTTTGCCACACATAAACCACTTAAATCCTCATTAATTTGACATTTTGATTCTGCATTACAGGGATCCCCCCCCACATCGGCACATGTTTTTACCGCAGGCACACAACTACCAGATCCACCAATTATCCGACAAACAGTGCCAGCCGAACATGAACGTCCTTTTGGATCCGCACATGTTAATGCCACACAACTGCCTGATCCATCTAGATTAATTTTGCACTTTTTACTTGGCAAACATGCAGGCCCTCCATTTAAACAATGTGGCGCTTGGCATAAGCCAAAAAGACACGTACCTGAAAGACACGGTAAATTTGTACTCGGGCTAGTACATACCTGATCTAATGGACATGATGTGCTACCATTTCCCACACAAACGGCTTGACAAACCCCACTATTACATACCTGATTCGCCCCACATTTTGGCCCATCAACATCAGCACATGTCTTTAAAAAGCACGTTGATCGGTTCAAACATTTGCGATTTGGATCCGCACAAACACCATCACCTGTATTGCACCACACAATATTACATTTATGATAATTACCATTTGCACCGTTTGCTAATTTGTAGGGTATAGCATCACTACACACCTCATCAACCGCGCACTTTCCGCCTGTTGCGCAATCAACAACTTGGCAATAGGCACCCTGACATGGTTTGCCTGACCCACATTTATTTCCACTCGTATCAACGCAAACTTTACCCGAATCACACGTTGAACCACCATTCGAACAATTTGGCGCCACACACGTACCCGACCCACGATCACACACAGGTGTTGCTCCACTACACAATGTACCACCATTACGGCAATCTGATGCCCGACACACAGCCTTTGATGCGCATGATGCATCATTAACTGCACAAATATAATTCTTATCTGGACCAACACAAATCTGATTACCTGTACAAGACGATCCACCAACTTCAGCACACGTCTTAGCCACACAGGCACCAACCCCATTTGTTACCGTACATTTCTTGGCAGCCGAACATGCACTACCTATAGGATCATTCATACAATTTGGCGCTTGGCATGTTGGTGTAATACACGTCATATCCCCGGGGCTACATTTGACACCACTCGTGAAATTTGTACATGTACTCGCATTTGAAGGACATGAAACCCCCGCATCAACACACGTTCGCGCAACACATGTGCCCATACTTGAACCACTCGGGATACTACATTTTTGCGCCGATGAACATTGCGAATCATTTGTGCATGAAAATGTTGTTAATGCTAATTCAGCGTCTGTTTTCGTTACACACGTTCCATTACTGCATTTTTGAGTTGTTAAACATTGTGTATCACCTGTGCACGTTTTCGTATCGCATATGTATATTTCATTACCTGTTGTTACATTTTTACTATAAACACACGAAGGCTTATCAAGTGCTAAACACTTATCCGTACTTGTCGCCAACCCACAATGTGACGTTTTACACGCATAAGTACCAACTGAATCCATTTGACAAAACTGCCCCGTTGGGCAAGCACTTGCACCATCTTCATTGCATTGCTTCGTAATACAAGCACCAACACCATTTGTCGTCACACATTTTTGTGTTGAAACCGTACATGGCACTGCTGACGAACACGCAGCAGCCGCATGCCATACACCATCAATGCAGCTAAACAAAGAAATGATAAGCAACAAGTAGAGTTTTACCATCACAATGATTCCTTAATATATCAATCACAATTTCCGATCAACAAGCGTACCTCAAAAAACCAAAAGCATACACGATCAGGAAATATAAAATATTTCACCTAAAAATAGGGTTACATAGGAAAGTTAATAATTCATTAAATATGTGATAGAAATTAGTTATGATTCAGCAAAGTTAATAAAAGAAGATCAATTTTTATTTTTAGAATTTATTTTTATGATAGGGATCACTACTAAAAAGCAAAACACCCTGTTTATCAACCCAAACTGGAATATAAATAGTATGAACACTTATTTTTTCTTTCACAGGAAGAGCTTGCGTGGTTTCTTCATCAATCATATCGTGTATTAAATTCATCGTCATATGAGCATCATTCAAAACCCAACGCGCAAGAGCAATAGGATCTTCCACACGAATACAACCAGAAGAAAGGGAACGTTCACCTTTTTCAAACAAAGATACTTGCGGCGTGCCATGCATAAAAATAGCACTATCATTCGCTAAAATAAATTTCAAATTACCCAATGCGTTTTTAGGTCCTGGCTGCTGGCGAACCGTATATGGAAAATAATCACGGGAGACACCTTCCCAATTTACAGATGTTGGATCCAAAAGATCACCATGCTGGTCGTACACATGGTACCCTGATCGTTCAAGATAATCAGGATCATGCAAAACCCTTTTTAATTTATCGTTCATAAATATGCTGACGGGCACGCCCCAGGATGGATTCAATACAATACTTAAAATCGGCGATGAAAGATTAGGTGTTGGACGATTCTTCTGTCCCACAATAACAGACTGTGCGTGTTCAATACGATTCTGATTAACTGCAAATAAATCATACGTTGCCACATTAACGAGAATAAAACGTCCATGCCATAATAAGGAAAGTTGGTCAAGCTGCGCTATCGATTCGTGAATAAGACGTATACGATTCACGGGCGTCATATTCAGCAAACGACATGTACGTTGCCCTAAAATCCCATCTGCATCGAGTGAATGACGTTTTTGAAATACGTGCAATCCCTTTTCAACGACCTCGTCAAAAAATTCAGGATCAGTTACCACATAATCTTTTTCCACAAACCCCAAATAAACAAGTTGCTTTCGAATAACTGTCACAATCGGGTCTCTTCCCCCCTTTTTTAAGATCGAATTCAAGCATGTAAATTGTGGCCAATGCTTCACATCATTTGCCATGTTCTGATAAAAAATTACGCCATTTGTTAACGTTAAACGAATATCAGCAAGTGAAAATATTGTTTGCGTTTCTGTTTCTAGTCTTTCTGTTTTTAGTGTGGTTGGTTCAACAGTGCTCAGCGATGCCTGATCGGTCACAACAGGCGTTATTCCAACAACATCTGAAACAATCTCAGACACGGAAAGACCTACTGAGGGTGTTACCACAGTGGGCGTCGTTGGCAGTGCCGATGCAGTAGGCATAGATTCAACAAGTGTCACCTCAGCAACGCAACAGGATAACCAGCACAAAAAGAATAATGTAACATAAAGCATCAAATAAATTATACACTCCCAATCAGCCATTCAATTATCGCTTAACTAGCCGACTTTACCATAAAAATCATTAAAAATGTATTAGCTTGTACAACGCATTCTAAGGACTATACTCCTTTCAAATCATTTTGCTAACTTTTACCGTCGGAATGCGCGAACCCCGAAGGGGTGTAGCCATTCAGAAAAATAGGTATTCTGCATGAAGAGCCATTGGATATGAGCAGCCACTGAATCACCACAAAAGTTAACTCTTCCTCGTGATGCTTCTCTGAGACAGAGTCAACTATTTTTTCTAAAAATGATATGAAAGAAGTATAATGATATCTCAAATACAGCATCCTCTATAAGTTAGGATGGCATAAACTCATCAAAAATATTATTTTTCTTTTCACAACGCTAAAAACCCCTATAATCAAGTTCAATATGATTAAAGATGTGAACGACGTATGAAATTAAGCATTCTAAAAGAACATTATCCATACGAAAAGCGAGTAGCTTTAACCCCCGATGTTACCAAAAAAATAATTGAACTTGGTTTTTCCGTTTCAGTTGAAACCAATGCAGGACATAGTGCTGGATATACAGATAGCGCTTTTGAAAAAGCTGGAGCACACATTGAAAAAGACCGACAGAAGCTTTTATCAATAGCTGATTACATCGCAACCGTTTCACCCCTTGACGCCTCCGATCTGATCAAAACAAAAAGGGGCGCTACTCTTTTGGGAATCTTAAAACCATTCAAGCATTCAGACCTTTTTGAACATTATGTAAACCAAAAACTAACAACATTCGCCCTTGAAATGATTCCGCGCATTACACGTGCTCAGACAATGGATATCCTCTCATCGCAAAGCAACCTTGCAGGGTACAAAGCAGTCATTGATGCTGCCAATGCTTTTGGTCGCGCACTCCCTCTTATGATGACAGCTGCTGGCACGATTAAAGCCGCAAAGGTACTTATCCTTGGCGCAGGTGTTGCAGGACTTCAGGCAATTGCAACAGCAAAACGGCTTGGCGCAATTGTATCCGCCTTTGATGTACGCAGTGCTTCAAAAGAACAGGTCATGAGTCTTGGCGCCACATTCATTGAAGTTTCAGCAAACGAAGTTGGTGATGGTACTGGTGGTTATGCAAAAGAAATGAGTGACGCGTATAAAACAGCCCAAATCTCAAAACTCGCCGATATTATTAAAACGCAAGATATTGTTATTACCACAGCACTAATTCCAGGGAAACCTGCCCCCACCCTAATCACAAGTGATATGGTTAAATCCATGAAAGAAGGATCTATCATTGTGGATCTAGCGTCTGAAAATGGTGGAAATTGTGCGCTTAGTGAACATGGAAAAAACATTACAAAATTCGATATTCACATTCATGCACCTGGCAATATTTTGGGGCATATCGCAGCAGATGCAAGTCAACTTTATGCGCGTAATATCTTAGCCTTTTTGAAAGGTGTTTCAACGATTACCAATGGAACACTCACCCTTAATTGGGATGATGAAATTATCATTGCAGCGACATTAACAAGAAACGGTGTTATAATGAATCCTCTGTTTCAGATTAATTCATCTGAAACGTCTACATCAAAAGAATCCACACGCGCAAAAAAGGTAAGCACGGATAAACCCATCACTGAAAAACCAGCTAAGGAAAAACCAATTAAGGATAAAATAGTTACCAAAAAAACACCGACAAAAGAAAAATCAACACCAGAATCAGTGTAGGAGTATCTCATGGATTTACACACAATACAGGAACATGCACATCACATCGCACAAGCAGCACGTGCTTTAATGACAGAGGCTAATCAACTGAATAGCCTTACAAAAAAAATGGTTCAAACAACAGGCAACGTCTCATCTGATCCATTCATCATGGGATTAACTGTTTTTGTTCTTGCATGTTTTGTTGGCTACTATGTGGTTTGGAAAGTAACGCCAGCCCTTCATTCACCATTGATGTCTGTCACCAATGCGATTTCAAGCGTTATTATTGTAGGCGCACTACTGGCGATGGGATCAGCTTCATCAGGATTATCATCTCTTTTTGGGTTTATTGCCATTATATTGGCATCGATTAATATCTTTGGTGGCTTTGTTGTAACACAACGTATGCTCCACATGTTTTCAAAAAATAAATAGGTACGCACATGTCTGAAAGTATGTCTTCATTTTTATATTTAATCGCTTCCATGTGTTTTATTATGGGGCTTAAAAAATTATCATCCGCTGCTACATCGCGAACAGGAAATCTATATGCGATGAGTGGTATGGCAATTGCTGTGCTAACGACGCTCCTCTCATCACGCGTGTCGCATTATCAATATATTCTACTTGCAATCATTATTGGCGGGAGTATTGGAACCTATATTGCAAAGAAAATTGAGATGACAGCGCTCCCTCAGCTGGTTGCTGCATTTCATAGCCTCGTTGGTTTAGCAGCTGTATTAGTTGCTGCTGCGGCTTTTTATTCGCCACAAGCCTTTAATATTGGCACCGTGCAACACATTCATACAGCAAGCCTATTTGAAATGTCACTTGGTATTATTATCGGTGCGATTACCTTTACAGGATCAATTGTGGCCTTTGGTAAATTGCAAGGGTTGATTTCGGGAAAACCGCTCCAATTTGCGAATCAACATAAAGTAAATGCCTTGCTTGGTGTGTTGCTCGCTGTGCTCACCATTATTTTCATAGCAAGCCAGTCAACATTCATTTTTTGGCTTATTATCATGACAGCGTTTGTTCTTGGCTTTTTGCTTATCCTTCCCATTGGCGGCGCCGATATGCCTGTTGTTGTCTCGATGTTAAATTCTTATTCAGGATGGGCTGCTGCTGGTATTGGTTTTACCCTTAATAATCATGTATTGATTATCGTTGGGGCGCTTGTCGGTGCATCAGGAGCAATCCTAAGTTATATCATGTGTAAAGGCATGAACCGTTCTATTTTTAATGTAATTCTCGGCGGGTTTGGCGGTGATTCAAACGCAGCAATAGATACAAGTACAAAACATTCTGACAAACCAATCAAGGCAAGCAGTGCCGAAGATGCGGCCTATTTAATGAACAATGCGCAAACCATCATTATTGTCCCAGGATATGGCATGGCTGTTGCCCAGGCTCAGCATACCTTACGTGAGATGGTTGATCTCCTCAAAAATACAGGCATAAAAGTACGTTACGCCATTCACCCTGTTGCAGGTCGTATGCCAGGTCATATGAATGTATTATTAGCAGAGGCCAATGTTCCGTATGATGAAGTTCTTGAATTGGAAGAAATCAATAGTGATTTTGCATCAACCGATGTTGTTTTTGTCATTGGCGCCAATGATATTACCAATCCAGCGGCAAAAACAGATAAAGCATCGCCAATTTATGGCATGCCAATCTTAGATGTTGAAAATGCACGCACGGTATTTTTTGTAAAGCGCACGTTAGCGTCAGGGTATGCAGGAGTTGATAACGAACTCTTTTACCGTGATAACACAATGATGATTTTGGGTGATGCTAAAAAAGTATGTGAAGAGATTATTAAATCATTGAAAGAAATTGAAGTCAATTAAGCAGATGTATTTCATCACCATTAATTATATCTTAATTTTTTTATGCTTTAATAATCATAGAACTCAATTAAGAAAGGATTTTTAGCGATGAAAAAAATAGGTAAATTACTTTTAGCAGCAACAATGCTGACTTCCTTTGGTGTGCATGCAAATGATACGGCGGCACCCCAACCCACGCAAGAAGAATTAGCGGCCTTGGCTGCTGCTCAACAAGCCGCAGCGGCACAGGCTGAAGCTATTCGGAACCAACAAAACAGACAATCATAAACAATATGCGATAAACAGTGGAAATGCTATGTGTTAATATTTTTTGTTTTTCGATCCTTTATTTTTAATTTTACATATGTTTTAATTAATATTAAGACATATATGAATTAAATGTAAAGGCACCACATGGCTTTTAAAACGAACAACGTCCTATTAAAGGCATTTTCTCTGATTGAATTATCGATTGTTCTTGTCATCATGGGTGTCTTGATGGGTGCTGTTTTTAAAGGCCAAGATCTACTAGATGTTGCCAAAATTCGATCTGTGGTTAATGACTTTCAGCATATAAAAATAGCAATTAGTACATATCGTGACACGTATGGTGCATACCCTGGGGACGATCCCTATGCACAAGAACATTTTGGCAGTGCAATACATAGCGGTGATGGTAATAATATTATTAGCACAAGCAGTGAGCAAGCTCACGTATGGATCCACCTTAATAAGGCGGGCGATATTGAATCACCAACACCGCCTGAATCAAAATTTGGTGGAAATTACACAATTATTTACCAACCTAATGAATCAATGCCTGGCCATTGGATACGACTTTCCAAAAATAATGGTGAAGGGGGATATTGACACCAAAGCAAGCGCAAAAATTAATGGTAAAAATTGACGAAGGAACAGCTGCACGCAATCCAAATGATGGACTTTTACGCATTGCAAATGGATCAAACACCACATCAGAGCCCTGTCTTCAAAGTGCAAGCCTTAATATGAATACAAAAAATCAAGTATGCATTTTATACATGAAAATGTAGATAAAAATTATTTTCATATTTTAACGATTTATTAATCACTCTATTTCTATAATGATGTTAGTAAAACGTAAAACACAGGTGTCATTCTATGAAAGTAAATTTTAAATTGTGCGCTTTAGCTGCTGTTATTAATATCTCATCACTGCTTTCAAGTGATGCATTCGCAATGGGTGGCATGCCTGGTATGGGTATGCCTGGTATGAGTATGCCTGGTATGGGTATGCCTGGCATGCCTCCAATGCCTGGCACACAGCTCATGTGTCAAGTTGATCAACCAATGATGGGTATGCCCCAAATGCCTGGCATCCATTTAACCTGTCAACCTGCAGGTGGTATGCCTGGTATGGGCGGTATGCCCGGTATGCCTCCAATGGGCGGTATGCCTCCAATGGGCGGTATGCCTGGTATGGGAATGCCTGGTATGGGCGGTATGCCTCCAATGGGTATGATGCGCTAATCACGCACCAAATAATAAACAACAAAAATGGGCTGATTTTAAAAATCAGTCTATTTTATTATTGATAGTAAGAGATCTTTGCATGACTTGAATTCTTAGAGAAAGTTTTAGAAAAGTCGTAGTAGAGTTCCAGAAATTAACACCATAATCAATTTATAATTAAATGGCTATAAAAGAACATCATACTGTAATTTTACTCTCGATGATTTAATCAAGTAACATAAATAAAAAATTATAATTTTAACTCAATTTTAACATTTTTGCGCTTAAATTAAGATGTACACCATAGAAAATATGTGAAATGCAATGATATTAAAATATGTGACCTATATCCTTTTCCCAATCACACTGCACGTATTGATGACAAATACGGGGCTCTCAAGCACATCCACCCCATCAACAGAAACAGCATCAGCACCTGCCACCCCCCCTGCATCCCCTACACCATCAACGGATAAAAAAGCAGAAGAAATTAAAACAGCAGAAAAAGCGCAAATAGCCTCTCAAACGCTCGATTCATTTTTGCAGAATGGTCAAACCAGCATACCTACAATTAACCCTTCAGCAGTCCCAACAGCAACATCGAGTAATTCTTCTGGAACCAATCCGTCAAGAGAATTTTCTTCAAATACAAGCAATTCTCCAAATGCAACTTTAACTAATGGAGTTTCAGGATCGTCCAACTACACGGCAGGTAGTAGCAATTACATACCAGGATCGTCCAACTACACAGCAGGTAGTAGCAATTACATACCAGGATCGTCCAACTACGCAGCAGGTGGTAGCAATTATCTACCAAGCTCACCTCATTCCTATGGGTCTGGTTTTAGTAATATTGGCATGAATGGAAATAATAATACTGGGTCAGGCAGTTATCAAACAGGCAATAATGCATACTCGAATTACACAACAGGTTCAAGCAACACGAATTACAGTCAAAACCACCAACCAACAACAGCACCTTTGAATTACAACGAATCCATAACAGGCTCAAGCGTTAGCGGACAAAACACAACCAGCACAAATCAGACAGGATATCAGTCAGCACAAATATTAACAAACATAGTAGCTGAAGAAATTACATCCTACCGTTCCGCAACCGAGCGATTAGCGAAAGATACAGAAAGGACGGCTAAACTTGCTAAAGAATCAGCAGCAAAAGCCGTTGCCGAAGCAACAGATGTTATTGTTGCAACGCTTGCAAATCAACCAACTGTGTCTGAAATGGGAAGAAGAGCTCTATCCACTCTATCAAAAGCCGCACAAACAGCTGATCTTGAAAGTAAAGATGCTGAAGCCGATCCGCTTGCAACCCCTGCACAAAAATTAGCCACGCAAAAACTAGCCGCCCAATTAGCCGCTAACTATCAGGCACTGTATCAAGCACAAAGCCTACAAGAAAATACATTTAACGCAATTCAAACCGCATCACAACTCGCTGAACGCGCTCGTGATTTTGTTAAGCCCATGATCCTTGCTGCTGATGCAGCAATCAAAGCAAATGATATGGCGCAAGCAGCCCTTGCAGCAGCTAAAAATGCGGATCGTAATGCTGCCCTACCAATGTTTGATCTTAAAACACCAGAATCAATGTTGAATGCTGTAAACGATTGTCGCAAACGAACAAAAGAAGAATGCCAACATCGTGATACGCACTGTATTTGGTTTAATGAAATTGTTGGATGTACATTTAAATGCAACAGCGTTTCGAATCAAACCATTTGTTCGACAATCAGCAAAGGCAAATTGTGTATCTGGGGTGATAACCAAGGAAAGCCATTTTGTTTCCACAAATAGGCAAGGGATAAACGCTAAACATCTATCCTATTAAAATTACAGTATGTATATATTAAAAAAGACGTCACTATATTAGATGACGTCTTTTCTTTAATAACAACATAAGCTTAAGCGAGGATTAATTTTAAAGATAACTCTAAAACCAATACACACTTACCCTTGACGTGCTTTAAAACGTGGATTTAACTTGTTAATTACATACAAACGACCACGCCTGCGAACAACTTTACAAGCCTTATGACGACTTTTTAAGGTCTTAAGTGAATTTGCTATTTTCATGCTATGAAAAACTCCTAATAACTGCATAAATTATATAAGAACTACAGGAATATGTCAATCGCAAATTATATAAAACACACCCAACAAAAATATTGATTTTCATTATTACAAGTGTGTATATGTAGTATTTATAAACAGAAATTAATATTCAGCAATGATTTTCCAAAAACGACGAGAATCCCAATTACAAAAGCCCCAGCTACGAAAGCCCTTGGGGGCATCATTTTAATATAAAGCACAACACGTGCTCTCTCGCCTCTTTGCACTTTGTAATTTATTTTGTCTTTGGAACCTATCATGGCAACGCCTTCTTCACAAAAAATTGGTCTATGGACTCTTGTTATGCTTGTCACTGGCAACCTCGTAGGTTCTGGTGTTTTTATGTTACCTGCAACACTAGCAGCTTTTGGTTCTCTTTGTATTGGCGGATGGATTGCGACCTCCGTCGGTGCCATTCTTTTATCCCTTGTATTTGCAGGACTCAGTTGTCGTAGTACCAAAACAGGCGGCCCGCACACTTATGTACATGAAGCCTTTGGCGCAACTGCTGCATTTTACACCAGCTGGAGTTATTGGGTACTTTCATGGGTCAGCAATGCAGCCCTTGTTGTTGGCGCCATCGGATACACATCTTCTATTTTTGGCGGCTTTTCACCAATAATAATCTTTTTGCTTGAAGTTTTTTTAATTCTCTCCATTTCCATTATTAATTTGTACGGCTTACAAATCGCAGGAAGATTTGAATTTATTATTACCATTTTTAAACTTATCCCATTGGTTGTCGTACCTATTATTGGTTTACTTTACATTGATTCTCATAATTTTATCCCTTTTAATGCGACATCAGATTCAACCTTTTCCGCACTCAATGCAACAGCACTTTTGGCGTTATGGGCATTCATTGGCCTTGAAACAGGAACCGTGCCTGGCACAGAAGTTGAAAACCCAAAAAAGAATTTGCCACGCGCCATTCTGATTGGTACAATGATTGCCGCCTTTATCTACATCATTGGAACAGCTGTTATTATGGGCGTTGTACCACGTGAGCAGCTATTAACATCAAAAGCACCTTATGCCGATCTTGCGACCATTTTATTTGGTGGGAATTGGGGTATCCCCGTCGCATTCATGGGTGCTATATGCTGTATTGGAGCGCTTAATGGGTGGACAATGGTTGTTTCTCGTATCGCGCTCGGCGCTGCAAATGATGGCTTATTCCCCGCTATCTTTAAAAAAGAAACCGCATCAGGCGTCCCTCTTTGGGGAACCATTATTTCATCAGGGTGCTCGATCCCCTTCGTTGCCCTTTCGATGACACCAAACCTATTGGATCAGTTTAATTTTATTATCGATTTTTCATTAACGTTAGCCTTAGTCATTTACCTGACGTGTATCGCTGCCTATTTTATGATTTTAAAACGGTCAGGGGGGCTTAATAAAAAAGAAATATGCATTGGCATTGCAGCGCTTACGTTTTCTTTGTGGACACTCATCGCATCAAGTGCTGTGATGTTAATGTGGTCAACACTGATTCTAATTGCTGGTGTGCCTGTTTGGCTGTGGCAGAAACGACAACCTGACAGACAGTTGATAAAATGATAAAAAATGAAGAAGATTTTTCTAGAGTTGCACAGAGTTGCATGACTCCTATCTATTTTTTTGACCAAAAGAACCCACCAAACAAAAGTGAGAAAATAACTCGTAATGGAACAGTGACTTTATTTAGAAACGAACATAAAATTTATGGTATTACAAACTATCATGTCTATGAGGGATATGAAAAAAAGAAAAATGCTAATAAACACACTATTTGCCAAATAGGTTATCAATGTAAAATTGAACTTGAAGATAAAATACGTTATACAGATGAAATTAATGATCTTGTTATTTTTGATCTTAATGATGACGATTTAAATAAAATGAGTACCGCTGAATGTCAAAAGACTGGATTTACTGTTCTTGATGACCGTATAGATGAATATTTAAAGAAATACCAAGATGAAAATAATTATGAGACATGGTTTTTACATTTTGCAGGATACCCTGCGGTATATAAAAAAACAGAACAAATTTCAGCTACAATATTGAATGAGGAGTTTGGCATCATCTCTTCTTATGCTCGTGGATCATATATCGACGAGAAAACGGAAATCATATTAGATTATTCAGCTATAAAAGAAGATGGTGCCAAAATTACTCCAAGCATCGGTACTTTTTCAAAAGAAAATATGGTTTTTGGAGGAATTAGTGGTGGACCTGTATTTGCCAGAATTCATCAGGATCATTTAAGTCTTCTTGGCATTATTTATAAAGGTTCTGGAGAAAAAGACGGAATACGTAGTTCTTTCGAATTTATTTATGCAAAACCAATCTCATTGATTAAAAATATTTTACTTTCTTGCTAATTTTTAATTTTATGTGATTTATATAAAAAGACTTGACCGTCAAGACGGCATCTCGGGTCAAGCCCGAGTATAATAAATAGAGAGGTAACAGGCACCATTGCCTGCTATTGGAAAAGTTCCTTCAGAAAGCGTTGCTTTTCCATCCAATTTTCCTCAACCTTCACAAAAATAAAAAGGTGCACTTTTTGTTCTAGATAATACTCCATCTCAGAACGCGCCTTCATATTGATATCTTTAATACGTTGTCCTTTTTTGCCAACAACAATAGCTTTTTGAGTATCACGCGCAACAACAATTGCCTGCGAAATTTTCACGGATCCATTATCAAAAACTTCATACTTTTCTGTTTCAACAAAGGTTTCATACGGCAATTCATTTTGCAATTGCAAATACAGCTGCTCACGCGTAATTTCAGCCGCCCACATTTTCTTTGGTGCATCCGAAATTTGATCCTCATCGAATAACCATGGACCAAAGGGAAGACGTGCGACAATCTTATCAACAAGATCATCAACACCGCTGCCTTTTTGTGCTGAAACCATAAAAAATTCTTTGGCCTTATTGAGCTGGTTAAAAGGTTCCGCCACCTTAAATAAACGCTCTTTATCAATCAAATCAACTTTATTGAACACAATGTACAACGGTGTGGAATGGGGCAAACGTTCAATCAGTTTCAAATCATTTTCCTGGTTCTTCCCCATCACATCCACCATGTACACAATAATATCGGCATCTTTTGGCGCTTCCCAAGCTTCACGCACCAGTTCCTGCTCCAACGAACGTTTTGGCTGGAAAAGCCCAGGCGTATCGACCAAAATTAACTGCGCGCTATCTTTAACCTGGATTCCTAAAACACGGCGACGCGTTGTCTGCACCTTTGGTGAAACGATTGAGACCTTGTGTCCTGTTATTTTATTAACAAGCGTGGATTTTCCCGCATTTGGTTGTCCTAATACAGCGACATAACCACAACGTTTTTGATCTTCAGGCAAAATGATGTCTTTTACAAGATCACTCATGGCACAATAACTTCTGCTGCAGGAGATGGCGAAGCAGTAGACACCGTTTTAGACTCAACATTTACATGACGACGATGCGGTGAACGCATCACGCGGCGCCTTGGTGTACGCACTTCAGAGGGGGCATCTGGTACAGAAACGGCATCGTCACCATCATT
Source organism: Alphaproteobacteria bacterium (assembly GCA_947490395.1). Classification (GTDB taxonomy): domain Bacteria; phylum Pseudomonadota; class Alphaproteobacteria; order Paracaedibacterales; family CAIOTO01; genus CAIOTO01. The sequence goes on from CANLGW010000004.1 coordinate 27,378, forward strand.
TTGAACCACACCATCATCTGCTGATATATCATTGCTTGTTTCAACTGAGGCCACCTGAGCAGGAGCTACTTGACCAGCAGTACCTGCTTGAGCATTTCGCTCAGCTGCTTGTTGCTGTTGCACTGCAAATCGTTGTTGCTGACTTTGTTGAACGTCATTATCATAACGAATGCGATCATTAAGCTGACGTAAATAATGTTCGGCGTATTGAAAATAACCTTCTGCCTCAACACGATCGCCAAGACTCAACGACTCACGCGCGAGTGACGCATATTTTTCATGCATTTGTTGATAATAGCTACGGTTTTTAAGACGAACCTCATTGCGATCATCATATTTTGAATGCTGGTTCGGATTCGAATGCCCATTTTGATGCGGACGGTTCATTTTCATGCCATTTGGACGTGGACGACTACGTTTAATCATATGTATATAATATTTCGCTTATTGTTAATCTATTTACTAAAATTGAATATGTGTATATTAAAAATCCATAACAAACACTGTTAAGGGATACCATTAGAACTTATTTCTGATTATTGTATTAGTACCAGAAAAAACCACCCCCCATTATAACCTAAAAAAGGGAGAAACTAACGTTTATTAAATAATGCAAAGACACATAAAGCCTATTCACATTATCATCGCTCTATACTATCCTTATCTAACGCGAAGTTACGACTTTTTACAACATATTTTTTCGAAAAGATTCATTTTTATGGTGCGCACTGCTGTTGTTCTCTTAAATCTAGGTGGTCCCGATGCCTTAATAAACGTCAAACCATTCTTATTTAATTTATTTAACGACCCAGCGATCTTACGTATACCAAAGGTATTTCGTTATTTATTAGCCATGCTTATATCAACACTTCGTGCGAAAAAGGCACAACATATTTACGAACGCTTAGGCGGAAAATCGCCGTTACTTACCAATACGATCAATCAAAGCAATGCTCTACAACAGGCTCTACAGACAAAAGAACTAGATATAAAAACATTTGTATGCATGCGTTATTGGCATCCAATGGCATCTGAAGTTGCGAGGGATGTCCATGCTTTTTCACCCGATACAATCATATTACTTCCTCTATACCCCCAATTTTCAACGACAACAACGGAGTCATCCTTTAACGCTTGGCACGATGCATGGCACAATGCTGGATTTGCCCCTATTCCCACGACAACAATTGATTGTTACCCCATTGACCCACTGCTCATTCGTGCATTTACGCAACTCACCCTCCCCGTTATTAATAAGGCCACAACATATGGCAGACCACATGTCCTCTTTTCAGCCCACGGCCTACCACAATCCATCATTGATGCAGGTGATCCCTATCAGCATCAGGTTGAGCAAACCGTGCAACATATTAGCATCGCTCTAAAGGAGCAACTTGGCAATACGTTCGATACAACCATATGCTATCAAAGTCGTGTAGGGCCTAAAAAATGGCTTGAACCTGCAACAGATACCGTTATTGCTAAAATAGCAACTCAAGGGACTCCTATCGTTGTTGTGCCCGTTGCTTTTGTATCTGATCATTCTGAAACCCTTATTGAACTCGATCAGGATTATCGTGATCTTGCTATAACTAAAGGCGCCCCGTTTTATGGACGCGTCCCTAGCCTTGCCTGTCATCTTGATTTTATTTCGGCATTAACGGAGCGTGTTATAAAAGTACTTAATAAGTAATAACACATAAATCTCCCACATACCTATTGATTAATGAGCAAATATCAATTACGATTAATGAACGGTAATCAAAAAAATAAGGAATACCATGACAATTCGTGGCGGCAAACGACCTGGCGCAGGCAGGAAACCGAATTCAGGTAAATTTAAAGAACGTACAAAAAGTATACGGATTCCCGAAAGTTATATTGCTCCCCTTACAACATGGCTTAATCACATTAGCCAAAGTCAACTTGACATTTCAACACCTCTCTCCATTGATCAAAAACTAAACACATCAATGTTCAGTGACATTTTTCAATCAGCTCAAGCTCCTGTCTTATACGACATTCCATTTTATGACTGCAGTGTTTCGGCTGGTTTCCCCTCACCCGCTGATGACCATTTTTCAATTACTATGGATCTAAACAAACACCTTGTTCAAAATGCCCCAGCGACATTTTTTGTGCGGACATCAGGTGATTCGATGATCGATGCAGGCATTCGAAATGGTGATCTTTTAGTTGTTGATCGTTCCTTGACTGCAAAAAATAATGACATTGTAATTGCCGCTGTTGATGGCGACCTTACTGTTAAACGCTTAATTCATGGCAACGGAAAAACGGTACTAAAAGCAGAAAATCCATCCTTTTCAAATATTGAGCTTACAGGCGACATGGCTGTCAGCCTTTGGGGAGTCGTCACCAATGTCATCCACAATTTGCGAAACTAAACACCCTGCCTTTTTTGCCCTTATTGATGGAAATAACTTTTTTGTTTCATGCGAACGTGTTTTTAATCCATCATTAAATAATAAGCCTGTTGTTGTTTTATCGCACAATGATGGCTGCGCGATTGCACGCAGTAACGAAGCCAAACAACTTGGTATCCCAATGGGGGCGCCTCTTCATACATTTTCGCACCTCATCAAACCACATTGCATCGCTATTCTATCATCAAACTTTGAACTCTACACTGACCTTAGCCGCCGCATGATGTGTATCCTAAAAACATGTGCACCTGATATAGAAATCTATTCTATTGATGAAGCTTTCTTAACACTTTCATACCTATCAGCGACCGAGCACAATGTGTTCGCTACACGTATTTACGACACCATCCTTAAACACATTGGCATTCCAACCACCATCGGTATTGCACCAACGAAAACACTTGCCAAAATTGCTAATCGACAGGCAAAGCACCTATCCAAAATACACCTTATTCTAAATACAGAAAACTTAATTAATCAAACCTTAAGGACAACAAATGTAGGAGATGTTTGGGGCGTTGGAAAAGCATTAACACACACCTTACGTTGTTTAGGCGTTTACACAAGCTATGACCTTGCACAAAAAAAACCTATGTGGGCACGACAACATCTATCAATTATGGGGGAACGACTAGTACGTGAATTACAAAGCATTCCATGCATTCCCAGACACATCAACAAACAGCAAAAAAGCATTCAAATCACACGTAGCCTTAGACGCAATGTCACAACCTTTAATGAACTTTCCCAACTTTTATCCGCACATGCAACACGCCTTGGCGAAAAATTACGGCAAGCCAAACTAACAACATCAGAAATCACGATTTTCTGCCAAACCAATCGATTTTCCAAAACACCTCACTATAAAGGAGAAGGATCTTTTACCTTCACAGAACCCACAAATGATACACAAACACTCATCAAAGGGACAATGCACGCCCTTATTCACGCCTTTTTAGATGGGCATAGCTACCATTCCACAGGAATACATGCATTGAATCTAACGGATGAAGGAATGCTTAAACAAAAAGCGCTCTTTCCATCGCAACTAAGCCAAAATCAAACAGCACGCAAAAAATGTATACCACATATAAATAGTGCCATCGATACGCTCAATAAGCGCCTCGGGAAGAACACCATTTTCTGGGCATCCAGTGGCATTCAAAACGATACACACAAGCCAGCACACAGCAGAAGCCCACGCTATACAACTAACTGGCATGAACTTGCAATCGTACGGTAAATTAAATGCGCAGCCACTATACACATATATAAATCATCAACCAATATCCAATCTTTACCATTTTGCTGCAGCATGGTACATTTGTCCAAACATAACTTTTAAGCGCATATGACAAAAGGCATCCGTCTTAGTGAACATGATACAAACGCAATCAGCAACGCTTTTCGGCAATGTTTTCCGCATGAAGATCATTTATGGATTTTTGGTTCCCGAGTAGATATGTCAAAAAGGGGCGGTGATATTGACTTGTACATTGAAACAACCTTGACAGATATTTCCAAAATTACCGATGCCCATTATGCCTTTGCTTCAACTTTAGAACAGTACCTTGGTGAGCAAAAAATTGACATCGTCATAAAATATGGGGATAAAGATTTGCCAATTTACACCATTGCACGCAACACAGGAATTCAACTAATATGAATGATGTCCTTACTAATGAACACAATCAAACTCGAACCATTTTAGAATCAATGATTGATGTCTGTAATGTGCATGCGAATCGCATACAAATGGCAAATGAATTATTAAAAGAACATACTCCTTTCGATGCCCAAAAAATAAAAGAAATGACGCCACTTGAACTTGGCATGTCCGACCTTTTAATTCACCGTTTTTCAAAATTACAAGATACTATTGGCGATAAAATTTTTCCTCTGTACCTTACAATTTTAGGAGAGAATATCCAACAACTCAGCTTTATTGATCGTTTAAACCTTTTAGAAAAATTAGGCATTCTAAGCAGTACAGAGCAATGGCGTATGTATCGATTCGCACGAAATGCCGCCACGCATGAATATCCAGATAAAATGGAATTAATGGCAGAAAATCTTAATCGTATTATCGCGCTCTCCATCGAATTGATCAATTTTTGGCTTCATTTCAAAAACCAAATACACGAAAGACTGTCAAAATAAAGATATTCTTTCGCTTGGTATAGGCGATAAAACACTCACCCCTTTAATCATACGCGCTACTCGTCTTCTATGGCACTCGTTTGACTAAACGACCATTTAAACGTATACGAACGATTCGCTTCACATTCTTTAATCAATAACAACGTTTGATCGCCTTCTTCTTCACTGCTTTTCAACACATCGTCACTTCCCATGCTTCTAAATCGCCATTCATGAGGATCTATTATTTTGCGGCGGGTTGTTTTACTTTGGGTATTTAATGCAGCTTTTGATTTCAACGTTAAATAAATTTTATCTCCTTCACCCGTCATCATAAATTGCGGGTTTACAATAAAACGAATCGCAATTGTGCAATCATGTGGTACACGAAACGTATCATGTCCACGTAATTCCTCGCCTTTCGGTGCCATATAAATTTGGCGCTGCCAATACAAAGAAGTTGGCTTTCCCACATAGGTACAATCAAAGGCTATATAACTATGCCCTTCTTTACTATGTCGTTTAATTAAAAGCTGCGTCTCATCAGGGTTAAGACACGTCATCCAAGACATATCATTGTGCGCAATTGTATTGGAATTGTTATGTAATTGCATCACAACATCTCCTACATGAATCACACGATGACGACCAACACTCCATTCAATATTAAGAATATCTAAACCAGGTTCACGATACGGTGAATTCTCCACCTCCTCATCGTATGCAACGTGACGTGGGTGTGTATTTACTAGAAAAATAGAATTTCGACTCGCACATCGTTCATAACCACTATCGGGGGCACGTTGCGGTGGACGTGTAATTTCTGCATCTGTTTGCGTTAGAACGCTATCAATCGCTTCAGCCGTTACTTCCAAACAAAGACCTCGAGCAAGTGATGATAATTCACCTTCAAAATACGCCAATTTCCCATCCCCATGACGAAGCAAACGAAGCAACGGCGTCATTTTCTGAATATAACTCTGTAATGCCTCTCGATCAATTACACCATATGATTTAGACGTTACCTTTGATGGTAAAGAGAGCGCCTCCATTGGAGTTACCTTCTCTTTTGGATCTGTGGGTAATGCATTACGGATATCAATCAAATCGCGCAAAAATCGCCAATGAAGCATTGGAATTCGACTGACATGCCCCCCATCGGGTAATAATTGTGCCTGCACCAAAGCCAATAGAGACTGAATCAAAGCACGCAAACGTTCCTCGTGCCCACGGCGATCAGCACATAAAAGCTCTCCCATAATAACGCCTTTAAGCGCCCAAAATTGCTCAATAGGATCTGACTCTTCCCTCCAGTGACGCTTTAAATAACGCAATTGCTTATCAAAACTTGTCATCAGCAATCGTTTAAAATCATCATCAGCTGTGCTGGCATAAAAATCATACAAACTAAGCCACGCTGACAACCGCAACCCGACAACCCCAGGTTTCCAAGCGACCATATTCCAACTCATATATGCCCAAGAATGGTTATAACGAATCCAATGCTCAATCAGCTGACGTGCCCGTTTACGCCCTGCATTACCACTGATCGTACTTAAGTCATATAAAAACATAAAGCTTTGCATATAACTGGCCATAGGCGGATAAACGGTTTGCGGCTTTTCAAGAGTTATCAAAAAATCATTCGCTGAAAACAGGCGATCACCTAACGGAAAATCACCCATTAAAAGTGATTCACCAAAACGCATGCTTCCCGGCCAGACATCACTTACCAGAGCCGCCATGTGTGTTATTTTATGGCCAAGCAAGCTAAACCCATAAGCACGACTTCGCCTAAAATTCCGCCAAAATACATTTTTAAGTCCACTAAACATACAAGGCATTACCCCGTAAATGCTGAATAGCATCCTGGTACCGACCAAGAGGTAACACCCCAACTTCTGAAGATGCATTAAAAATGGCAGAACCTGCGACCATCACATCGACCTGGTTTTCAATCAAAAGTGGTGCATTCGCAACATTCACTCCACCATCAACTTCAATAATCAAATCAGGTTTAAGCGCCTTAAGTGGCATAATTTTAGATAACACTTCAGGAATAAATGTTTGCCCACCAAAACCTGGATTAACTGACATAATCAAGACAAAATCAAGAACGGGCAGCAAAGGAACTACAATCTGCCAAGGGGTCCCTGGATTAAGCGCCACCCCCGCACGTACCTTCTTTGACTTCAAATACTGCAGTAAACGATAGGGATGCGATTCTGTTTCTGGATGAAAACTAATCCAATTCGACCCTGCATCCACAAACCATGGCGCTACAACCGTTGGCGCTGACACCATAAGATGCACATCTAATGGCAACACAGTATGCTTTTTAAGGGCTGCAACCCACTGCGGACCAAATGTCATATTAGGCACATAATGCCCATCCATCACATCGACATGCAACATGTCTGCACCTGCCATTTGCACAGCTTTCATTTCATCCAACAAATGCAATGGATCTGCCGCCAATAACGATGGCGCAATGAGTGGTCTAAAAGTTTGTAAGTCCATATAAGGCATGCATTTTGTATTTATTTAAGCGTTCAACATCGTACACTATTATTACTTTTTTTTCACGCCAAAGATAGGGAAGAATCAAACATTTTCGGAAAGATCCATGAAAGCGTCTTGGTAAGCCTGAAGCGCCTTCGCACGAGAATCGGTCAACGTAACAATTGGCTTTGCATACGTTTGTCCCAACACAATATTTGCCGCACGAAGCACATGATCAGGTGTTGTTGAGGGATCAAATAAGTACTTTGTTGGAAGCATAGCAAGTTCAGGCACAAAACGACGAATATAAGCACCGTCTGGATCAAATTTCTCAGCTTGTGTCGTTGGATTGAAAATTCGAAAATACGGCGCAGCATCTGCACCTGAACCCGCAATCCATTGCCAACCCGCACTATTATTTGCAAGATCTGCATCCACTAAACAATCCCAAAACCAATCCGCACCATGGTGCCAATGCAACAATAAATTCTTAACAAGAAATGAGCCAACAATCATACGAACACGATTATGCATATATCCCGTTTGCCATAATTCACGCATACCCGCATCAACAATTGGATACCCCGTTTGCCCGCGCTGCCATGCGGCTAATAAATCAGCATCAAACTGCCAGGGAAAACGGTCAAATTTGGGTTGAAAATTTTCGCGCGGCAATGTTGGAAAATGATAAAGCAAGTAATACGCAAATTCACGCCACCCAATTTCACTTAAAAAGCAATCAAGATCGGATTCAACACCCTGAAGCATCCCTTCAGCCTTAGCGCTATGCCAAACCTGATAAGGGGATATTTCTCCAAAATGGAGATGTGGAGATAATCTGGATACATTCAATTTATCAGGATAATTGCGCCCTTCTTTGTATCCATCCAAACCGTTTTCAAGAAATGCTTGTAACCGCCTTTGCGCGGCATCCTCACCAATATCCCAGCACGCATCCATCTGTTTATACCATTTAATATTCGGCAGTAATCCCAAGTCATCAATCAAAACAGCAGCATTGTCCTTAATCAACGTTAGATGCTCTGGTTTTGGGTATAGATGACGGGGTACCGCTGCCTGCAGACAACCATTTCGATAAAAAGGCGTATAAACCTTATAAGGGATCCCATCTTTTTTGAGCACCTCCCAAGGTTCCCACAAAAGAGACGCCTTAAAACTTTTAACTTCAATACCCGCGTCCTTGCAGCGTGTCTTAATATGTGCATCATCACGTACACGAACGGGCTCGTAACACCGATTCCAATAAACAGCACCACTATCATGCCGCGCGCAAATATCTAAAATAAGTGTAGTGGGCTTACCACGATAAATATTTAATTTACCACCCAATGATTGATTGAGAGATGCCAACGAATGATGCAACCACCACCGACTTGCAGCGCCCATGGGTGCATCACAGCTATCATGACTATCATCTAAGATATAGATCGGCAAAACGGCGCCACTTTGAACCGCATGGTAAAACCCTGGATTGTCCGATAACCGTAAGTCCTGACGAAACCAAAACAGTGTGATTTTCTCTGTCATATTCAAACCATTCAATGATATACAAAACCACACTGTAACATAGACTTAATAGCAAACCAAACGCTTGATCGACGATCAATATTATTCCACAAGAACACCTTCTTGAGATAATGAAATATCCTTTGCAATATACTGCTTCATAGAACCAGGAGAACCAATAAACGCCCTATTCAAAATAGTGGATCCGTTACTAGAGTCTGAACGAACGGAATCATGCTCAGATGCGTCTATTCCTCCAATATCCTTATGTGTGTAATCCAACACAAAATTCATAGCCCCTTCTCCAGATGAATGGAAAAATGAGCCGTTTAACAAAACCACATGACTGCCCGTTGATGCTATGCTTGATAAATTTGAATTTAACGAACCGATTGTCAAATCTGATCCAGTTTTATCTTTTTTTAACGGCAATCTTTTTTGATAAGCGCTTCTAGCCATAAAAACTTCATCATTAAATCCATCATCTACTTTGGGGTTCAAGAGTAAAGCGGCGCCTCCAGCAATCCCATTAGAATGCCCACCCTCACCAGAACAATAATCCGCCGCCCAAACATTCCACGATACTGCGAATACAAATAATAGCAATACATTTTTATTTAATTTAATTAAAAAAATCCTATATAATAAATAATTTTATATATTATTATTTAACAACTGCATTATGAAATTTCAACTAAATTATTACGGCACACCTCTATTTTTGATAAAAATACTATTTCTAATAGCACCCCTACACTTTTTCTTTTGTATCAGAGTGACGTTTCGCATATTCATTTTTTAAAATATCCAGGATTCGCGCCGCATCTTCGGGACGTTGCCCTGCTTCTGGCGGCCCTTTCATATCGCGCCCACCAGCCTTCCATTGACGTTCTATTATTTCATCAAGGGATAAATTCGGCTGACGGATCATATCAAGTACTGCCATAAAAGTTGTACTTCGACCAAGACCGCCGTGACAGTGAATATGAACCCATTCAGCGCCCGATTTTTTAATTGCATCCTCAAAGAACTGAATTTGCGCGAGCGTTGGCGCCGAATAATCGGGTATGGGTATGCGGACATAATGAACCCTTAGCCCTTGCGTTACTTCCTCTTCCGTTTCAATTTTTCTAAAAACGCGAGTAATTGGTTGCTTTTCTAACACTTCCCGACTGATCATCGGCGGGTGATTCACGGTAAATCGATGGGGAATAAGTGTTATATTTTGATTTGCCAATTTTTCTTTAATCAAATTCTCTTGCGTTGATCGATATTCTTTTGTCGCCGTTGATTCATCTTTTTTATCAAGGATACTAATCGGTTCTTCATCTGCGAATACATGCGCCTCGCCACGAAGGTCAACAACCAACATCTTCCCCCTTGAAATTTTATAACGCGTCTCAATCTCACTTAAAATCTGCTGCAGTTGCTCTTTTGAATACTGCCCACTGCCAGACATCCCTTCAACTGGCAAATACCGCAAATTCAGCGTATCCCATGGGCGTTTGCTGTTTCTAATCAATGTTTTCTTAAGGGAAATCAGACGTTCTGTTGTGATATTTGCATCATCAATATGATGATCAGGTGGCGTTTGTTCCGTCATGCATTGTATTGCCCGAAGATTTTCGGTACCAAGCCCCACAATAACAATCACCACATATGTAAAAAATAAGAGCAAACTATTTAACATATATAATCCTTTAATGAGGTGATAACGGCCTTTATCAAAAAAGTATATAATGAAAGTTTTTAACAGAATGTTAATTAACATTATAATTATTTATATTAATACATATAAATAACAATATTCAATTCACGCATATACTCACTTCTTTTTATTTTATTCATTAGACCTACTGCGTAAGTCTTTCCGCCTCCTCTGATGAATGAGTTGTCAAAGCGCCCCCAACCCATTTTATTTTTTATGCCGTAGCAAATCCATTTTTCAGATTCACAATCCCTGCAATAATATGGAATTTAATGCCATAACG
>CANLGW010000005.1 GCA_947490395.1 Alphaproteobacteria bacterium
AAGGTCTTAACTCGATCGTTCAAGCGGCTAAACGAAAAGCACGTGGTTATGGCAAAAAGCATTTTAAAGTGATGGCTTATTTGCTCACTGGAAAGTTGAATTTAATGAGACATAATCCACATCTACCCACTCAATTTGCATAAGAGCCACTTTCTTTAGCTTACACATCATGAATAATATTTGATAAAATACTACGGGCAAAAGAAATAGTAATATTTCTTTTTTGTTCTGCTGATAAACGCTCCAGTAGATGCACACACTCATATAATGAAATGTAAGATCGATCAATGCGTTGCGTTAAGTAAGTCAGTACTGATTCATCCACCACAACGCCACAATCATTCAGATTTTTTCGCAGCAGCGCTGAGACCATATCATCATCTGGAAGATTGAGTGTGAATGTTTGAAGCGTCGATAAACGTGACGTCAAGTCAGGCAGATCACACCATTCATGATGGGGTTTTGTTGTTGTTAAGATAAGATGCCCATCTTTGGCTTTAATATGATTATAAAGGTGAAAAAGCCATTCAGATGATGCTTTATCGGCATCATCAATAATAAATAGTGATTCATTGAGATCAAATGGGTGGTAGTTCGTGCACACATAGCCGTTAAACATGCGGGCATGCGAATGCCTTTCTAAAAACGTATAACAAAGATGCGTTTTCCCTGAAAAGGGTTCCCCAGTAATCAGTGTTCCCCTTGTTTCAGACCATGCAGGCCATGCGTGAAGCCATTGATACACATCTGTATTACAAGGGCTTACCACATAGGAACTTGCCCTGTAATCCGGTATATTGGGAAAAGAAAAGGCACGTTGTTTCACAATTATTTTCCGTTATTCGTGCGCATATCAAAAAGGCACTTCGTCATCAAGATCATCAAATTTCTGCTGAGTTGGCGAGGCGTTTCGCGCAGGTGCTGCATTTCGTGCTGTATCTTCGTAACCACCACCCATAAACTCAGCATCACCGCCGCCTGAACGATTATTGTCGAGAAGAGTGAGCTCCCCACGGAAACGTCCAATCACAATTTCAGTTGTATACCGTTCCTGTCCTGATTGATCTGTCCATTTGCGTGTTTGTAATTGACCTTCGACATAAACTTTACTGCCCTTGCGAACATATTTTTCGACGATATCAGCAATTTTGTCATTCATAACCGCAATACGATGCCATTCGGTGCGTTCGCGTCGTTCGCCTGTTGTTTTGTCTTTCCATGATTCGCCTGTTGCAATTGAAAAGTTTGCGATTTTCATACCATCGGGCATAAAACGCATTTCAGGGTCTTTTCCTAAATTCCCAACAAGAATAACTTTATTAATTGAGCCTGCCACCAGAATCTCCTTTTTTCAGACGTTTATAGGTTCAGACAATCAAATAACAAAACGCGAAAATTCATTTGATATATGCTATATACTTTATGCCTGTTTTATGAATGATTGTGAATAGAAAAGTTAATAAAGCTTGTTTCATATATTTAAAGATTGCATTTGGACGATGCTTACCTACCCAAATTGAAAACGTGCACCAATATACATAGCGAATCTAGGTATGGCAAATCCAGCAGGGTATTCGTAACATTTATTAGTTGCATTTTCAATGCGGGCAAAAAGTTCGGTATCAGTGCGAGATGATGATGTGTTGCTGTTCGTTCGCGTATGTGGTGTAAGTTTATATGTTGCCCATAAGCGCATAATCCCAGTGCCACGTTTATACGTTCTGCCTTGACTTGCAGGATCAAAATCGACATGTTTACCATACTTAATCCACCCCGCTCCTAAATGTACCGCATTTGTAACGGTTATAATGGCTTGAGCTGCCACTTTATGCATAGGGCGTCGCATAAGCTGCGTATTATGTATCGCATCTTTTGCATGCAAAAACGTGTGTTCTAGGCGGATAGTCAATGGTTTTGCAATGGTTGCTGATAGGAATGATTCAACGCCATGGGTTTTTGCGCGCCCTACGTTACTATATTTCCACTGGTCATAAGTGATATGCTGATTTTCGATCAAATCTGTAAAATTCTGTGTAAAATAAGTGCTGCCGACCATTAATCGTTTCGCGATAATGTCTTGTTCAAATCCGATATCATATCCTTTTGATGCCTCAGGGCGAAGGAATGAATTGCCTGAGAAGGGATCATTTAATTGTGCTAAACTTGGTGCACGAATACCTGTGCTATGACTAGCAAGTAAGGTCGTGCCTGTTTGCCTTAACACATAACGTGTCAGAGCTTTTGTGCTATAGCGTTGTTTAAAGGCGCTATGATGATGCAATCGCCCCCATAATTCAATCAGCCACACGTCCGTTGGTTTAATGGTGTGTCCGCTGGCGACCGTTTGGTGAATAGCGTGTGCGTTGTTATGTGTATACGGGGCATTTTCTGCCTGATATTCCTGACGTTCCGTTGTTAGCTGAACGTGCGTTATATAGTGTTTGTTTAGGTGAAAGTCATTTTTGTTGTAAAGTGTGTGAATCCGACCAGTGTAGTCGGCTTGTTCAGCAAAGGGTGCATGTGCATTTTTCACCGTGCGATCCGTTTGCGCCAATGAATAACCAAATGTTGTTTTATGGCTACCTGGTGTCCCTTCAATTTCGGCGCGGTGAAGCTGAGTGTCTGTTGTGCTAAAGCGCGCAGGGTTAACACGATAAGCGTCTGCATAAAAGGCATTGGCCTTTTGTATGCGGTTCCACATATTCACGCGCCATGTATCATTAAATGAAGCACCTGTCCGTGCTATAAAACTGGTTCGATTGGATGGATCGCAACCCGATTGACGGGGCATCGTGCGTAAATAAAGGGGTGTGGTTCGTGTGCCACGACTGTCTTCATGTGCGAAACGAATATAATAATCTGCTGTGTTTGTTGCGCCTTGCACACCTGTATTCATCAAGTATGTATTAAATGATCCACCTTCAATTAAGGTATCGATTGTTGGCGAACCTTCTCCCCGCTTGGTGTCAAGGATCACATTTCCTGAAAGGGCATCTATGTTTCCAGCAGCAATAGATGCACCCTTTAGTACTGTGATGGTATCAGCGCCTTCTGTACCAAGGCCTGCAAAATTAAAGGCACCTGATGGGGCTGTTGGATCGTTTGCCTTTATGCCATCAATAATGACATTGGTGTGTTCTGAATTGCCACCACGAATAAAGACGGCGGTGGGCTGACCTTGGCTTCCTTGTTGTGCAACATAGACGCCTGGTACGGTGGTTAAGGCATCTGTTACATGTTCGTATTGATTAATGCGTATATTATTGGCAGTAATTGTTTTTTTTGAAAGATCAGCAGGTGGACGCTCCGCGGTGACAATAATGGGCGCAAGGGATGTTGGTTGTTCGGCGGTGGCAAGTGTAATTATTCCCAATAACACGATAAAGAGGAAAAAAACGTTCATATAATAGGAATCTTTCATTTTATTTTAAATTCTTATGAAAAATGGGATGATAAAATTTACCCATTTATTTTTTTACATATACTGATTTATAGATCTTATTATTAGATAGCATTAAATGGATTCCCGTGTCACGCGCGTTATGACATAGCCTTAGGCATTACCGGGAGCACGGGGAAAGTATACAAAGGAAATTAGGAAAGGGGCGGAAAAGTACCCTTCTTCTTTTGTTTCCCACGGACATGATCCGCGGGTCTCTTATGGTATGAAATATCTGTAAGAAAATAAGAACATATTACTCAATATAATAGCACGCATATTGTTATAGAGATATTAGTTAAATAAGGCATTTTCTCCATGATGTGAATATCGTCGTATTATTCTGCCTTGGTGCTGATGCTGCAGAATTTCTAAAAGTTGGATCGATTTGATTAATTATGACCTCGAATGCCTCTTCTGTTTGCTCTAAAGATAGCATAAAATTACTATTATTTTCTTCTATATTCAGTATTCCAGCTTCATTATTTGTATCTTCTACGTCTGCGCACCAAAGAATGCACGTCCCTCCAGAATATATATGTGTAATCGTATCACACGTGCGAATAATTTTTTCTTTACCATTTTTCAATAAATAGGTTTTTGTCCAATTAGGGATATGCTGAGTCACTGCTGTTGCGTTATTTCCTACTGAGACAGGAGAAAGAACAACCTGATGAGAGGCGTTTTTTGTTGCGTTATTTTCTATTGAAGCAGGAAAAGGTTTAAGAAAGGGTGTTATTGTTGGGGGGCTGTATGTAACCGTGGGCGGTGTTGTGTCTGTAACCTCTTTTTCAACTCTTGGCGGAGTTGTATAATGTGCAACCGATGAGTCTGTCAGCAGTAAGGGAGTCCTTTTATTATTTGCATCATTTCCAGCGTGAAAACCATGATCTTTTATTGGCTCAAATGTTGAAAAGACAGCTTTAAGTTCAGAGGATTCACTCTCATTCGACAGAGTACGTTCCAACACGACTTCGACAGTGGCAATTGCAGTAACATCAATTTTGGACGCGCTGCCAGTAATGCCTTTTCTTATATCAACACCTACTCGGTGAGTCTGCTGTGCTAAACCAAATAATTCAATAAATGCATTATGATCAATGCCTGTTAAAAAACTAAGATTACCGAAATAGATTTCTTGCCTTTTTTCAATTAACCTACTTGCCAAACCTAGTGCATCTCTTACCAAATGATTAGCTAAGGCTTCAATTGTGTGGAGAGCTGCATAGTGCAAATAGGTAGTATCTGTCTTATAAGTATCAGAAGCAGATATTTTAAGACCTTTTGCTACCTCACGGAATTTTTGTGTAATCTCTATGTTTTCACCATTCTCTGTAAAAGCCGTGCCAAAAATAGCAAGTACGACAGCTTGCTTTGTATCCATAGTGGCTTTCTTTTTAGTATTAACCCCTTTGGTGATTTTAGCATTAATAGCGACGGTGTGTTGATGATAGCTATGCTCACCCTCAATGTTCATTGGATCCGTATTGAATGCATCTTGGCGTGCACCATCCTGATTATAGATGAATTTTGCCGCCGTGCAGAATTGCTCTTGGTCAATGGTATCATACCCAGCAATAGCATACTTCGCGAATACAAAAAGTAATAATATTAGTTTTATATGAATTCTTATTTCCATTATGTCACATTTATTCCTGTATAATGTTTAATCATAATCGCTTTTTAACATAAAAGATTAGAGCGGACAATTATAATAATTGGTTTATAGAAAAATTAATAAATAAAATATTTAAAGAATTAATTTATTGCTCATTGTTTAATTTGACGCTTCATTAAAACACAGTATGGCATGTTAAGGCATGATGAATTTTCATGCTGTGTTCGCATGTCATTTAAAAGCTTAATTGCCTGAGTATCAACTATTTTCCACAGTCAAATGTTCATAGCCAAAATAATGAAATTACGGACATATACGGGAAGGCCGATAATTGTTTTTTTGAAAGATTAATGGGTGGACGCTGTGTGGTGATAATAATGGAGGAAAAGGGGGTGGTTGTTTGGCGATGGTGCGCTACAATCATTCCCCATAATATATATCGAAGAGAAAAAAACCGCTCAAAAAGGGGCTTTTGCATGACTTGATGCTTGCCAAAAAAATGCAAGGGTTGATATAACATTAATCATTCATGCTATATAAGAAATAATTTTTACGCGTTACCATCGGGAGTTTTCCCCCAAGAATAACTATTTCTTTTTTTTAATCGTGTCGGAGTTGATGCTGTAGAGTTTCCAAAAGTTGGGTCGATTTCCTTAATTAGGGCTTCGAAGCCTTCTTCTGATTGCGTTAAAGACAATGTAAAATCACCATGACTTTTTTTTACAATTAGCACTCCGGATTTGTTACTTTCTTCTGTACTTGTTCCTATTATCCTACCAGGATACGTATACGTAATCTTACCTTCTGTGCGAATAATTGTTTTCTTACCCCCTTTAAGTGAATACGTTTTTGTCCAACTAAGATCAGGCGCAACTGTTGCTGCAGCTTTTATTGGTGTTGAAGATTCTTTGGTAACATCTTTTGCTTGAGAAACTATTGTTGCTGCAAAATCACCAGGCGCATCGCTAGGTAATGAAGAGATTGCTAATGACGTAGATGTGATTAATGGGTGTGCGCTCAACAAATTTACTGATGGTAAAGTTACATCACTAACATCTCTCTCATCTTCATCAGCTTTTTTCTCATCTTTTTGAACTAGGGTGGTTTCTTTACTTGATGCGTTATGACCATCATCTCCATGAACAGCACTAACAGTGGGATTTATGGTTGCCACTGCTGATGGTGAAAGGACAGCTTTAAGTTCAGGGGATTCACTATGATTCGACAGAGTACGTTCCAACACGACTTCGACAGTGGCAATCGCGGTAGTGCTAACTTCGGACGCGCTGACAGCAATACCTTTTCTTATATCAACACCAACCTGATGCGCACCACGTGCTAAACCAAATAATTCAATAAATGTATCGCGATCAATGCCTGTTAAAAAGCTAAGATTACCGAAAAAGATTTTCTGTTTTTCCTCAATTAATCTACTTGCCAAACCTAGTGCATCTCTTACCAGATGATTGGCCAATGTTTCAATTGTGTGCAAGGCTGCATAGTGCAAATAAGTAATATCTGTTCTATAAATATCAGGAGATGATGTTTTAATTTTCTTTCTTGTCGCCCAAAACTTTCGTGTAATATCTGTATTTTCACCCGTTTCTGTAAAGGCTGTGCCCAAAATAGCTAGTACAACAGCTTGCTTTGTATCCATAGTGGCTTTCCTTTTAGTATTAACCCCTTTGGTGATTTTAGCATTAATAGCGACGGTGTGTTGATGGTATCTATGCTCACCATTAATGTTCATTGGATCCACATTAAATTTTTCTTGGCGTGCATCATCTTCAACATAAATAAATCTCGCTGCCGTGCAAAGTTCGTCTTTATTGATGATATCATATCTGGCAATAGCGCATGTTGCCAATACCAAGAGTAATAATATTAATCTAATTTGAATTTTTATTCCCATTATGTCACATTTATTCCTGTATAATGTTTAATCACAATCGATTTTTAACATAAAAGATTAGTGCGAGCAATAATAATAAATTTATAGAAAAATTAACGAATGTAGTATTTTAAAATTTATTTAAAAGCAATATCTTAGTTAACGTTTTATTAAAACACGGCATGATATTCTAAGGTATGATGAATTCTCGTGCTGTGTTTCCATGTCATTTAAAATCCTAATCATTTTAGCGCTAACTATTTTGCTGCTGTCAAATGCCTATAGCCGAAATAATGAAATTACGGATGTATGCGAAAAAGCCGATAATTGTTTCTTTCATTTTTGGGCTGTTGGTGGTAGTGGGCATAAATGCCAAGTCACAATTAATCAATTTGAAGAAAAATCATGCACTATAAAATGTAAAAATATTACATCACGTATGTATTGTAATGCTGAGAATAAAAAGTGTGAATGGATTGACCGCAAAGATGCCACTGGAAATGATGATAGTGTTTGTAAGCGAAAAACAGAATTGAAGACATTTATAAAAAAGCCACTTCCACAAAAGAAATTAAAGGTTAAAGCGTCTGCGACTGATGGTGCAGCCAGTGCCTCTGCTGATGGAGTGAATCCGGCAGCACCAAAAGCTAAATGGGGTAAAAAAGAGAAAAATTCGCCTGCCGAAGGCAGCGAAAAACCCGCAACACCTAAGAAAGGCGTGAGCTTTGGTTTTAGTAAGAAAAAGCCAGTAACTGATGCGCAGCCTTCTGGATAACATGCATGGGCACGTAATTGTTCTATTAAATTACCTGTTAAAAAAAGATTATTTAGGTTACGATGAACAAAAAATTAGTCAATGATGATCATTGATGTAACCTGACCAAGATATACCTAATATGGCAAATTCCACCCATTTAACGTCTATGCACAAACAACTTATCCTTGTTGATAGTCATTGTCATTTAAATTACCCAGAGATTCTCCCAAATCTCGATGCTGTTCTTGAAAATGCAAAGGCGAATGATATTCATTATTGTCTTACTATCAATACACGTCTTTCGGAAACTGATTTAATTAAAGGCATTGCCAAGGCGTATCCTCATATTTTTTGCACGGTCGGTGTTCATCCCCATGATGCAAAAGATCATGATGTGGATACGTTATTTGCCACACTTACAGATCATGCACAGGATCCTAATGTTGTTGGTCTGGGTGAAACAGGACTTGATTATTATTATGATAACAGTCCGCGTGATGAACAAATCGCATGTTTTGATATTCATTTGACGGCTAGTAAACAGCTTAATCTACCTGTTGTTATTCATACACGGGATGCGGATGAGGATACCTTAGCACGTGTAAGGCAACACCCTGATGCGACGGGTGTTTTTCATTGTTTTAGCGGTAGCATTGATCTTGCGAAGGCAGCCCTTGATCTGGGATATTATTTATCCTTTTCAGGAATCATTACGTTTAAAAAGGCCGATGAATTGCGCGAAGTTGTGAAATTTGCACCGCTTGATCGCATACTTGTTGAGACAGATTCACCTTTTTTGGCGCCTATTCCGCATCGGGGGAAGCCGAATCAGCCAGCTTGGACACGCCTTGTGGCTGAAAAAGTAGCGGACATAAAAGGTATTGCGCTTGAAGAAGTAGCAGTTGCAACAACCGCGAATTTTTTTCAACTTTTTCATAAGGCTTATAAGATTGCGCAATAGCGTGGTTTTAAAATGATCATTTGTCATCCACCGTCATCACGAATTTGCGTAGCACATGCGGTGATCCAATAGCTGCTCATGTCCAGTGACTTTTCATGCAGAAAATACCTATTTTCCTGGATGGCCGTGCCAGCAAAACTGGCTCGCATGACAACGGCAAAAGTTCGCAGAATGCTTTGAAAGTGATATATATATCGTTTTAAGTGTATCCATGCCGTATAATTTTAATTCTCGACATTTTTTTGATCAGAATATATGCTGGTGGCTGTAAAAATGCGATAATGTGCCATTATAATTTATGAAAATATACCCTGGTTCGCCAGATCGACCACGTGCTGAAAGAAAGACCACTGCAAAGTCGAACAAGCCAATAAAGCTTAAAAGAAATAAGAAAAAGCCGCATAATTTTTTAACACGTATGCTCATAAAAATGATTTATGCGAGCTTTATGATTGGTGTATGGGGTGGCATTCTTGCAACGCTTGTGGTTTTGTGGTTTGCCCAAGATTTGCCTGATATAGGGGTGCTTTCGGTTCAAACACGAAATCCTTCTGTTACGGTGCAAACGTATGATGGTACTGTGCTTGGAAGTTATGGTGATCTTTATGAAGATATGTTACTGGTCTCTGATTTGCCAACTTATGTGCCAGAGGCTTTGATGGCGGTTGAAGATCGACGTTTTCGGTACCACTTTGGTGTTGATGTTATTGGTTTAGTACGTGCCGCTTATGCCAATTATAAGGCACAACGGGTTGTTCAGGGTGGATCGACGTTAACACAACAGCTTGCTAAAAATATTTTACAAACGCATGGATCCTTTACGGTTCAGGATCGATCAATGAAGCGTAAAATCCAAGAAGTTATGATATCTCTTTGGTTGGAATGGAAATTTACAAAAGATCAAATTATGACGATGTATTTAAATCGCGTCTATTTTGGTGCAGGGACATATGGTATTGATGCAGCTGCCCGTACTTATTTTAACAAGTCAGCCCGTAACTTAACGATTTTTGAAGCTGCCGTTATTGCGGGGCTTTTGCAGGCGCCGTCTCGCTATTCACCAGCAAAGCATCCTAAAAATGCGGTTAAGCGTGCAACAACTGTTTTGCAACTTATGAAAGAGGCGGGATACATTACCGAATATGAAAGTCATTTGAGGCAAGGAGAAATTGATCTTACAAATATTCAAATGGCGCAAGGACAAGGTGGGCGTTATTTTGCTGATTGGATTTATGAAACGCTGCCATCTGTAATTGGACCTATTACAAAAGATTTAATTGTTATAACAACGCTTGATCCAAGTATGCAGCGTCATGCTGAAATGGTTACGAAGCATTACAATGTGACAATGGGGAAAGAATTAAATGCCTCTCAAATTGCATTTGTTGCTATGTCACCTGATGGAGCTGTAAAAGCGCTTATTGGTGGACGTAATTATTCAGAAAGTCAATTTAATCGTGCAACACAAGCTTATCGTCAATCAGGTTCGACTTTTAAAACATTTGTGTACTTAAGTGCAATGGAAGCAGGGATGTCACCTGATACATTAATGGATGATACGCCTTACCATGATGCAAAATGGTCACCGAGTAATTTTAAATATATATCACAAGGGGAAACCTCTCTGCGTAATGCCTTTGCAAAATCAGTAAACAGTATTTCAATTCGACTAACAAAGCAATTAACAACACAAACTGTTGCGAACACGGCATATCGCCTAGGATTAACACGTCCATTGCATGAAGGGCTTAGTATGGCGCTTGGGGCGGGTGAAACAACATTGATTGAAATGACATCAGCACATGCAACGTTTGCAAATAAAGGATATGCAGTATGGCCGTATGGTGTGATTGAGGTGCGTGATAAAGAAGGTAATATTTTATATCAGCGTAATGAAGGGGTTCAAAAGAAAATTATTAATGATTCAGCACTCGCAAAAATGCGTGATCTGTTGCGTGCGGTTATTGAATCAGGCGGTGGTCGGGCTGCAAATATTGATTCGACTATTGGTGGGAAAACAGGAAGTAATGGCGATGTTGATGCCTGGTTTTTTTGTTATCGCGATGAATATGGCACATTAAATGAGGGTTTTGCTAACGTTGTTGTTGGAGTATGGGTTGGAAATGATAGTAATGCCGCTATGCGTAAAGCTTCATTAGGCGGTCGTATACCAGCTCATGTCGCAAAGACATTTTTGTTAGGCCCTAATACGAATTTTTCAAAAATAGTAGCATCATCCATACCAGCATCTACTGCAACGATAAAGTCTGTTCCTATACCAGCAACAATTGTTCCTGCCCCTGCGGTGGGTAAAAAAGCAAAGATACCAGAAAAAAATGTATTAACAAATACCGAAAAAATACAATCCATTGATGAGCTTTTTGATGAAGAAGATCTTGCTTCATCGCCGCAAAAGCTAGAAGAACGATCCATTGATGAGCTTTTTGGTGATATTGACTAATATGTTTAAGACCAAAAGCGAATTATTTGCAAATTTTCTATTTTATGCTCTTTCAAATAATTAATCATTTATTAACACTGTTTCTGTAATATATTACTAGATGTAACGTATTATAAATTATAGAAAACAAGGTGATGAATGATTGATATTGGCATACAAAAGAAAGATCGCAAGTTGATTGCTGATTCACTTTGTCGTATGCTGGCGGATAGCTATTTATTGCTTATGAAAACACAAGGTTTTTATTGGAATATAAGGGGTGAAAGCGCATATAATTTGCAGTTGCTGTTTCATGAAAGTGTGGTTGATTTAAAGGGGAGTATTCATTCAATTGCACAACGCGTTCGTGCATTGGATTTTTATGTGCCTATGACATTTAATGATTTTTTACAATTGTCGAGTTTAAAAGAAGATCATCATCATTTGCATGAATCCTTGGATATTATAAGGCGATTAATTATTGATAATGAATTTCTTGTAAGGCGATCACAAGAGGTGTACGAAATTGCTACAGTATCGAATGATCCTGTGACATGTCATATGATGCAAGAGAGAATGCGTATTCATAGCGAGATTGCTTGGAAAATGCGTATTCATATTGATTGAGGGAATGAGCAAAGAATGAATAAATCATTCAATAATTTGATAGAGACAATTTTGGGCATGCTTGTAATCGGCATTGCTGGTTATTTTATGTATTATGCTTACAACTCAGGACAAGGCGGACGATCCTTAAGTGGTTATTCGATTGTTGCTCGTTTTGAGCGGATTGACGGCCTTAATATTGGCAGTGATGTTAAGATAAGCGGTGTTAAAGTTGGTAGTGTTCAAAGTCTTCAAATTGACACGGAGTCCTATCAAGCAAAAGCAACATTAATTATTAAGCATGATGTAAAAATACCAACGGATTCAAGTGCTGAAATTGTAAGTGATGGTCTTTTGGGTGGTAAGTATGTTGCTGTTGTTCCTGGGGTAGAAGAATCCATACTGAAAAATAAAGATGAAATTAATGATACACAGTCTTCGGTTAGCTTTGAGTCTTTGTTGAGTAAATTTTTGTTTTCAAAACAAGATGATGAAAAATCAAAATCTTCTAAAAAGAAGGTTTCTGGTAACGACAGTGCTATGAATACGTTTAAGAAAAGAGAAGAGGCAGTAGAAGATGATGAAAATGATTTGAATCATCGTAAGCGTGAGAGTGAGCCAAAAGATAAAGTAGATGCTGTACTTAAAAAAGAAGTCGTTTTACGTGATGATAAAAAAGAAATTAATAAAAAGTTTGACGATAAAGAGTTCATTGAATTTAAAAAAGACGGCTATAAAGATTTTTCTTCTAAAAAGGATCTTAAAAATGAAGAAGACACTAAAAGTGATATTGGTGTAAAAAAAAAAGACAATTTTAATGAGCCAGAACAAAGTAATGTAAAAAAAAACGAAACAGTTAAAATAAAAGAATCAAAAAGTGATGATTACGAAGGTAAGACTTCTAAAAATATTGATAAAAAAGAAATAAAGAAAAAAAATAAGGCAAAAAAGAAATCCACACAAAAGAAAGAAAAAGAAACAGCGGATAAAGATGATGTTTCAGAAAATGATGCAGATGATATAAATCAATCTGATGAAGACACTGATGAAGATGATTCTGATGCTACATCTGAAGAAGATGCTGATACCGATGAGGAAGATACGTCGGTAGCAGATACTGACGAAGAAGAAGAATCAGATATAATCGTTGAAAACGATGAGGCAACAGATGAAAAATCAGAAGACGATGCCCACGAACAAGAGCAAACAGAAGCGAAAGAAAAAAATGATGACGATGAAACAGCGACAAATAAAACACAGGTGAACCAGATTGATCAGGATGTCACCGCTCTAAAAGCACCAAATCATGCTGCCCTGAAGGTACCACAAAAGGTAAAAAAATCATCTAAAATAGCAGCTGAAAAAATTGTTAAAAAGAAGGCGAATACTAAACCAAACTTGGTATCACCAATAAAAGTTGAGCCGAATGAAAAATCAAAGACGGCTGTTAAAGCGTCTGCAAAATCAATTGATAAGAAACAATTAGCTGCCAAAGTGCAATTAGCTGATAAAAAGAAGTCACTCACGAAGGTGCAGCCAAAGACAGTAAAACCGCATACTGAAAAATCAAAATCAGCGATAGTTAATCCTAAAAAGCAGCCAAAGGAAAATAACTTAAAAGAAACAGTATCTGCTAAAAAAGTACAATTGAAAAATGCACCACAGAAAAGTATCCCATCAAAAATAGGTTCATCAGAAACAGCAAAAAATGATGTAGCAAAATCGAAAGTTACGGGAAGAACAGGTGTTGCACAAAAGTCTAATCAACAGCAAAAAGCTGGTTCACCTAAAAAGCTTAAGGTAGAACAAAAACATATACCGCCCCAAAAATCAGTTGCTGCAATTGCGATGCAAGAGGCATCACCGCCACCAGCTGCTGCTGTGGCGCTTGATAAGGAAATAGCGGAAGTTTTGCCACCTGAAATGCAGCATCATGAGGCGCCCCCACCAATGGCTGCGAATGCGCTTAATAAGGAAATGGTAGAAATAGTGCCACCTGAAATGCAGAAACCTGAAGCACCACCACCGGCTGCTACTGCTGAATTAAAAAAAGAGATTGAAAATGCGGTTTTGCCAGGAAAGATTGAGCCTGAAGCGCCACCACCAATGGCTGCTGCAGAACTTGAAACTGTAATTGATGCTATTGAAGCCAAAAATGAAGCTGAGGAAGAAGCCAAAGAGGCAAAAGAAAATGCAGATGGGGATGTTGGTGTAAGTGAAGATGGTGGGACGGCGGATGCCACGTCTGAAGCAGGAGGGGCTATTGAGGCTGAGACGCCTGATGCAGTAGAAGCTGAAGTGCCAGAGGTTCAAACATTACTAGAAACAGAAATCGTTGCATCAGAAGAAGCATCACCAGAAGTGGAAGCAACGGAGGTTCAAGCGGCCGATCAACAACAAGGGGCTGAGCAGACTCCAGAAGCTGAAGTACCAGAAGCAGAGGCGGCATTGTCCACTGAAGTAGCAGTACCAGAATCAGTCGTCGTACCAGAAACTGAAGCAACGGAGGTTCAAGCAGCCGATCAACAACAAGGGGTTGAGCAGACTCCAGAAGCTGAAGTACCAGAAGCAGAGGCAGCAGTGTCCACTGAAGCAGCAGTACCAGAATCAGTCGTCGTACCAGAAACTGAAGCAACGGAGGTTCAAGCAGCCGATCAACAACAAGGGGCTGAGCAGACTCCAGAAACTGATGAAGCTGAAGCACCAGGAGTAGAGGCGGCAACCTCTCCTGAAGCAGCGGCACCAGAAGCAGTCGTCGTACCAGAAACTGAAGCAACGGAGGTTCAAGCGGCCGATCAACAACAAGGAGCTGAGCAAGTTCCAGAAGTTGAAGCACCAGGAGCAGAAGTGGCAACATCTTCTGAAGCAGCGGCACCAGAAGCAGTCACACCTGAAGCCCAAACAACCGATCAGCAATAAGTTTAAGCCTCAATTCGGGATTAGATTTTATATAGCTCAACCCTCCGTCATCACAAGAAAGCGCTACGCTTCCGTGGTAATCGAATGGCTGCCTAATGTTCAGTGGCTGCTCATCATGCAGAAATACCTGTTTTCCTGAATGACCATACCCCTTCGGGGCTCGCGCATTCCGACAGCAAAAGTTCACAAAATGATCTATAACCATTCAACTATAAATTGATTATATCGTAAGGCTCCAGGTGAGAACTTCGTTATCGCGCACTACTGCCAGCTAACATCCGCAAGAGGTTGTGCGCCTCCGACTTTCCTTCATTAATATCACTCACAATTTGCAAGAGCTTTTTATCTTCCCACGTAACGATAAGGTCTAATAAATAAGGTGCTGGACTATGAGGGTCTATTTCCATTAAGAATTTCCCCAATTCATGAATCGCGCGATAGGCATCGGCACGTTGAGCAATAACTTCAGGTTCACTTTGTGATGACACTGTCTGCTGCACCGCATCTTCATTCGCCATAATTGAAGCAACATCCTTAAGTCCAAAAGGATCACTGATATCCATAGAGCTTGCTGGAGTCTCTGGCAGACTTTGTTCATTCACGCGTAATTCCAATGCTGAACTAACGATACGTATAAGCGCGTCTAGATTACTACATGTACCAGTAAACATAGGAATATAACTCGGAAATAAATGCTGAGATAAATCTTGAAAATCCGTAAGGGCAGTAAGAAACATAAGAGCATCTGCATAAAGTGCTTCAAGTACTCTTTTTGGTGCCAACGACAACCCACGTCTAAAACGTGCAAGCGTTACTTTTCCTGATGTTTCAGCATTTGTTAATAGTGCTTGACTATCAGGTGAACGCCTAGCAATTTTATCAAAATTAACGGCCTCAATCCAATCGGATAAATTAAGTGCATGCAAATCAATGCTTGATAAAACTGGTGTAATTTCAATGAACAATAACCTATTTTGAAGCGTCTTATCAATCCAATCAAAGACATTAAGACGTTCTTCAAAATCATTATCCAAAACCTGTGGGTATGCAATATGCCAAAACAGACGACAAAATTGATCAAGCACTTGCATGCCAAAAGCACCACCTTTAAGACCATTCAAAATAAGCCACGCTTCCATAAGCCAGCCCATGATTTGCAAATCTTTTGATTGAGTACTAAGAGCATCGATACACAAACGTTCAACTTCTGAGAAATCCGCACGCTTTATAGCTGTTGTCCAAATTCCCCTGGATAGCTGTTCATTATCTTCACGACGCGCTTCCCTAATGTCATCATAAATAGCATCATAACGAAGAGAAGCACCCGCACCTTCATTTAACTCTAAACAGATTAAAATTAGTGATAACAACGTGGGCTGCACGATCCCTTCTGCGTGATTTTGCACGTGTGCAACCCCTTTAACGAATGATTTAAATTTATTTTAGTCAAATTAACTAAAGTTCGCAAGCATATCAAAAAAATCTCAGCTGTTCCCGCTAAAAAATCTTTAGAACCTTTTACCGAACTGAATTCGTGTAAAAATAGCTTACAAACGTCTATATCTAATGAACATGAAGATGCCTATTTTCCGTCATGACGAATCTGCGAAACAGATGTAGCCACCCAGTGATTGTTAATTACAAAAATGCCTGTTTTTCTGGACAGCCACGCTACGCTCGCTATGACAACGACGTTGGTAAAAACAGGTGTTTTCATTTCCAATGGATATATTTATAAAAGTAACTCTAACACTACAATCATCAACCTTAGCGGGAACTATTGCTGTACACCTTATTCAATCGTCCAAATAAGACCTTCATCGCATTCATTTACAATCGTTAATAAATCATCTTTCCGTAATGACAAACACCCATCTGTTGGTTTTAATATAGAAACACCATGCTCATTTATATCCTCAGCAGCGATATGAATAAAAATAGCGCTGCCGCGATAAGGAACAACGGGATTCATATTGTGGTTAGTGATCAGCACCAAATCATACACATGATCATCGCGCCATAAATCTTCATGACTTGCTAAAAACGGCTTGGTGACATAAGCATTATAAGAAGGATGTGTTGGCTCATCACACCAGCCTGCGTCTTGTGTATTATGATCAATAGAAAGCTTTGATTTTACAAATGTTTCACAGATACGGTCAGTTCTTACAATCCCTCGTATCACCTGATACTGCCCTAAAGGAGTACACCCATCCCCTTCACGTTTATCAGACGCAGCAATAACCCCATTTCGCCCAATCGATGCAGGAAAGCATTTATCACGCCATATGACAAACATAAGACCATTTTCAAAATGAGTGCGAATAATATTATGAGTATTCATATCTCAAATCCGAACATATATTACGTATAGACAATCATTACTCAAGCATACAACAAACATTCATTTTTCACCATCGTATTTAAAATTGTTTTGTGCCATAATGAGAAAAATGGATATTGTCCTGATGTTATATTATGAATATTAAAGATCAATCTTGTGGCACGTCCCGTGCAAATGCATCGAATATAGATGCTTTAAGACCTATCGTTTTATCAAGTGGGGGCACAGGTGGTCACTTATTTCCAGCCTTAAGTGTAGCAGATGAAATTGAGGCATCAGGTCGAACAGCCCTGTTGGTGACCGATAATCGTGGTGTTCTGTTTTTTAAAAATCACAAAAAGAAACCAGCGCTTGTTTGCACCATTCACCGAAAACATTGGCTATTCGGACGCTTAGTTTACCCGTTTAGTCTTAGTTTTCAAATCTTAAAATGTTTTATATGGCTCAAAAAAGTAAAACCAGCTGCTGTTATTGGCTTTGGCGGCTATCCATCATTTCCGTGCACTTATGCGGCACAATGGCTTAAGATCCCAACTGTTTTACATGAAGGGAATGCTTTTCTTGGTAAGGCTAATCGTACCTTGGCTCCCAAAGCAAAGCGAATTGGCCTATCCTTTCCACCTTCTGAATCAACTATTATTGATGAGCGCTATTATGTAACAGGAAATCCTGTGCGCAGCGGTATTCGTGAATTAATTTCAGAAACTTATCAAAGCCCTGATATTAAGGGTGATTTTCAATTGCTCCTTATTGGGGGCAGCCAAGGTGCCAAAATTTTCTCCCAGCTTTTACCACAAGCTGTTCAAAAATTATCACCTAAATTGCAAAAACGACTTGTAATTACCCAACAGTGCCGTGAACCTCTTTTGAACGATACACAACTCGCTTACGGTGAACAAACCAATTGCCGTGTAGAACTCAAAACATTTTTGTCCCCTATTGAAAATTATTACAAGAAAGCTCATCTTGTAATTGCACGAGCAGGCGCGTCAACTGTAGCAGAAGTATCAATTGCTGGAAAACCAACATTACTCGTTCCGTTTCAAGGCTCTATTGAAGGTGATCAGGCACAAAATGCCGCGCAACTTATGGCTGGAAATGCGGTTTGGGTCATGCGTGAAGCCTCACTTAATCCCGATAAACTAGCTGTATTTTTAAAAGAAAAAATGGAAAAACCAGAATCATTAACAGAGAAGGCGACGTTAATACGCACCTTCGCACATCCAAAAGCCGCACAAAATGTGTGGAAACTCGTTAAAGATATTTTAGAAGAATCGTAAATCGATTTAAATCAATATAATTTACCCAGCATTTTACGATAAAAATTAAACTCACAACACACAAATTATGATTTTGTTTATTTAGAAATCGTATGCCATCTCGTATCCTAAATAGCTGCAATAATCCTACCTCCTCCTAACCAAATTAAAAACATAATAGACATATCCTTATAAAATTTGCTATTTGTTAAGTACATATCAATAATTTAAACCAAGCCTTTTAATTTTTACCGATTTAATTTGTTAGAATGTATATTTTAGCGTAATACTATTAATAATAAATAAACTATAAAACAGGAGCCTTCATGCACAATCCTCTCGGAATATTTCCACATAAAACACAAAAAGCGATTCATTTTGTTGGGATTGGTGGCATTGGGATGAGCGGCATTGCAGAAGTACTGCATAATCTAGGATATCGAGTCACAGGCTCTGATATTGCACAAAATCAAAATATCAGTCGACTTGTTAAATTAGGAATTACCGTTAAAATTGGTCATTTCGAAACGAACATAGATGACTGCCTAGTTGTGGTGATTTCATCTGCCGTAAAACAAACAAATCCTGAAGTTATTGCGGCAAAAACTCTTCGTATTCCTGTCATTCAGCGTGCTGAAATGCTAGCTGAACTCATGCGTTTAAAAAAATCAGTGGCCATCGCAGGTACACATGGAAAGACAACAACAACATCCCTGATGGCTTGCTTATTTGAAACGGCTGGTCTTGACCCTACCGTTGTGAACGGTGGTATTTTAAATGCCTATAATACGAATGCAAAGCTTGGAACGAGTGATTGGATTGTTGTTGAAGCGGACGAATCCGATGGAAGTTTCACAAAACTATTTCCAACAATCAGCGTTATTACAAATATTGATCCTGAACACATGGAATATTATAAAACGTTTGAAAACTTAGAAGATGCTTTTATTCGTTTTATTTATAATATGCCCTTTTATGGTGTTGCAGCACTTTGTGCGGATCATCCTGTCGTTATGGGGCTTCTTGATAAAATCACAAGCAGACGCCTTGTCACTTATGGTTTTTCTGAACATGCCATGGTACGAGCAATTAATGTGCGGCCAAATGTTAACGGCGTTACCTTTGATATTGAACTTACCCCTGACTTAGCTCTTCATTTTAAATCAGACCAAACAAATGTTTGCAGTTTCCCACGTCGTATTCGTGATGTGACATTACCTATGATGGGAATGCATAATGTACAAAATGCTCTTTCCTTGGTTGTTGTTGCACAAGAACTCGGCATTAGTGATGATCTTATTCGTCAAGCCTTTTTGAACTTTAAAGGTGTCAAGCGTCGTTTTACACATATTGGTACAAGTGGTAATGTTGCCATTATCGATGACTATGCCCATCATCCTGTTGAAATTCAAACCGTTGTTAACGCCGCCAAACAAGCATGCCCCAAGGGTAATCTTATTGTTGTTGTCCAGCCGCACCGTTATAGCAGGCTCAATGATTTATTTGATGATTTTTCAAACGCGTTTAAAGGATGCACCCACGTTATTGTCGCACCTGTTTATGCAGCAGGCGAAGATCCCATTGAGGGGATAGATTCAATTCATTTGGCAAAAGCCATTCGTACAAAAGGTGTGCCACATGTGTACGATCTAAATGACCCAAAAGAATTGCCATTTTTAATTGCACGCCTTGCTCATCCTGGTGATATGGTAGTTTGCATGGGTGCGGGTAGCATTACGTATTGGGCAGCTTCATTACCTGTACAGCTGGATGGATTATGGCAAGCACATGCATCAGAGAAAACCATACAAAACCGTGAAAACCTCAAAAAGTAATACGTTAATTATGAACAAATCTGCAATACAAACAAACCAATCAAAGAATCAGCCCCCATATACATTACCGAATGTTCGTGGTCGTTATTTATTTGATTATGATCTATCAAAAGCCACATGGTTTAAAGTTGGTGGCAA
Organism: Alphaproteobacteria bacterium; assembly: GCA_947490395.1. Lineage (GTDB taxonomy): Bacteria > Pseudomonadota > Alphaproteobacteria > Paracaedibacterales > CAIOTO01 > CAIOTO01. The sequence goes on from CANLGW010000005.1 coordinate 20,208, forward strand.
AGCAGATATTCTATTTAAACCAAAAGATACCCAAGATTTAGCCGAATTCTTACAATTAAAATCGCCTGATATGCCTGTTGTTATTTTAGGAGCTGGATCAAATATCCTTATACGCGATGGCGGCATAAAAGGGTGCGTCATTAAGCTTGGCTCAGGCTTTTCAACACTTACCTTTGAAAACACAACTGTTACTGTTGGCGCAGCATGTCTTGATCGAACACTTGTTATGGAATGCGCCCAACGTGATTTAAGCGGTTTAGAATTTCTTGTTGGCGTACCGGGTTCTATTGGGGGCGCCATTGCCATGAATGCAGGCGCTTACGGAAACGAAGTCGCCGATTTTCTTCTCTGGGTTGAAGTCATTGATCTCAAAGGCAACGTATCACGCATTCAACGATCCGACTTACAGATGACTTATCGCCATGGCAATTTACCCGATGAAGCCATTATAACCTGTGCCTGTTTTAATCTAATCCCAAAAAATTCTTCTATAATTCATAAGACCATAAACGATTTTCTACAAAAAAGAGAAGACACACAACCTATTCGTGGACGTACGGGTGGCAGCACCTTCAAAAACCCAACACTTAACAGTACAAAAATGGGGCAGGAGCCAGAGCCAAAAAAAGCATGGGAGCTGATTCATGAAGCAGGTTGCCGTGGGCTTTCCATTAATGATGCACAAGTATCTGAAAAACATTGCAATTTTATACTAAATTTGGCAAACGCAACCGCCAGTGACCTGGAACAATTGGGTGAAAAGGTTCGTGCTGCTGTAAAGGCAACATCCGGAGTTACTCTTGAATGGGAAATTATTCGTTTGGGTGAACCTTTATCATCCTAACGGTAAAAGACAAAAAAGGAATTACATATGCGTCAATCAAATAAATCAGTTGCCGTCTTAATGGGTGGATGGTCAAATGAACGTGATGTTTCGTTATCAACGGCTGAGGGCGTAATTAAAACGCTAACAGAAAAAGGATATACGGTCACAGCAATTGATGTATCTCGTGATTTAGAAAAATTACTATTTGATTTAAAACAAGCAAAACCTGATGTTGTATTTAATGCACTCCATGGTACAGGCGGTGAAGATGGTGTGATTCAAGGCGTTCTTGATATGTTACGCATACCGTACACGCATTCAGGCGTAACGGCATCTGCTCTTGCGATGGATAAAATCTTATCACGCCTTATATTCATGCAATCAAACATTCCTGTTCCCGAATATCGTATTATCCCACTTGGAACTTATAAACATGGCGAACATCCTTTTACCTTTCCCTATGTGATTAAACCTCTTAACGAAGGCTCTAGCCGTGGTGTTTATATTATAAAAAATAACACTGAGCGCGATATAGCCATGAATGAATGGACATTTGGTGACCATGTATTGGCAGAAACCTACATACCAGGGCGCGAAATTCAAATCGCCGTTATCAATGGCAAAGCAATCGGGGCGATTGAATTAAAGCCCCATAGTGGATTCTACGACTATGAGGCAAAATACACAGACGGTAAAACAGAACACCTTATGCCAGCGCCATTGACAGACACTGATCAATCACTCCTTTTTTCTTATGCTGAAAAAGCCCACACGATTTTGGGATGCAAAGGCGTGACACGTTCAGATTTTCGTCTAGATGAAACCGTCGAAAACAATACCGTTAATACTGGCGCACGCCGAATGGCACTTTTAGAAATTAATACCCAGCCAGGACTAACCCCACTTTCACTCGTTCCTGAAATTGCAGCATATTATGGCATTTCATTTAGTGAACTTCTCGACCAAATCATAGAGCGTGCCACATGCGCCCAGTAAAAGATAATTATTTAGAAGACAACGCACTATCGTCGCAGCACACACGATCATCAAGCCGAGTAAATAAAGGGAATCCTTCGCTCAAAAAGCAGTCAAAACGTCCCTTTTTCCTAAGCGCTGCCTTATGGGATCGCTTTTCATTTACACGCGTCAAAACAAAACAAACATCATCTGAACGCATAAGGGCACAACGAAGTTGGAGCCAAGCACGCAGCTGGTTTATGCTGATTAGTATTATCACGATGGTGATTGTCCTTACGATTAGCATTTTCTTAGGTTTACCCCATAAGCTTTACCAATCAACAAAAGATCACCTTATTGATTTTTCAGGTCGTATTGGGCTTGATGTGCGTGATGTTTTTGTGGAGGGAAGAAAGAACACAAAATTTGATGCTATTTTAGAGGCAACTCAAGTTAAAACAAAAACACCAATCTTGTCGTATGATATTGATGCAATTTTAGAAAATTTACTAAAAATTGATTGGATCAAAAGTGTTACCGTACAACGTCGATTACCAAATTTGATCTATATCCGTCTGGTTGAACGCGAACCAATTGCCCTATGGCAACATCAAAAAAGTCATTATCTCGTTGATAAAGATGGCGTTGTTATTAAAAGTCCTATTTCAGAAATTTTTAAAAACTTACCGATTGTTGTGGGTTCTGATGCACCCGCACATGCGCCAAAACTTATTGGATTATTAAATCAATTTGCAACCATTAAAACACATTTAAATGCAATGATTCGCATTCGGGAACGTCGTTGGAATTTACTAATCGATGGCACTATTACCGTTAAATTGCCCGAAGAAGGAATAGATGAAGCCCTATCACGCCTCACTATCTTGTTGGATGAAAACAAAATTGCAGCAAGTGATGTCCTAATGGTTGATTTACGCCTACCAAAACAAGTCATTATGCGATTAACACCAGAGGCGGCTATTCGTGTAAAAATACAAGGAAAAGAAAAAGTTTAGAGCACGCGCAATTCAAGCCGCACATTATTCAATGATTGACAACAATCAGTCGGTTTAGTAGCCTTAAGCTTATACCGTGACATGCATTATAAATCATTTATCATATAAGATTTATAACTAAAAAATAATATATCAACAAAAATGGTGACGTAGATGGCTGTAATCCCTACAAGACAAGATACTAAACTTATATTAGAAATCAATAACGGTGATCTAACAAAGATGGAAGAAGTTATTGAAAAATGGCATTTTAAAGATTTTCAATCTTTTTTGAGATTTTCGACAAGCATCCTTCTGGAAACTGAAGACCGAACGCTTTGGATGAAAGAAAAAGGAGAACCGATTCGTATTGAACCTGCTAAACATTCCATAAAGGATTAATATGTCTTCAGATAATTATGATCCCAGAAATGAAATTTTCAAAGTTAGAGAAAATTTTCATAAAAGTAACAATGAAAAAGTATCTAATTCTTTGTTTTATTGGGTTATAGGCGGAATAGGAGCCACCTCAATAATAGTAATCACGATTTTTAGCGGCATTTTAAATTATGCATTCAATCGAGTTGATACTATAGATTCAAGACATCAAGGTGATCATGATAAAATCATACGCTTAGAAACCCAGATGGAAAAAGTAAAAAACATAAAATAGCACTATAAATTAAATAGACACCACACAACCATAGAACAAGCAATGCTATCAATTGGTCTTATGAGCGGCACATCCATGGATGGCATCGACGCAGCACTTCTCAGCATGGGCGACGATCAGAGCGCTATAAAAGATTTAGGGCACACGTCTTTATCCTATGATACCAAAACAAAATTGCTCCTCAAAGGGGCTGAATATAGCATTCGTAATGCCAAAGGGGTTATGACAACTGCCCATCGTCACTTTCCAACAGACCTTTTCAATTATATAGCGAATGAACTTCAGCTACCTGATCCAACCAAAACCATAAAAACCCTCATGCAGTATCTGTATGGTGCTGAACAACCTATAAAATTACAGGATGTCATTCAACTATCCACCAATTTGCATATAGATTGCGTGAAAAAACTACTGATCCAAACAGACTATTCAACGAGCCAAATTACCGTTATCGGTTATCATGGACAGACGGCTTATCATCAACCATCTGTGCGTCTCTCAATTGTCCTTGGCAATCCACAACATATGGCAAATGAATTGGACATCATGGTTGTTTATGATTTCAGACGCCAGGATGTTGAGGCAGGTGGACAGGGGGCTCCATTTGCCCCCCTCTATCATCACGTAATTGCACAGCGCGATAACATTACCCCTGCTGGTATTATCAATTGTGGAGGCATTTCAAATATTACCCTTATCCAAGGTAAAGATGAGGCTGATTTAATAAGCTATGATTCAGGGCCTGGGAATGCCTTAATCGATCTATTCGTTCGAAAAAAAACGATGGGCGTCGAATTCATGGATGTAGACGGCACATACGGTCGAAAAGGCCACCCACACAAAGCTACTTTAGATGCATTACACGAAAAAGCGCTCTTCATAAATGGTGCAAACTACCTTCATATGCCACCCCCAAAAGCGCTTGATATCGGTGATATCATACTCATACCAGAAGTAATGAATTTATCAATTAATGATGGATGCGCGACATTAGAAACCTTTACCGCACAAACAATTGTGCAAAGCCTAGCCCTCATTCCACATCATCACGCCAAAGAAAAGCTATACCCACGGCGATGGATTTTATGTGGGGGTGGATGGAAAAATCCAGTCATTAGACACACCTTTGAAACAGAGTTAAAAACATATATACCTGATATGCTCACCATTCAAATAGCCGATGAAGCAGGCTGGAATTCAACTGCGATGGAAGCACAAATTTTTGCCTATCTTGCCGTTCGCTCATTATCAAATCAACCCTTAAGCCTACCAAACACAACAGGAGTTCCAAACCCCACGCCTGGCGGAACACTATATCAACCAAATAAAGATTAAAATTAACTAAGTATTAATCATACAATACATATAATAATAAAAACAAATATGATTAAGAGATTATGATGCATAATTTTTTTCCCTCTTCACATAAAACAAAATCTTCTGCTTTTAAAAAAATACTTATGACGAGTACAATCTTATGTGGTGCCATAGGATGGTCATCTGGATATGCGGCTTATACAGTCAGCACACTTGCAGGGGGAGGAACAGCCATTGTCAGCACAACACCTGTTGATGGCAAAACGTTAACCCTAAGTTTAGCAGGCACATTAACAGGTTCGCAAAACACAACAAAGCGTCTTTCAGGTATTGTTGTTGATGCATCAAATACCATTTATGTCACATCTTTAAATGGCATTATAAAAATCACCCCCAATGGATTAACATCAATTCATGCAGGGTCAGTAACAGCGGGGGCTGCTGATAACGCGGTTGCAACAACAGCAACGTTTAATATGCCTGCAGGAATATCTCTCAATACAGGTGCCCTTACCATTGTTGATAGTAAAAATAATTGTATTCGTAAAATGAGTGACGGTGGTATTACACGCATCGCTGGAATCTGCGGGACAGCGACTGGTTATGTAGAGGGAGCCGCAACAACAGCTGCTAAATTTAATAGTCCAGATAGCATTTTTATGGAAAACAATGGCACAACTTATATCAGTGATTTTGTTAATTACCGTATACGCAAAATACAAAATGGTACGGTATCAACATATGCTGGTAGCGGATCAAGAGATATATCAAATAATACCACGGCTACAGCTGCTAAATTCAAATCACCATCTGGCATTGTCATGGATTCGTCTCGAAATTTATATGTTGCTGATACGGATGGGCATTGTATACGTAAAATAGCTACACCAAATGCAACAGGTATAGCAGGCGCTGTATCAACCTTAGCAGGTGTCTGTAATACAGCTGGCTCAGTAAATGCCACTGGAACATCCGCTAAATTTAATAGTCCCATCGGACTTGCCACCGATAATACATACTTGTATGTAGCTGACACGGCAAGTCATTGCATTCGTGCTATTAAACTATCGGATGCATCTGTTACAACAATTGCTGGCGTATGTGGGACAGCTGGCACAACAGATGGCGCTCTTGGCACAGCAAAATTTTATAGCCCAACAGGCATCACCCTGGATAGTGCCGGAAATATATATGTTGTAGACTCTGACTCTAACAGTCAACGTATTCGGAAATTGACGAAGTCATAATGAGATCATGAACGGCTATCGACTTCAATCCTCGTTATGCAATTCTTATAATGACCACACGAGTAAAGCGAACTCACGCATTTCAATAGCGTTCGTAGAATGATCTATAAAACGTATCGTTCTTTGAAAAAGATTGTACATATCTCATAAAATTGCTAACATTTCTTTTATATTATTCCAAGGAATTAAATAAATGAAGAATAAATTACTACTTCTTATTGTTTTTTTTATCTGTTTTGCCTCAAGCAAACACACACAAAGCGCTCACTTAGAGGAGGGTGAGATTTCAGAAGAAGGGATAACAACAACCCTTGGTAAAACAATGGAAATAAATCGGCTCGTTACCGATCTTGAAAAAGAAACCATATCATCGTTCATATACGATAAAAATGAAGAAGCAAAAATCACTGTTGATTTTATTACAGCAACACATAATGACCCAAATAGTCAATTAGAAATTATAATTCGAAACCATGAAGATCATGCGCTTATACGAAAGGTATGTAGCACAACCATCTTTAATGGTGCGACGATCATGTTTCGGGCGTTAATAGGCGCCCCCCAATTAATCTACAAAAATTCCATTTCATCCCTTGGTAGTAAAAGCAATTATAGTATCCATACCTTAAAACAGGATGATATCTTCTTAAGTGTTTTTAATGAACAAACGAAGAATTCATTCATCTTTTGCCAAAATGTAATGGCATTTATTTACGCCGACCGAATAGCATTTTTAGCATTTATAACAGATCAATTAGTGCATATTCGTGAGTTAACTTCCAGTGATCACCTTGATGTAACACTCATCAGCAGCTATCTTTCTACAGGATTGCAAACATTATATAATATAATTAACGATTTGATCCCTCAACATCGATCCATACATATTGATTTTTCTACGTTTGATGCAAATGGTTCTAAAAAACAATATCTTATTCGCACACTTGACCCCCCACAACTCCCCTCAACGATAAGCTGTCCAACACTCGAAGAAATAGCATATTATCTATCCGTGACACATTATTATGACCCATCCAGTATTCCCAATTTGGGACATTCCCACAAAACAGTATGCTTTAACAAAGGGGACGGGTCACACCGTTTATTAATACCCAAAGAATTTGACTATGATTCTTTGAGCTAATGGGGCAAAAGCCCCACATAACTTATTTCCTTTTCTTCTTTTTACCAAAAAGATTATTTAATCCTTTCGTGATATCATCAACAGCTTTTGCCCCTACAACCACACCTGCACCAATCTTTTTTACATCTTCAGCATGTTTCGGGTCAACTTTCACAATTAAGTCTTCAACTTCATTCAACGCGGCACCTACTGATTTTGCGGTTAACACATCGCCTGTTTCATCAAGAACTAAACCTGCCTGGCTTAAACGTACATCACCCGTAACAGCACCAAGAACCGAGAGGGTTTGCCCAATCGCATCAGCTTTAGCACCAAACACATGACTCGTATCAACAACCGTATCAATAACGTTTTTTGCTGCAACAACACGACTCACCAAACTATCTGGCAGTTTATCATTTTGATCTGTTTCCATTGCATAAACAGAATTATAACCAACACAAACGAATGCAGCACACACAAGCACCTTATTTACATAATGAATCATTAAAAATTCCTCCGTTATGAATGGCTCCATTGCCAATTATAACTATAAATAAAAATTATTAACAAATTGTTAATATATATTAATATTAAATAAAAAAATAATATTACTGACGAAATTGAGACCACATCGCAGCTACGGTTGAATCTTTTTCCTTACTCCCGCGGGATGAACCAAATTCAAATGCATAAGCATCCTTTAAACACGCGCCAAAAATACCTGCAATTGTCGAAATAATACCGACTGCCTCACCTGGCAAATGATCCGAAAAATACGCCAGTGACACCAAACACATAATCATCCCCATCGCTGCTGCAATCACCATAACATCCGCACGATAATTACGGCGCCCTAACTCAATAAAAGAAACATCGCGTTCACGGGCACTTTGGCGATCCTTTAAATACCCAAGTTCACGTTCAGTCTCCAATGCCAACATATCTTTTTGAAAGGCAATAAGTGCCGTCGGATCCGATCGCAATGCATTCATCACAGATGACACATCATCCAACCCCGTCACCCGTTTCGCACGCGTGATTACATCTGCCGCCACCTGCTCCACATCATCACCCGATAACCATCGCACAATAGACGGCGCAAATTCAGCCAACCCCATGGCGGTTGCAAAAAGTGGAAATGCCATTGGAAACCTCTCTTAAGTAAAATTAATGATTAATTGATTATATATAGATAAAAAAACCCAGGCACATGACCTGAGGAATTAGAAAAAAATATGTTAGAGACTGTCTTCACTTCTCTTGAAAATGACCCGCCGCATATTCATGCAAAACACTCGCTATAAATGTCTGATAAGGCAATCCTTTATAAGCTGCTTTTTGCTTTAACCATTGCAAATCATTACTTGAAATCCGAATATTCACACGTGTATCTTTTTTAAAATATTTAGATGAAGCCTCACACGAAACATCAGCACTAATAATATCCACAACATATATTCTCTGCTGTGGGTACTTTTCTTGATTAGGAAGCTCTAAAACATCCAAAAGATTTCCATTATCTAAAGCAGATATAATCTCATCAAAACTAATATTTCGTTCACTTATAAGCTGTTGATTTTTTTCAGCTGAAAATCCATATATCAATTTCCTTACTCCACATTATAATGTATATAACAATGTATGAATTTTGTCAAAATATAAGATTTTATATATAATTTATTAATAAAATAAATATAAGAATATCTAATTTATATTGTACCAGAAAGATGCAATACTACTAATCCACCAACAGCACATCTTCATCTCTCCTACTTACGTCGCATTTTATAAAAACGATGCTTACCAATTTGCACTTTCTCATCTGCAAAGTGTGCCCACCGTGGGGTGCTACCCATATCCGTCGAAAAATAGTGATCCGCCCCCATCGTCATATCAGACACCAACATATGCGCTACAGCATATGCAACTTCTAAACATTCCTGAAAAACAGGCTTATCTGTTGTCACTCTTAATAATGTTCCTAAATTCATATCGCCCTCATTCCAACACGAAAATTGATAGGGGTATAAACATACTCCCCGAATAGTACGCCCATACCAAGTCCCCTGATGCACCCGATTCATAATCACATTACCAACGGCAATCAGCGCTTGCTGACCGCACGTTTTAACTTCTCCACGCGCTTCGCCGTATAACGTACGTGCTAAAATTTCAACATCATCCATATCACTCAATACTGCCGTTAGACTTGACCGATCTAATACCATAATATTTCCTATCCCAATAATAATTGCCATTTGGTCTCATCAAACGCCTCTGCCACATGCGCCGTTAAACAAAAGTACAATCGACTCTCATAACGTACCCAATCACCAAACGCATACGTTTCACCCACCTGCCAATCCCCCCGAAGGCGTGGTATCCATCGAGGCAATGCTGCGCGTCCAATTTCATCACCCATCCCATTTCTAAAAATTAATGTGTCCTGCTGTGTTTCAATTTGAAGTGGATTATCTGCTTGTGCCAAATCCTCTAACGTTTTAAGACGCTGATCCAACTCCATCAGATTTTGATCCATCTCAGCAATGGTCAACGGTTCCCCCTTAGTGGTTCGCAAAATAAGTGCCATGATTCCTCCGTAAAAATAAAAGTTTTACCCGTACATGCAGTGGGTCATAATCCAATACACGCGATGATTGATAACCAATCGAATCGTCCAGATTTGGTAAAAAATAATGGATAGAGCCAAACTGAATATGATTCATCAACGTCATTGGTGACGATAATGTGGCATCATCTTTTTCAAAATCACCCATTGCTCCACAATGTATTTGGCATGCTTGATTAATAGTTGAAGTCAGCTGAAGACACGTTTGGGACTCATCAGGGCACAATCGAACATACATAGGCTTTATCGCATCAAGTGCACAACCTGATTGATAAAAGCCACCCAAGGACCAAACAGGTTCTAATACTGAACCTGTCTGTTGCCAAATGCCTGGCTGCCAAATACCTAATCGATCCTGTGTTGGCAATACATAATCTGAAATAATAGAACGATCCTGCACACCAAAATTAGCGCCCCATGCAAAGGGTATTTTGAGTGCTTCACACGCCCCTTTATCGTTTTCAATCCATTCCGCATGCCATTCAATGCGACGCAAAGTAGTTATAGAAGAATTATAAAGTGGAGTAGGGGAGAATCGCTCACCGCTATTATCACAAAACTGCCCTGTTGCACAACTCTCGACCCAATAAGGTTTCAATGTCCCAATCATGATAATCTGATCTGGAAAAGTAAATTCCTCAGCTTCCACAGTCGCCAATGAATCACGTGTATTGCCTAATTCCCAAATAGGGCAATCGTAGGACAAAAAGGATGAAGGAGTGTCCCCATCCCGTTGATAGATGATTGTTTTCATAGATTTTCCTTCATGTAAAATAATGATTTGCTCTTAAGGAAGCTGGTACATAATCGGCGTTCCCCGTTCCCATGTTGTCTCTATCACTGGCTTTGGCTCTAGTGACCGAAACTGAACATTCAAAAAACATAAATGATCACGCAGCACAGCTTTGTAATCGTTGTGGGTTGGATATTGCGCTGCCATCAACGCGTCAACTTGTGTAGCACTATCACCACCAACACGGATAGATTCAACCAAATCATGAATACGAAACGTTTCTGGGTCATCAGGTGCTTCATGATCAATCTCATCCGATCGATGCAATGCCCAATCAGATGATGGTGACTTTGCATAATCATCACTTATAAATTCAGAACAAACCGCAATATCATAAGGATGATCTGATGCATTTTCAGGCACGACTGTTTTTAAAGGTGCGGCAATTTTCACCCAAACAAACCACTGATCAGGCGCTATTATTAATCGATAGGCAACAACTTTTCCCGCAATTTTTTTACCTGGAATATCGCTGTGCGCCACAATAACTGTTGTATCCAAATCCACATCTCGAAAACAATCAAACGGCACACAACATTCAATTTCCAATTGACGCTGTGATCCTGCCATATGCGCTTTTGCAACTGCGGACGCATAATTCAATAACATTGTTCCACGCTCCGTTCGCAAAAGGGTCGTTGCTGATTGTTTCGCTAAATAAGAATCACCATGTGCCAGCTTAAACGTGAGCTGCCGTACACCACCGCCTGCGCGTGCATTGACATTTAATACACTAAAATTAACAACCTCACGGCATGGTTGTTTATACTGCCAATTAATCCATAAACTCCCCTTAAACCATCCGTAATTAAAATGTCTAAATCGTGGTTCTTGACCTGCTTCACTTAAATAAATAGGCGGTGTTACAGTTGGCAAGCCATTAACAGTTCCAAGACGTGTCAACGTACTTTTAACAACTTCATATCCGCTATTACGGCGTGTTTTAATGCGCCCAATTTTATCGCCCACTCGCGGCCATTGACGAATCAAGCTTTTAATCGTCAGTGTACTGATCACCTTATGTTTGAATTGACGTGCGATCAACGGCGCTAAATTGAAAACATCTTCATAACACTGCGTCCAATTCGCTTCCACCGAGACATGAACCGCATTCAATGGTGTCTGTCCCATTCGAACGACAAGTGAATCATGAAAGATTTCATCGGATAATATTTTTGTTTTACGTCCTACGAAAAGATTCGATAATCCCAAATGACCTGTCTCACGATCCCAATGAATAATGTCTGATCGATTTTCAAGTACTTCTGCAATACCAACTGAATCATAAAAACCCGCTTCAAATGACAGATTCTGTTTTAATTCATCGACCAAACAACGCATTTGCTGCATGGCATCTGATCGTTCAGCATTCAATTCCCACTCCATAAAACCATCACCTTTAGAATTTGGAATACGTGATACATGCCCACGGAAAAGCACATACGCTTGCTGTCCATCATGATAAGAAATAAGGGCATGTGATAGCGTCAGATCACCCAAATTCGCCACATCATCAGTCGTTGCATCCGTTAAAATACGCGCAACCGCAGCCTCCGTTTCACGTTGCAAAATCACACATTTAAAAATACGTATTGTTTCAACGCAATGAATTTCTGGTATAAAGTCTTGGTTTGGCTCTATCCAGGCAAAAAATATTTTCATGAAATACACCTCTTTTACTCGACAAATGTTCAATTTGCGCTTACGTTAATGACAAAATCATTTATTTCTAAATCACCGTTAACGGCATGCGTTATACGGTTAAAACTGAACAGCATTCACTACAGACAGGGTCATTAACAATGTCACTTCATGCACCAGACACATTACCCAAATCATCATTTCTTGATCAGTTAGGCACATACGTACAGTCCCATTCATTTTTGAAGTGGTTCTTTAGTAAGGGCTATAAACAAGGTGTTTTTTGGGTCTTAATGATTACAGTTGTTAGTGCAACAAATGATGTGCTTATGCGTCTGTTGGGTGAACGTCTTCATGTTGCCGAAATTTCATTTTTTCGGTTCTTTTTTAGTCTTATTTCTGTGTTACCAATTATCTTTTTAAAAGGCGGCATTAAACTGATTAAGACAAAACAACTCAATCTGCATATTTGGCGTGGTATCATTGGTGCCGCAGCACTAGGGCTTTGTTGTTATTCAGTAAACATCATGTCCATGTCTGAAAACACAACTATTATGTTTGCCCAACCGTTATTCTTTTTACCAATGGCCTATTTCTTCCTTAAAGAAAAAGTGGATTCATCGCGGTGGCTTGCTACCTGTATTGGTTTTGTTGGTATTTTAATTATCATGCAACCAGGCACAGAAACATTTCGCGTACAGGCATTTGTTCCTATGACAGCAGCTATGTGTTTTGCAATTATCAGCATGCTTGCAAAAAAAATGATTGATGACGAACATTCACTAACTCTTCTCTTTTACTTTGGCTTAATAACAACACTCGTTACCCTTCCCATTATGGTTCCTTTTTGGCAAATGCCTACGTTAGGAGAACTCCCTTTTCTGTTCATGCTCGGTATTGGTGGCAATCTTATTCAGGCGTGTATTTTCCGTGCGTTTTCATCAACAGATGCTTCTGCACTTTCCCCCATTTTCTATACAGAAATTGGCATTTCAACAATGTTTGGCTTTTTATTCTTCCATCAAATCCCAACCATATATGTCATGTTTGGCGCCATTCTGATTATTGGTAGCACATTCGCAATCAGCATGATTGAAACGCGTCGTGAAAAAAAGCTAGCACCCTTTCAATAACGATTGAGTAATAGAAGATCGAGGTTAGAAGCACAGAATTTACATACAATAAATAAGCACAGAGAATCCGATAACCGATAAATTAATCAATCGTTAGTGAAGTGATATAATTAGATCTCTTCAAGTTCTAAGATCCACCCAGCCTTCAACCCCCACTCATCGGTGTTAAGGGTTAAAGCAATAACCCGCATAACAAGCCATGGTCGATAACTGACAAAAGTGTCATCATCCGAAAGTTCCACCGTTTTCGCATCAACTTGATGTACAATTCTTAACTTTTGCAAACGATCAATGCCTGCAATTGATCCTGAAACAGCTTCTCGCTCAAGGGTCATGAACCCACGACCACCCTGTTGCCATAAACGCTGCAAACATCCCACACGAACAGTAGCGCCGCGCATTAAAACCCCTTCATTCACAAGTGTTGTTTTATCTTCGCATCGAATAATTGATTTATATTTATGAGTTTTAGGGCCAACATAGTTTAAATCACCATTAACTGTTCGACGGAACGTGCCTTGTTCAACAATGCTAAGTTCTTGCTGACATCCACGCGCTGATAAAGGTGGGAATCCACACCCCTCTATTGTTAATTCTGTTTCCATAAATCACATCCTAAATATTTATGATGGGTCATACCATTGTGGTAAGCTATCGAGCGCCAACCGCTCACGTTCATAACGTGCTTGTTCAAGAAATGCCTCTAGTTGCTCGCGTGTCAAAAATTCGTTCATGTTTCTTCCCTTCTGTAAATAAAAAACGCCAGGATAAAACCTGGCACACAATCATCAAAAATAAGAATATCCCTTACCGAACAAGCACATCAAAATACTGCTGCACGGACAACGGCTTCGTTTGAGATGGCATATCAATAATACTATTCGACAAACGCACAATACCTTGTTTTCCGCCTTCAACATCAAGTGTCTGTCCATCAACGGCACTTCGGATTTTATCTGCAATCCCTAATGATTCACGAGACGATAATTTCTGACTATACGTTGATGCTTTTAATTTAAGTTTCACAAAACCTGTTTCTGCTCCCAGGCGAACAGATGTCCATATTTCTTCTAATTCAACCAAAACACATGGATAATCAGCCCCTTTAGGGATACTAATATGTATTTGCTGATCAACGCCCGCTTCTTGCAATTGTGTATCACCGATCAAAAGCTGCCTGAACGCTGCCAAAACACCAAAATCAATCATTTAAATCCTCCTGCCCTTGATCATAAAAGAGCCCCTCTACATATGTATTACATGCGTCCAGATTAAAATTATAAAAATTATTTAAAATTTTATTATTCCAGATTAACGCGTTTATTTCTTCATGTCGACCCTTTGCAAAAGCATTTGCGCGAATCTTTACCTTAAAAAAGCATTTTGCTTGTCTTGGATTACTTTCATTAGAAACGCCCAATGGTAAATAATGCGTTAACGTAATTGGTTTTATATCGGCCCATACTTCTTTGATGAAAAAAAAAGATTGAATAATATCACCTTTTTCATCTTCAACCTCTTTTATACGTCCTATTTTTACGCGATGTCTTAACCGTTTAAGAAAATCCTTACTCATAATTGCACCGTCACATTCTTAAATGGCGCAAGCAACGTCTTTACCAACATTGGTATTTCCATTGCCCCAGATCGATTTTCATAAAAATGAACAGCCAGCATAATTAAAGCCTGTCGAATCGCCGCTGGCACATGCTTTGGAACAAGACCAAATCCAGCCTCATAAACAACCTCTACCGATTGCGTGGAATAACACAATAATGTTGGGCGCAAATTATACAGGTCAACTGAATAACGCCGAATGGGATGTGATGTACCATTCGGTTGCAAACGACTCACAGATAAAATCTCAATCAATGGACACCGGGGTAATTTAATCTGTTGTTGTGCATCTCCCAAAGAATTTACAGCCAACCGCCAGGTCTTTTTTATTAATGTTTTTCCAAGATACTCTTCCACCATATTGGTAGAGGCAGCAATTAATCCTCCTAACAAATCATCGTCCACATCGGTGTCAAGACGCAGATGCGCCTTGACCTCCGTTAATGTGATGGGCTCAATTTCACTTGATTCCAACAGTGTCAACATTCTATACCTCGCTAAAACGAATCGCTTTAAAAGCATCAAAATCAATTACATCGCCGCCAACGCGTTTCGTTGCATAAAATTCAACGAATGGTTTCGCACTATAGGGATCACGCAATAATCGCATTTCGTGACGATCGACAATTTGATAACCCCGTTTAAAGTTTGCCAAAACCATTGGTGTGCTGACTTCTCCTTCGCGGGCAGATGGCATATCATCGCTTAAGATAACGGGATAACCCAATAATAAATCAGGTTCACGTAATAAAAGAGACGGTTGCCAAATAGGCATACCATCACGGGTTTTAAGGCGCCTAATTTGCGTCACAGCCGAACGTGCCACATACCACACAGCACCATCTAAAAATTCAGGTTTCATGGCTTCGAGTACGGTATACAATGCATCAATATCCGTAATTGAACCATTGTGACCTGTATTAACCGCCTCAATTGAGCCCCATGTCCCAGCACCAACATTAACCAATGGATAACTGAGGAAACCTTTTGGTTTGCCAACACCATCCCCTTTAACAAAACTTTGATTTTCAAGTTGTGTCATTTTCTGAGCAACTTTATCAACAAGCCATCCTTCCAAATCAATCGCTGCATCATCCAATAATTTTTGACTGATTCGTGGTTTGGCATAAAGTTCATGAACCGTGATCTTATGACGCACTAATTCAGGTGTTGCCGATTCAGGGCGATCACCTGTTTCAGCAACCCATCCTGCATCGGCTAATTTTTTATCAATCAATAATTCAAGAGAATCTGTTGATATGCGTGTATGACGTGATAGGCTGCGAAGCCCGCCATGCAAGACTTGCCGTTGTTGGATTTGATCCTGAACAGGCTGTGACACGAGATAAGCACCCGATTCATCTTGAGATGAAAGAGCCTTTGTACGCACACCTTCCCGTAAGAAGCTACGCAATTCACGGTCATTTTCCATGCCATTTGCATCCGCTGTATAACCACCCGAACGCCCAACTGCAGCCCACAGTTGATTCAGCTTTTTTTCCTGACGGTCATGATAATCAATAAGTGTTGTTTTGATTTCATTCAAACCATTTTCAAATTCGTTTGTCATAATGTTTCCTTTGTAGATAGGACTAAAAAAATCCCCTAATCAAAGCATTGACTAGGGGACACTAAAAAAGGGAACACCATATGGTGCCCCCTATCAGGTTTTGCATAACCTTACGATTACCGTTTAAGACATAATCCTAAGATTCACACAAAACAATGATTTCTAAAAAATTATAAAGGCTCAACCTTTCACCACTAATGAGGCACCTTTGCCTACTGTCATCCTCGGGCTTGAACCGAGGAACTAAAAAAGTCGAAAGGCACCACAAAATATAGTTGGTACTTACAAAAATTTAACGATCGCTAGAATTTTCTGGATATGGAAATTTAGATTCTCTACGGTAGTACATTGAAAAAATTCCCTTACTTTCAGTAAAAAATGGACGATTGAACAATAAATCCTCATTGTCTAATTTCTTTAAATCCGTAAGAATCCATTCAGCTGGATTAATGCCAGCTGTTTTAACAAAATGACCATTTAGCAAATTATCTTCACTATCAAGTTTCTGTAAATCCCAGCGAATTTCTTCATAATGGCGATCCGAAAACTTTTTTATTTCGGGTGCAGGTTGATCTTGCGTGACCGAACTCATCAGACGTCCCGCAGAGTACCCAAACGATCTAAATGAATCTATCGCATAAACCGATGACCCCATAAACATCACCAATAATGTGTAACGACAATTACTTTGACACTCAGTGACAATTAAAAATGAGACATGAATTGGGTCTAAAATTCTTGTAAAACAGGGATACATGAATCTCTTAATTTGCGGGAAAATATCATTGACCATAACATCCAGACAGGTGAAAAA
>CANLGW010000006.1 GCA_947490395.1 Alphaproteobacteria bacterium
TTTTCACCTGTCTGGATGTTATGGTCAATGATATTTTCCCGCAAATTAAGAGATTCATGTATCCCTGTTTTACAAGAATTTTAGACCCAATTCATGTCTCATTTTTAATTGTCACTGAGTGTCAAAGTAATTGTCGTTACACAAAAGCAATAAAAAATGACAAAAGTAGCCCAAAACCACATGAAAATATGTGCTACTTCCTCGGTGGAATTCTTTATATAGCGCCCAAGAATTGGACATTGTGGCTAAATGAACAACATTATTCAAACGAGACAACAATTCCAGGCGTATCAGTTTTAAATGTAACACGTGATAGCGTTGAACTCAAAGAGAGCACATCAAAATCACGAACAGGTGTTATTTTAAAAATCAATCAGACCTTTTGCGCGCATATCAACTATGCCCTTTCAGGCGATCAACGGCATACATTGCCATAATGGGATCACTACTTCATTACACAATAACATCTATAATACAGCCCTTTCGCCTTTGCTTCATCAAACGATAGCTTGAAAAATCAATCACCATTGAATTTTCATCTGACATCACATCCTCTATCAACAAAGACGATATATCATCAACAACAGGCGAACATGATGCAATCTCGTTCGGCACGACATTAGGCACCACCCATTGCTTGCCATCACGATCATATTGGCTGCTTTTTAACTTCACGTCGGCATGAACGACAGGTATTTGTCGCGCTGAAAACGTTGATTTTAAATTCTTTCGTGTTACTGGTGCAATCAGCGGCGTCGGAAAAATAACGGTAAACATAAGCCATCCTCCTTTTTTAATATTTTCCACATAGCAGAAGTACTTATTAAGTACATATAGATTAATATTATTAAAAATCAACTGTTATTAATATTATAATTAATATATTATTAATAACTATACATTATAATTATTTAAAATCACTCTAAATGATTAAGGTTAACACCAAAAATCATATTTTTTCATAAACCAATACGCAACGCATCTCGACATCTTCATAAAATTCAGTCAGTATGTTTTCAACATGAAATTCAAAAAGGAAAATGACGTATGAATAATGACAAAAACGATCGTTCAAAGGCCCTTGAAGCAGCACTCTCTCAAATTGAACGTGCCTTTGGCAAAGGTTCTGTTATGCGTTTGGGACAAAAAGGATGTGCTGTTGAGGCCGAAGTTATCTCCACAGGATCGCTTGGTTTAGATATTGCTCTTGGCATTGGTGGACTTCCCAAAGGTCGTGTCATTGAAATTTACGGACCTGAATCATCAGGTAAAACAACACTAGCTCTCCATGTAGTGGCTGAAGCACAGAAAAAGGGAGGATCTTGCGCTTTCGTTGACGCAGAACATGCCCTTGACCCTGCCTATGCCCGTAAACTTGGTGTAAATTTGGACGAATTAATTATTTCTCAACCAGACACAGGTGAACAAGCGCTTGAAATCGCTGACACTCTTGTTCGCAGCGGTGGTATTGACGTTCTCGTCATCGATAGCGTCGCAGCGCTGGTGCCAAAAGCTGAACTTGAAGGCGAAATGGGTGATTCACACATGGGTCTTCAGGCGCGTTTAATGAGCCAAGCCCTTCGTAAGCTAACAGGATCAATTTCGAAAACAAACTGTATGGTTATTTTTATCAACCAAATTCGTCAAAAAATTGGTGTTATGTTTGGCAACCCTGAAACGACCACAGGTGGTAATGCTTTAAAATTTTATGCATCTATCCGTCTTGATATTCGCCGTATTGGCGCCCTTAAAGATAAAGATCTAATTGTTGGCAACCAGACACGTGTCAAAGTTGTAAAAAACAAGATGGCACCACCATTCAAAGTCGTTGATTTTGATATTATGTATGGTGAAGGTGTTTCAAAAGCCGGCGAACTCATTGATCTAGGCGTTAAAGCGAACGTTATTGATAAAGCAGGATCATGGTATTCATACGGTACACAGCGAATTGGGCAAGGGCGTGAAGCCACTCGGGTTTTCCTTAAAGAAAATCCTGCAATCGCAGATACCATTGAAAAAGCGATTCGCGATAATTCTGGGAATGTTGCTGAATCAATGATATCAGCAAATGAAACATCCTCTGATTAAGTCTTAACTCAAATAAAAAGTTTATCAATCAAACGGCTTTATAATGTCACCTCAAATCACGATGTCCACCCCTCTCATTTGGATCTTAAATGGTCCAAATTTAAATATGCTTGGCATGCGCCAGCCAGATCTTTATGGCACGACTACCTTACCGTCCATTGAAGAGAATTGCCACCTTCACGCAGAGGCACGTGGTGTTGCTGTTGACTTTCGCCAAACCAATCATGAAGGTGTACTCATTGATTGGGTGCAAAAAGCAAGTAATAGAACTGGTGATCAGAAGGTTCAAGGCCTTATCATTAATGCCGCTGGTTATACGCATACGTCAGTTGCACTAATGGATGCACTGCTTATGCTAGATATCCCTATTATTGATGTTCACTTAACCAATATTTTTTCACGTGAATCATACCGCACAACATCATTAATTGCATCGACAGCGCTCGGCGTTATTGCAGGATTTGGTCAAAACGGCTATATCTTGGCTATCGATGCTCTTATTCCACACGTAAAACAAAAAATAATTTAGGATAAAAAAATGACACAAATGAATTTTAATGGCGATGCCGTTCGTAAATTAGCAGAAATACTTGTTGATACAGATTTAACTGAAATTGAATATGAAGAAAATGGCAGCCGTATTTATGTGGCACGTCGCCCTGCAGCAGTGACCCACGTTGCTGCCCCGATAACACCCGTAGCCACAGCCCATGCTCATACAACGATCATCGATCAAAAACCAGTAAAGGCTGATTTCCATAATCACCCTGGCACGCTAAAATCACCAATGGTTGGCACGGCCTACCTTGCGCCCGAACCAGGTGCTGCACCATTTATGAAAATTGGAGATAAAGTTACAGTTGGTCAAACAGTACTTATTGTTGAAGCCATGAAAGTAATGAATCCCATCAAAACCACTGTTGCTGGTACAATTACTCACATATTGGTAAGCGATGCAACACCTGTTGAATACGATCAACCCTTATTGGTCATTGAATAATGCCTTTATTCTCAAAAATATTAATCGCCAATCGTGGCGAAATTGCCTTGCGCGTACTACGTGCTTGTCAAGAAATGGGCATTCGAACTGTTGCTGTTCACTCAACTGCTGATGCTGATTTAATGCATGTACGCCTTGCCGATGAGAGCGTTTGCATAGGGCCTGCTGCTGCCAAAGATAGCTACCTTAAAATGTCAGCAATTATCAGTGCAGCTGATATAACGGGCGCAGATGCGATACACCCTGGCTTTGGCTTTCTATCAGAAAATGCCACGTTTGCCTCCATGATTGAAGAACACGGCATAACCTTTATCGGCCCTCGCCCCGAACATATAAACATGATGGGTGACAAAATCACGGCAAAGAAAACCATGATTGATCTTGGAGTTCCTGTCGTGCCTGGTTCAGATGGTGCTGTAGAATCAGATGAAGAAGCCCTTGATGCAGCGGTACGTATTGGCTATCCAGTTCTTATCAAAGCCACATCAGGCGGTGGTGGTAAGGGCATGAAAGTTGCGTTTAACAAGGATGAACTTGTTCAGGCATTTCGTATGGCACGCAGTGAAGCCAAAGCAAACTTTGGCAATGAACAAGTATATATGGAGCGATACTTAAGACGCCCACGGCACATTGAAATTCAAGTACTCGCAGACCAGCATGGCAATGTTGTGCATTTAGGCGAACGCGATTGCTCCCTTCAACGGCGTCATCAAAAAGTATTTGAAGAAGCACCATCACCAGCCCTTCCCGTTGATTTACGCAATAAACTAGGCGATTCCGTTGTAGACGCCCTTAAAGAAATGGGTTATCGCGGCGTTGGTACACTTGAATTCTTGTATGAAGATGGTGAATTTTTCTTTATGGAAATGAACACGCGCATTCAGGTTGAACACCCTGTTACCGAAATGATCACAGGTATTGACCTTATTAAAGAACAAATCCGTGTCGCCGCAGGGCAACCGTTAGGCTACACCCAAAAAGATATCACCTTTAAGGGGCACGCCATTGAGTGTCGTATCAATGCTGAAGACCCAAAAACATTTATCCCATCACCTGGAAAAATTGTACGCTATCATACGCCTGGGGGCTTTGGCATTCGTGTTGACAGTCATATTTATCAAGGATACACCGTGCCACCGCATTATGATAGTATGGTTGCTAAGCTGATTGCATATGGGCACACACGTGAAGAATGCCTGAGCCGACTGGAGCGCGCCTTAAAAGAATATGTGATTGATGGCATTAAAACCACAATCCCCCTTCATCAGAAATTGATCAAGAACCCTGATATTATAGAAGGTCGCTATGACATTCACTGGCTTGAGAAGAATCTACGTGAAGAAGATGAAATCAAATAACAACGAATGATGTAGCTGAATTATAAAATTCTTTAAATAATAAAAGAAAGGGAGTGTTCATTGAACACTCCCTCCAATACTCCCAACTTTTTCTAAATCATGCACATCATCTTTTCTCATTAATTCATAAAAGCAGTTTAATATGAATCTAACGTGAAAAGCATATTTAGCTATGCCCTCTCAAAGGAATATCGGCTAAAGAACCTTTCAATACACCAGCATTACGAGAAACCGTTATTTCAACGTTTTTAATCTCGTTTTCCAACGATGTCACACGACTATCTAAACCTGTTGAAAGACTTGTTACTTTCTCTTCTAATTTCTCCAATTTTCCCTCCATAATCAATTGATTTTTAGCCTCACTTTCACGCCCTTTCCATTTTTCAACTAAAATAGGACCCAAAAATCCACCAAAAATACCAATCACAACTGGAATAATAACACTTTTAAAATTAAACATATTTTTTCTCTCTCTAAAAATTTATCATAACCGTTACTTAATAAATAAAAAATACGCTGTATTAATCAAATTTATCCTTTATCTCATAGCCTTTTTCTTTAACTTTATGAACAAGCGCTTCACTATGTTCTTACCATCGTTCTGGAAAAGAATTGATCAGAATTACGTGGTTCTTCATCAGGATTAAAATCAGACAACACAACAAGCGAGCTCGCATCAAGTGGAAGTTGTGATTCAGCTTCATATTGAGGCTTTGTATTTTCCACGCAATCACAAGCAGATACGAATAAACTAAGAGCTAATACAACATAGATTAACTTTTTCATTACGACCCTCCTTAATTAAATTTACAAAAAAATTAGTACAATTTAATTCTAATAGTACTTTGTTTAGTTTTTTGATTTTAGTAAAAAATCTATTCTGTGATATAAACACATTGATCATTCCTCCATGATAATCATAATTAGAAAATGGCATTTTATAACTTATAAATATATTATATTTTTATTAAAAATAATTTTATGTAAATATTTATTAATTTAAAAACACTTATTTATCAAACTGATTTTTCTCCTTCTTTTGAGAATTATGGTTATAATCAATTAGTATGTCAACGAAAAATGAAACAGAGTATTTCTCTAAAATTATTATTCATTTATATTTATATAATAAAAATATTTCATAAACTGAAATTTTTATTCTTAAATAATAGTTTTAAATATTAAATTAAAGAATGCGCAAATTTTACTAAATTCCACCATTGATTGAAAAAAGATCATTTCTTCATATTTTTTAGTGGTATAAAACGAAAATTCAATTAATTATAGCCATTCAGTGTTTTCTCTTGTGCTGTGTTTGCACGCTCTTTCAGTAACATCAATAAAGAGTATCCTCATCCATCACTGAATAAGGCTCATTAAAAAGTCTTTGATACTGTCTTCGCAATATCAAAGCCTATTATGATAACGTTTGGTCGATGGAATTTTGTAAAAGAGCATGAAGCATAGCGAGCCAAATATAATTTGAATATAAACGAGTCGTCATCATAAGCCGCATGAGAAACGTAATGACCCAGAAAAATAACCACTAAATGGCCACACAGCCCTTCGAGATTCGCCAACGACAAAAGCCGCAACCAAATTAAAGTTTAACAGCTATAGTTATTGCCTATCTTATTACCGTAAATCATTTCATAGATCAGTCAAAAACTTCTTGCAATTGCGGATGTTCACGTAAAAACGCATTTGCCTCTGTTGCCTTGCATTTTAAAAGCTCTTTAAATAATTCTTCCTGTTCTTCTGTTGGCATTGACAAAACAATTTCAAATAACCGCTCTAAACGCGCTAATCGCGTGGGATTAATTTGCACAGAAAGTCCACCATAGGTTGCTGGCGCTCGGCTTCCCAAAAGGACTTCCCATTTTTGTCCGCCTGTAGAAGATTTATTCAATGTCGCATCTTTAATTCCACTTGTAATATCATGTGATTTTCCACCTGTTAAAAATGGGCTTGAACGTCCAGGCGCTGTACTTTCCACCCCCATAAGCAAAGAATCAAAATTTTTAAAATGATCTCTCCTTATATATACATGCCCTAACTGGTACTCACCCTTACTAACATCACTATTCTCTTCATAGCTTTGACCTTCAGGGCCAATTATATCGCCTGCTGGATTAATATTTCCAACGCCACCAAGGGGGACATTAACACCATGGTGACTTGCGCCTATACCTGCCATTAACTTATCTTCGACCAATTTTCCATCCTTTTCATGCACGCCATGCGATGCAAACATTCTCCCAAAATCAATACTTGACCTTATATTCTGATCTCCGCTTAAAAGTAAATTATACATCTTAATATTATTTATATTTTTAAGCATAACAAGCATCCTTTGACCGTGACTTAAGGCAGAGGCAAGTGGATATGAAAAAGGAGACCATGCTTGATAATTAGCATCATCCTGCGATTTTGCAGATGCATTATTTCTAGTAACATACATGATGGGACTAAATGCTAACATTAGAATCCATCTTTTAATAAAACTCTGTGTATTATGAAGTTGATCAAGATGTTTCTTTTTAAGTGTTTTAGCACTAACTTTTCCATCCCTTGGCTGTGTAAACATTGCATTATACCAAAGAATCGCATCCGTTCTAAATTGAGCCCTTATAACAGACTCAGAATAGTTACAACGCTCATTCATTTCTTGTTCCCAGGTATTTTGGGTTACCAACCAATCTTCATCGCGAAATTCCCCAAGAAAAACTTTTCCATACTCTTCAACATCAGGGAATGTCTCTGCTGAACACTTTTTACTTTTTACCTTTGTCGTATTATTAATTAACTCTCTTTGGGCGCCTGCAAGAACAACATCACTCAGAAATACGAGAAACACAAACCATGAATATAATACGATACGTAACATTATTTTTTAACCCCATCAAAAGGAAAGTCATAAGACTAATATAATGCTTAGAAATTAACAGAATATTAACATTGTATTGCGCATTAAAAATAAAAATATAACTCATTAACACTATATTAATAATTATTATTTATAATTACTTAGTGAATAAATTAAATATATATGTATTCAATTTAAAAAATGAAAGGATATGAATTATGTTAAAAAGTATCGCATGCGCAGGATTCGTCTTCAGCATGATGACAAGTGTTTTTGCTGAGCCAAAAGTGGGCGATGCCTGCACAACAGATCAAAATTGTCAATTACTTGCACTGCCTGGCCAAGCAATGCTTGCACAAACATTAAAGTGTAATGTGACAAGCCATAAATGTGAATCGATCTCCCCAGCACTTGCGCCTCTACCAAACAACGATAATGATCATTAGTTATTTCAGCCATCGCGATGAGTCAAATAAAGCATTTTCTCAAACGAGATACCGCGGATCAGAGTCCGCGGGTCTTTTTATCACTAGATAGCATTCATTTTAGTCATTGATTGCTTTTTCCATAACCTAGCATACACACCTTTGCTTGCTAGCAAATCTTGATGATGCCCCTGCTCCACCAAACACCCATGATCCAACACATAAATCCAGTCCGCATCCACAACCGTCGATAATCGATGTGCAATTAAAACTGTTGTTCGCCCTTTCATTAATAGTGCAAGTGCATCTTGAATCTGACGCTCCGAATCCGTATCGAGTGCTGATGTTGCCTCATCCAACAATAAAATGGATGCATCTTTTAACATCGCACGGGCAATGGCAATACGTTGACGTTGCCCCCCCGAAAAATTCACCCCATTTTCACCAACAAAGGTATGATACCCTTCTGGTAAGCGTTCAATAAACTCATGTGCTGCCGCTGCTTTGGCTGCCTTTACCACATCACCCATTGACACATCGGATTCACTGTAGGCAATATTGTCAAAGATACTACGGTCAAAAAGGGCAATTTCTTGACTCACCAATGCAATTTGCTCACGAAGCGAAGGCAAGGACACATCTCTAATATCGTGCCCATCAATCATAATTTGACCAGCTGCAAGATCATAAAAACGTGGAATAAGATTAATAATCGTTGATTTACCAGCACCGCTCGCCCCAACAAGAGCAATGGTTTGCCCTGCCTTCGCCTCAAACGATAAACCATTTAACACAAGTCGTTTATTCGTGTGATAAGCAAAAGATACATTTTTAAATTCAATATGCCCCTTAACCTTAGGCAGGATAATCGCCTTATCTTTATTTTGAATGGCAGGTGGCATATCCAATATTTCAAACACACGGTACGCCGCTGCCAACCCCTCTTGTAGACTTGCATTCAAATTACTAAGACGCTTAATGGGTTCATAAATTAAAATCAACGCCAGGATAAACGATATTAAATCACCCGCCGTGCGTGTATGATGCATCACCTGCCATCCGCCATAAGCAATAACGGACACAACCGCAAAACCACCAAGTGTTTCAACAATTGGATGTGAGGCCGATCGAATACGTGTTGATTTATAAATCAAGGCAAAAACATGATCAATTTGTTGCTGGATACGGTTCGCCTCAACCTTTTCCATACCATAGGCTTTAACGACACGTATCCCCTGAAACACCTGTGTTAGTTGATTGGTTAGGGTTGCCTGTTGATCCTGGGTATGAAACGTTACTTTACGCATACGGCGCCCAATTTTTAAAATAGGCAAAATTGCCGTTGGGAAGACAACAAAAGCAATGCATGTTAACGTAAAATCACGGTAAAACATGAGAACAACCAGACATATGAGCGTCAGCATATCTTTACCTAAACCGATCAACGTATTGGCCATGGCATTTCGCATCATATTCACATCGTTCGTAAAACGTGAAAGCAATTCTCCACTAGGAGTTGCATGAAAAAAGGCAAGATCAGCCTTCATCAAATGCTTAAATAAACAATTTTGAATATCAGAAATAATGCGCTGCCCCACAAATGTCATGATGACCGCTTCTGCATACGACGCGGCTCCCTTCACGCCAAATGACAGCAGCACTCCAATACAGACAAGCACCAGGACATGCCCATCAGCCTTAATAAATACATCATCAATAACAGGCTTAATGAGCGCAGGAACGGCAGCCGTCGCCAAGGCCGCTAATACCATAAAGAGGAAGGCTAAAAGCAAACGCCTAACATAAGGCGCTATAAATTGATGCATTAAGCGTTTAACAAGCTTTCGCGTTCCGTATTCATTTTTCTTGTTCATTGAAAGGAGGTTACTCTTGTTTTGAGCTGTAGGCGCCAACAACAGCATCTAATTCAACCTGTGTACAAAATCCCAACTGAACAGGATGCCTTGGCTTAATTTGCGTTGAATTCCAGTGTGTCTTTGTTTTTACAGCACGAATCATTGGTTTGGTTGTCCCCAAAAGACGCGTTAATGCAAGCTCTGGAATGTCTGGGTAAAATTTAATCATCCATGCAATTGCATCAGGGCGATCTTGCCGCTTCGACACAGGCGTATAACGTGTCTTTTTCTTTCCCAAAACTGAATCAGCACTAATAGCAGGACGAATCGAAAGACGTGCCTTAGGGTCTTTTTCACAGCGATGAATTTCTTCCAAATCAAGTTGTGATGAAGCAATCGGGTCAAAGCCAACAATACGAATCGAACCTTCATTATCAGCAAGCGCTTGTATTTCCAAGATATGAAGATGACAGAAACTAGAAATTTGCTCAAAACTAAGTGCTGTATTCTCAATCAACCATACGGCCGTTGCCTTTGGCATTAACGGTGCTGTCATTTCTGTCTCCTTTATTTATACATACCCTTACCAATCCCATTAATAGAATATGGAATATGGACTTTTCCGTAGTATGCTTTGATCAAAACTAAAGTGCAAAGGTTTTTTTATAAAGTAGGTCATTCAATGAACCCAAGCGCTTGATTAAAATCAGCTCATCATCACGCTTGAAATCAACGAAATTTTGCAATATGTTACATTATGAGGCCTTTATATGACTTGATTTTTTAGAGAGAGTTTTAGGAAAATCGTAACAGAGCACTGCAGAATACATAATGTATTTGAGGAGCCCATGTAAGATTTGACGATAAAATCACCTAAAAGGGCAGTCATGCAAAGACCTCATTATAATATAAGAATCCTTCCATAATGCCACACGGCATTTCAACACCGTATATCAGAATATATAGAATGATGCTAATTTATAAAAAATACAAATATATCATTCATTTTTTCTACATGTTAATGGCATATCACACGGTTGCAGCAGAAGAACAAAAAAAATGGCTCCCTCAAATTGACTTCAATATTAAATACGGCAATAAACGGGATCTCGGTCGAATTGGCGCCTTTGGACCAATAGCCCAAACAAATGATATGTTAACATACGTTGATTTTCGTTTCATGGCAGACAGCAACCAAGACCAGGAAGGAAATTTTGGCTTGGGTCAACGCTGGTTAAATCACAAAATGGGATATATCACAGGTGTTTATGGCTATTTTGATCGTCGATTTAGCAGCCTTGGAAATAAATATAGTCAGCTAACATTTGGCGCGGAATACCTGAGCACAACATGGGATTATCGAGGCAACGTCTATATACCCGAAAATAAAACATTTACAAACAAAACATATACAAATGAAATAAAAACATCGAATTTTGGCAAATACAAAACAGTCGAGACGTCAACAATCTATGTACAGATAAATAAAGAAGTTCCATTAAGGGGCATCGATATTGAAGCGGGTCGTTGCATACCTGGCCTACCAAATCTTCGGTTATATGCTGGGGGTTACTATTATCAGGGACGTGGCGGATTAACCTCAATTAAAGGAAAGCAGGTTAGATCACAGTACACGCTAAATGATTATATATCACTACAAGCAGAAGCCAGACACGATAATATACGCAAGAAAGATTATTATATAGGCCTTGAAATTCACATTCCAATCGGCATGGAATCGGGTAAAAGCAACACGTTATCAAACATTGAAAAACGAATGACCGAGGCGCCTGTTCGTGACGTTGACATTGTGTCCAATACAAGTGAAAGCACATCTGTTATCCAAGAAGAAAGCCGAGAGATCACAACAAAAGAAATACCAGGAAACACAGCAAAAAGCACGACAGAAGCCACACCAGAGCACTCAAATGCAACCCATGGCTTTTTTTCAAATATGTTTTGTACTGTAATCGGGACAGGCTCTCCCTCAATTACAACACAAAAGACAAAGAAACAAAAAGGGAAGAAACAAACATCCACAACATCTTCCATGAATAGCAACAGAAATACCACTCAACAATCCCGCGCAAATAACAGTGCTAATCGCAGTACTCAAGCTCTGAATTCCAGACCCTATCGTACACCATTATTTAAAAGCCCACGACCAATGCAGTCAACACGTACAGTAAGTGCAGCACACCAACATAGTGCAACTTGCAGCCACAACCACGGAGCAAAATCCGTAAGCGCCTCTTCTTATCGCACATCATCATTTCAGAGCGCACGAACAATACAAGCAGGAAATACACATAAAACGCATCATCATCATGCGAACTGCACGCATAGCCACAATGCAAAACCGACACCAATCCATTCTCATCACACATCATCATTTCAAAAATCCCGAATAGCAAGCGCTACTAAGAAAGAACATACACACAAGCATCATGAAAACTGCAGTCACGATCACGGCACTAACCCCATACGGATGTTACCGACAAGCCCCCATTCCCCTGAAATCAAAGCAATACAAAGCAAACAGATAGCAACGCCTCTTTACAATGAAAAGGGGCATAACGTTAAGCCGCAGCAACATCACGAAAAATGTGAACACAAGCATAGAGAGTTTGCACACACAACACCTACAGCTATTCTAGATGATACGAATGACACCACCCTATTAAGGGATCAAGAAACACCTTCACGCACGGAAGACATAAATTTAATCGAACACCTTTATTCAATACACACACACTATTCTTCCCATATGGAGACGCGCTATACGTCATGGGGATTATAAATCCCCCCTTTTGGAAAGAGATAAATTTAATGGAATTCAAACTTTCTTCAGGGGGCTATACCGCGAAACACTTGCATCGCTATCACAAAAAACGTATAACTATTTTATTCGGGGTCGTAGCTCAGTTGGTAGAGCGCTACAATGGCATTGTAGAGGTCAGGGGTTCGATTCCCCTCGGCTCCACCATGGAACCCCACTCCTTTTAATCTGTCAGGTTTGCCTTATGCGCGAAAATAGCCCATACGATGTGGCAAGAGATATTGAACGTCCTCCTTCTCATCAAACCATTGGAAAAAGTTTAAAGAAATTAACCCTATTTTATCGATATGCACGCCCGTTTCGTCTGCACGTAATTATGTCTTTTTTATCCGTTCTGGGCGCAGGAGGCATCGTTCTTGTCTTAGGTTATGTTGTAAGACATGTCATTGATAATGGTTTTCTTTTTGAACGCAATACGCAGCTACTCGCAACACTTGGCGGTATTTTTGTAATTATCCTCCTCTTATCGTTTTTTAGCTTTTGTCGCTGTTATTATGTCGGATGGTTAAGCGAACGCATCACGGCAAGCCTCCGCCAGGATCTCTTTAACCATCTTCTAGCTCTGGATGTCAGTTACTACGAATACACACGCTCTGGGGAACTTGTATCACGTTTAACCACTGACACAAGCTTACTTCAAATTGTTTTTGGAACAGCCTTTCCAATTGCCCTTCGCAACGGCGTACTACTGATTGGCGGTCTTGGCATGATGATCATAACAACGCCTAAATTAGCTGCTTATGCATTGATTCTTGTTCCACTTATTATTTTGCCAGCCATGCGTTTTGGTCAGCGCGTACGCTATTTATCAAAAACGGCACAAGAACGCTTAGGCGATCTAAGCAGCTTTCTGGAGGAAACCTTATCAAATATCCGGACATGCCAGGCCTTTACCCATGAAAATATCGACCGCACTGTCTTTGATGCACACACAAAAGATGCTTTTTCAGCCGCTATTGGTCGTATCTGGCAGCGCTCCCTTTTATCAAGTTTTGTAATGGCACTTGCATTTGGGGGGATTTGCATCCTCCTTTGGGTTGGAATACGTGACGTTCAGCTTGGCTCTATGACAACGGGAACCTTATCTGCTTTCATGTTTTATGCGTTACTTGTTGCAGGTTCAGCAGGTTCATTTAGCGATGTTTTTGCTGACTTAAAACGGGCATCTGGGGCAGCGGATCGATTAATTGAACTCTTTTGTGTCAAGCCAACGGTCACACGATTAACATCAAAGAAGATTGCCTACCTTCCTGCACGCGGTACAATTGCCATGCATAATGTTAACTTTGCCTACCCAACCAACATTGAAAACCCTGCTCTTAATAACATCGTCTTATCGGTAAATCCTGGTGAAAAAGTAGCCATCGTTGGTCCGTCTGGCGCAGGAAAAACAACAATTCTATCCCTTCTTATGCGTTTTTATGAACCCCAACAAGGATCCATATACATTGATGGACACGACTATAGAGATTTATCCTTATACGATTTACGTCACCGCATCAGCATTGTCCCCCAAGACCCTACCTTATTTAGCGGAACACTTTATGACAATATTTTATATGGTCGCCCTGATGCAGATGACAAAGATGTCTGGAAAGCCATTCAGCTTGCACGCCTCGATGATGTTATTGAACGCTTACCTCATGGCATAAATACACTTGTTGGTACACGCGGTGTACGGCTATCCGGCGGGCAAAAACAACGCATTGCGATTGCACGTGCCATTTTACGAAATCCACGTATTTTGCTTCTTGATGAAGCAACAAGTTCACTGGATGCCGAAAATGAGCATGCTGTTCAGGAAGGGCTTAAGTACCTAACGACAACCCGCACCACATTAGTCGTTGCCCATCGCCTATCAACAGTTCTCCATGCAGAGCGTATTGTCGTGATGGATCGTGGAACAATTCAAGGAGTTGGAACCCATGCGGAGCTATGCGAGCAAAATGCCCTCTACCGTCGTCTTGCAACCCTACAGTTCGCCGATGGTATTACACGTCAATCGGTGACTTAAGTGATAAAAAATCACTCGCGATTAACGCAGAATTGACTGCTTTATTAGCATCGCCGTCATAACCGATCATTGCTCGGTTATCCAAGAAAATAAATGACCACTGAATAGCAAAACGCTTCGCAAATTCTCTCTATGACGAGAAATGGCGTATCCTCACCCCCTCCTCTGCCATAAGAGGCGTGAAGCTTCACCCCTTTCAGAATTAAAAAGTTTACAGGAAGTCTATTTACTCTACAAGACTATACCTAATCAGAAAACCTTAAGAAATATTTAGCATAGCTATAAATCTTACTCCTTCTACAGAAGGTTCACCTGAACGATAGTAAACATCAATACTAGGTTTAATGACTAACAACCGATCAGAACCATTTGTATATTCAAATGCAGGTGGCTGTAGGGCATTAAAATCATCTAATACAGCTTTACTTACTCCGTGTATATTTAAAAATACGGCAACATCACCCGTTTTAAAATCACGTTGTGCCATATCTCTTGCAACTCTAGGGTATAATTTAAAGTGCTTTAAAATTGATTCCAAACTCCTTCCATTAATCATTGTCCCCGCACTATCTGCTACATCAATTCGATATAAAGATACAAAAGGCTGACTTTCATTACTAAAAAAACGTATAACGAAAGAATCTAAATCCCAAATTCTACTTAATAATAAAGAAGACATGTTATATAAACTTCTTTTTTTATACACAATTGGTTCTAGTTTATCAGGACAATTTGTACCATCTGGAATACCATTAAAATCAATACGTATTATATTACTTGCTTCAAACTCCACCCCATTAAAAATATCTACTCCACTTAATATCTGTTGTTGATCAATAGGTATCTGACGTAACGCAAACGGAGCAGATTCAACTTCCGCTAATAATTCATCAATTAATTCCTGATGAAAAAAGAAAACCTGACCAGCATCAATCCCTTCGCGTAAACCTATTTCTTTTGCTTTTGCAAACATTTTACTTGTCGGTTCAGGATATTCACCCATAACTTGCACAACACGCGCTAATTTCCTATCTTGTTCAGTTAATCCTGTGCTTGAACAAATATCTATTGACACCAATAGATATAATAAAATACTTATAAAATGTAAATAATACTTCATTTCAACCTCCTACAATTCTGTTGTTTCTTTAGCAAAAGCATAAATTTCTATGCCCACATTTTCAGCAAACAAGCCTTCACCTATAACTTTCTGCACAAAATTTGTTATTTTAGATTTAAAACGCCCAGTTCCTATCATATGTGAAAACATTGCACGGCAATATCGACATGTATCTTTACAATCATAACAATAAACAGTTATTTTATCTGCTTGTTGTGTAACTACACTAGTCACTGGAAGCTCTATATGATAGTAATCTTTTAATGAGTCAAAATTTGGTTTATCCAAAAATTGTATTAAATATTGTTCTGATTGATGAAAGCAGCCCTCAAACCCTTCACTAAACATACCTTGTAATATCTTTTCACCATATACATCGAATCGATCAAGTAAAGCACTTTCACCATACAGCGCTTCAATTTGTGCTAAAAAAGCATCTTGTTTCTTAATCTCAAATCCTATTTGAGATCTTGTTATTATGCTACTACTAAGCTTAAGCTCTTTCTTAACTTGTATGCTAAGTTCACTACTTTTTCCATCATAAATAGGAAATCTCTTATCTCCTAATAAAAGCTCAGTTGATAAAGGCATTCCAAACGTTCTTTTATTATAAATACCTATGGGATCAGGTATGCCAGCAGAAGGGATACGATGAAAAGCCGTATACATTTTAACTATTTCCCAATCTTCCGCCAAAGCTTCTCGTCTATATTTATCTGTAAGCTCTTTTAATTGCGATACTTTATAATTACGAACTTCCAATAATTCACTATGTTTTTTAGATACAACCTCACTTTTATCAGAACCACTTAAAAATGTTCCACATGTAATATTATAAAGTACGGTTGTTCCAGCCTTTACACAAATTTTGACAAACAAAGCATTTTTTTTATCCCCATGGTTGCTGCGTGTATATTCAGTAAGTTCCTCTGTAATCTTCAAATGTAAATTACTTGCATCACCAAGCTGAACTAAACCAATATCTTGAAGGTCACTAACAGTTGGGTAAACAAAAGTACGCCCATAATTAAACTCAGAAGGTCTAAAATTATCAGAAACTGTATTTCTTGTTGTAGAGTTTCTTGTTGTAGGGTTTCTTAAATAACGTCTAAAACCAAACTGCTCCACATCCGCACAATTTTGCATGGCAATACAATGACCGCTAATAATTCGCCCAGCATTAACAAAATAAATAGGATCAGGGATATTAAATGAACTTACATTAGTGCCATAATCTCTTTGTTCAGCAAACATAATATTAAGCTGTTCCAAAATGTTCTCAGAAGCTTGACCAATCCATCTATCTATAGAATCTTGTTGGCTAGTAACCAGAGGAATACTCATATCAATCAATGAATCTGGATCATTCACCCAAGGAGCATCTCTTTCGATTATGCCTCTGAAAGAGTCTTTGACTGCGCCCATAAATATATTATAATCCCCTAAATTGCTTATCACCAAAGGATTACTATCAAACGAGATAATCTTAATAATCGAATATCTACTTGTATAACTAGCATCTTGGCATTGCTCCACAGTTGCATATAAAAATAGACTTTTAATATATACAAGAAAAAAAAAGGCTTGGCTAATTCGTGATTTATAATACATAGAAATTTATCACTTAACTGTTCATTTCTTCTTTTTATCACACACTAATACATACACAGAATAAGAATAAAAGATAAAATTTAATCGCAATATAAGAATTTTATTTAAAATTAGAAGTTAGAAGACTCAAAATATCTAACTTAGGAAAAAGCGAGGTGTAATTTTCTATTCTTATATTTTTTGTTAAAACGCTTGCCCAATGGCAATATAGAACTGATAGTCTGCATCAATTCTTTTCCCATTTGCATTTTTTCGACGTTTAAATGGGATAGCAACATCTAAACGAATAGGGCCAAAGCCACTAAAATAACGGATACCCGCACCTGCGCCATACAATGTGTTTTCAGTAGCAAATTCAGGCGAACGTTTTACCGTTACTGACGCAGCTTCAAAGAAACCAGCAAAACCAATTGTTTCAGTTGCCCGCAAACGAAGCTCACCACCCCATTCCATCATAGACCGGCCACCAAGGGG
This sequence comes from Alphaproteobacteria bacterium, assembly GCA_947490395.1. GTDB lineage: Bacteria > Pseudomonadota > Alphaproteobacteria > Paracaedibacterales > CAIOTO01 > CAIOTO01. The sequence continues at coordinate 17,652 of CANLGW010000006.1, forward strand.
TATACCATCCGCATCATATGGCCCCACCTTCTGGTAACCATAACCACGAATTGAACCCGATCCCCCACCATAAAAACGCTTTGTTGGCGGCACATCTGCAAAATTATTAACAAAAAGGGTTGCCGCCTTAACATACGTCGCAAGAACAACTTTCCCCTCACCAAGTGTATTTTGTTTAAAAGGAAGATACGTTTGTAAATTTCCTTGCGTGCGTGTCAAATTTCGTTTGGAGGCGCTATTTTTTCGCCAATAAGGCGTCATTTCGCCCGATAAACGCAATCCTTCAGAAGGATCAAGAAAATCATCCGTATTATCCGCCTTCATAATAAGGGGTATTCCTATAAAATGATTATTAAAAACGATACTCTGTGCATAAATACGACTTGATTCGTGCAATAATCCAATCGATCCTTTAATGTACTCATGAAAAGGAACTTCGTATGAGCTCCCCACTGTAATTGTGCGCCCACTATAAGCACGTGTATTCTCACGCAGCCACACATTCTGGAACGACAACATATGTTCAGCGCCACCAACATCAGGAATATCAAAAGATGCTTTTGCCCGTTGTTCACGTGTTGATGATTGATAAGATACACCGGCATGCTCACCATTCCCCAAAACATTATTATGATGCCAAAAAACCTTTCCACCCAAACGTTCTGACGTATTATAACGAATACCCGCACCAAAAACACGTGGTGGAGCTTCAGCAACCTTTACCTGCATGACGACATTTTTCTTATTTTCGTCAACATTACGCATTGTTTGCTCTTGTGGTAATGCTGTTACATTAAAATTTGAAATAAGATTCGTCTGCAATACTTTTTTTCGTATTTTCCGAATAACTTTGTCATTATAAGTGTCACCATTTTTCCATGTAATTCTATTTTTAATAAAATCTGGATTCAACGCTGAAAGACCTGTAATACTTGTGTCAACAATCGTTGCTTCTGCCTTTACAATAACTGGGAATGTGAGATAAACAACATGCTTATCCTTATCTAAAACGCCACGCGGTGACTGAGCTTCAACAAATGGGTAACCATTCTCTAGAAAATACTTTTCGATCTTCCTTTTAGCATCATGGATTTTTTCAATATCAACGGGTTTACCAATTTCAATCTCAATAATATCTTCATTAAGTTTAATACTCTGTTTATGTGTAAAGTTTGTCATTACATCTGTTTCAATTGTAAGCCCGCCAATTGTGTAACGTGTCCCTGTATGAACAGTAAACAATATATGAGATTCGCTACCTTCTGTATCCATTGAAACATTCACTGAACCTTCAAAATATCCCTCTGATTCAAGAATGTATTCAAAAATTTCTTGATCCTTGTGCGCGCGTTTAAGCAATGCGCCTTGTGTTGAAGCATGATTAATTCCAAGATGCAGTAATTTTGAATCACTCCTAAAAGCTTCCTCAAGTGCACCAGGCAAATCAGGCGTAAACGTAACGTGGTAAGGAAGACCTTCAGAATGAAAGAAATCTTTTGTTGGATCCTCAAGTGGTGTTCTAAACCATTCACAGCTGGCAAGTAGACCAAGCGCACTGACGCTTATGAACCATTTTTGCCAATGTGACTGCACCACGTAACCCTCACAACATAATAATCGATAAAATACCTATCGACATCGTATCAGTTTGCACCTGCGTTATCCAAGAGGTTTATTGATTTACCCTTAAAACGTATGCATGCGGCAAACCAATCACATCCTTGAAAACATAAAAATGTATCAAGAAAGTAACATAGATAATCGTATGCATCTGGCGATCTCATAGTAAATAAACCAGATGCTTGTCCCTGATTCATTTTAGCGAGCGCATGATCGAAATACACCTTTGTTGGCATTAATCTGCAATCCCAACTATTATGATCAATTTTAGTTTTAATCACGTCCCATTCATAATCACTATACATTAAATCAGATTTACCCCATATCAATTGATAACGATAGAAAAACTGAACAAAAGACGCTTCATCCAAAAAAGGAATGAATTGATACATATGAGTTGTATAATAAGCCAAATTTCGATCCTTATCACCGATGCCGCGGATATTATAAGCGATACGAAGCCATGATAATTTGGTATCTTTATAGCTTGAATTAAGGATAAACGAACGTGCGTCTATTGGTATCACTGAAATACCACGTATGATGTCATCAAAATTATATAAATCAGCTATGTCTGGATGATCAGCATAAACACGTTTTGCGTGCCTCCATACATCCTCTCGATCTTTTTCACAAACACCCAATATGGCGATAGATGGATGTTCATTATATTGTGTTTGCCTATAGGGAAATTGAATAAGAACATGAAAATCATTATCGGATAAAGTTATAAGCTGATCAATGGTATTTATCATAAATTGATAGGAATCCCCGTATTTAAATCCATTAATACGGCACTCTTTTAATCCTAGTGATTCAAAATAATTAGAAATTGCCTCTTCTCTTTCTTTAGGTATTTTAGTAATCACTTTTCTCAACTGTTCTTGCTGCTTTAAAAATGTTCTACCACTATGTAGCATGCTGAATTGTAACGGACTTGTTTGAGTCATTTCGACATAACGAAATAATTTATGCTCCCTCTCAAGGGAACCATATGTTGAGGCACAAACAATAGAAAAAGCGCGCATCGAAATAATTATCATAATTACAAAAGATTTTAGGATCATAAATCAATAATTCAAATAGGTATTGTAATTATATATTACAACTCGGTTTGTGATACTTACAATCGTATAAATGCCGATACATCACCTTTTATTGCGCCTGGCTGATTAAGCCACGTATTAAGCCCTAAGCGATTTCCATACGATGGATAATGACCTGCACACATCCTTTCATCGGGCTCAGAAGGAGTCGTGCCATATAAAAGTGTTGGCTTAATCTCATCTGGGCACAAACTTAATTTGATTGAAATCGCAAAATCTAAACCAACATAAAGCTGACATAGCTCCTTTAATTGATGGAAATAATTTACATGTCTACAATCTTCGTGGGCTGGTGGCAAAAATTGACAAAAGCGTTCCCAACTCAACGCCACAATATCGATTTGAATCCCAGCCATTTGATCCCATGTTTTCGAACCAAGCAGTATCGTTTGACCCAAGGCATTCCACTGCCCTTGCTGCACACCAATACGACTAACTTCCGATGATGATGCATGACGCCATGCGCCTTGAAAATCATGGAGGTGCACAGTGATGTCAAAATGATGATGCAGTAAGCGCCCAAGACCAATTGTGCCATGCGGTTGTTTCCACATTAAATTTTGATACGTGAGCAACGTCATTTCATTAAGGGCTGTCCCCTCAATCATACGACTATGGCTAATACCAGCCAATTGCAACAAACATTTCCCAATATTTGATTCTTGCGGCAAAATCTGCGCCACGCCTGTATGAATCTTTTTATGAAAACGATGCCACAAACTCGCAAGGCGGTGATTAAATATATCTAGAAAATCCCTGAAACTGGTATCTTTTTCACGCGTACGCTGAATAACCGTTTCCGTGTAAGGTGTTGGAAGTGGCCCCAACGCCCCCGCAAGGCTTAAAAAATTAATCCAAAGGGTTGGTTTATCGGTTGTTTGATCAAGTTGCTGCAATTCAGAGGCAGGCGGCGCTAAGCTCACATGGGATTTTAAGGTAACAGCCTCAAATGAAGGGTCATACCCCTCACCAAGTGATGTTTTTGCTTCATGCATACGCTCCAATATTAAAATCGCTTGATCAAAATCAAATGAGTAAGGTTCTGCTTGCAACGCCTCTTCTACAGAAGGGTTTTTATGCCGCGTTGTGCTGGCCATCGCATCCACTCCCCTTCATGATCACTCCCCGTCAACACCACCTCAACAAATGAATTCATCGACACAGTAATTGCAAAATAATGCTGCAATACAGCTGAAAGCAAAAAACTACTACTTCCCCTAAACACAGGGCGATTCGTTTTAATATGAATTTCAACACCGTGCACAAAACCACGCCATGATTCATTTCCTATACGGCGCACAATCGAATTATGTGTCACACTCTGAATGGCATCAATATCCATCAAACGTTCTTTATGATGCGCTGTTCCTGCATGTAATACCAAACGTTCTTTGAGGGTTTCCAAAGCAGAATCTGTCCCCATAAGCGTCAAATGATTTGTCGATAAAATAGAAACCATACGCCACAATGAATCACCATCCATCGGTGAATAACTTTGTTTTGTTGGTTTATCCAAACACACAATACGCGAAACAGGTGCCGCATCATCCAATTGAAATTCAGCTTGACTTGGGATCTGCTCTGCCAAATAACGATTCGTGCATAATGTATTGGCATACACAATATTTGTCGGCGGCAATGACGGATCAAACTTCAAATCAACAAATGAAATCATCATATCAGCACCAGGAACGCCACGAAGTTCAGCTGACACGCGTTTCGCATACCAGAAAATCTGATTTTCGTCATGATGGTGCTGCAGTGAAAAATACGGGGCAAACGTTTTAACCTGATCACTGGATTCAATGGCAGACATAACCGATTGAATAGTATGAATTTCAAATGTTTTATCGCGACGTTGATCTGGAATCAGGTGATATTGATTTTTGCGTCGATCAAGACGAAGGGGATCCGTTGTTTTTTGAAATAAATTCACAATAGGTGTGCAACCCAATAAGAAATTCTTTTTTGTTACATTTTTATCAAGAAGGGTTCCGATATCACTTAAAGATACATAAAGTTCAAGCGTGTTTGTTTCAAGGTTAAGATGCTTCTTCATCTCCCCTAAGTTTGACAACTTAAAAAACATAAATTTTTCAGGAAAATGAAAGAATTCCTGCATGAGTAGAAAAGCATGCGTACCATGAGGAGGTATAGGCAATGTCATTTCATGAGGTAAAAAACCCATTTGAGTAATCGACCCTTTTGGTAATTGAGTAAAATAATCACTACCAGGTGCATGCGCATAAAGATCAGCTGACATTTGCGCAAACAAACTTTCGTAAATCATATACGTTAACTGACGTTCACCTTTAATATGAAAAACCAATTCATCGAGATTCAGGCTCGCGATTGTTACATCGCCAAATGTCTTAAGGCTAAATTTCAAATACCAGGTTTGCCCTGACGTATGATGATCACCCTTTCGCACATGATTATTATGAACAAAATCAACATGTATAAGCTCCAATGGCCATAAGGTCACTGGATAAACGGTGCTAAATCGACACGCCACATCCTCTGCTGCATATGAATACAAGGAAGTATGCTTATCAACCGTATAAGGCTTTGTTGTTTTTCCTTTTGCTGGATCAATCTGAAAATGTGCAATTGCCATTGACGGAATTGGGTTTACCAAATGAGGATAAAGCACTTGTAAGAGTGCCGATGCTGACTCAGGAAATCGATTATCAATTTCTTGACTCAAACGCGCAGTTAAAAAGGCAAATGATTCAAGCAAGCGTTCTGTATGGGGATCAGAAGACTCTTTATCCGATAATTCAAGGCGTCTTGCAATTTTTGGATGGTTCTGGGCAAAAGCGTTACCAGCCTGGCGTAAATACGTCAATTCATTCGTATAATAATTTAAAAAGCGATCGTTTGCGTTTGTAGACATGATGCCTGTTTTAATTAAATTTTATTTAATTATGAAGCAACAGATCCTGAATGAAAAGAGAGAACATTTAATGCATATAAAAAGATAATATATATCATGCGTCAACGCTCAATTCTTAACAACCTCAAAGCGTACCCACATCAAACCATGGCACAACGGTTTGATGAGATCTTATTTGACAATCTATCCCCCCATAAACTAAATAACCACGTTCAACATCTGCTAATTTTTGCCAATAATTCAAACCATCAAATAATGTAGATGAAAGTGTCTCGGATGATTTCACTTCAATTGGTACGAGCGTTGATCCATTCGTTTTTATAAAATCGACTTCGTGTCCATGATGATCACGCCAAAAATAAAGATTATGATCCATGCCTTGATTAAATCTTTTTTTAATGAGCTCAGTAGCAATATAGTTTTCAAATAACGCCCCTCGAGAAAAATGAAATTTAAGGGCATTTGGATCTTCAATATTTAACAAATAAGCCGCAAGCCCCGTATCATAAAAATATAATTTTGGTTGTTTTGTAAGGCGCTTATTAAAATTTTGGTGATGAGGCTTAAGTAAGAAAAGAATATAACTTGATTCAAGAATTGAAAGCCATGCTTTAACTGTTTCTTGATCAATACCACAATCATTTCCAAGCGAGGTCATGTTAACTAATTGCCCAATACGCCCAGCACACATATATAAGAACGTTCTAAATTTAGAAAGATCTTTAATCGCACTTAATGTTCTCACATCACGTTCAACATATGTATTTAAATAAGATTTATAAAAAAGAGTTGGATTTATTTCACGATCATAAACAGCTGGGTAAAAACCTTTCCACAATATTGAATATAATTCTGACTCACTGGTTATACCTAACTCTTTAATAGTACAAGGTAATAATTGCAAAATAGCAGAACGTCCTGCAAGCGACTGAGAAATACGCTCTGTCAGCAAAAAATGTTGAGAGCCTGTTAAGATAAATTCTCCCATAATATGGGCACGATCCACATGACTTTGAATGTATGAAAATAAACTTGGCACATGCTGTACCTCATCTATAATCAGACCATTTTTATACATATTCAAAAAACCACGCGGATCTTGCTCAGCAAAAGAACGATTATCAAGATCTTCAAGTGTGATATATTTTTTCTCTGCAAAAAGATTACGAACAAGCGTCGTCTTTCCCGACTGTCGAGGCCCTGTTAAAGTAACAACGGGATATTTTGTTGCAGAGTAAAGAAAAATATCTTTTAAATCACGTGAATACATTTATCAATATCCCATTTTGTACAATTCCCGATTTGAATTCGGTAACTGTACAAAATATATCTGATTTTCAGATTTATCTCAACCACGTTTTATCTAAAAACCCCAATTTGGGATTAAAACGATAAAGAAACATTTAAAAATCAAATCCCAAGGACAGCACGTGCGTCATGGCGAGCCAGCGTAAGCTAGTGTGGCCAGAAAAACAAGTATTCCTACATGAGCAGCCAATAGATCACCATATTTGCTACGCAAATTTCTGATGACGAAGAGTTGAACGATATAGAATCTAATCCCGAATTAGTATTAAAAATAACATAAGAAGGCCGCATCTTAGCCCGGCAAACAATCAGATAAGGTATCTTCCAACACAAAAGCCAACACATCAGCAGAAGGAATAGGTGCTATTTGAATCGGTACCTGGCCATGTGCCACATAATAAACGGGCTTTAACTGACTTATATCAATATGAATAATACTAAAAATATGGTCAATATCGAGGTAAACCATTTCATGATCAGAAACCTGGTGCACAAGAGAAAATGGACACATATAACGGTTTTCATTAGGATCTAAAACATAATTTAAATGTACAACTGGTAAAATATGATTACGCCACAAACGAAATTCATCTTTTGATTTCTCGTACTCAGCTGCTTGGTGCGCGTTATGTGATTTCTTTTTAAGCATCTTATCAGGAAGTGGGTCATAAACTGTATTTAGTGTAACGCCTGTTTGTTGCAGCATTTGCTTAATCCATACAGCTTGTGATAGCGTTGCAAACTCTGCATTCACCCCTTGATTTAGCTCATTTGCATCCGATAATTTCCCTCTTTTTACTTTTGAAGCCAATGAAATCAACTGCTGACCGACTTCAAGGTCTTTCTTTTGTTGCATATGATATGCTTCAAGATCAACAATTTCGAGAATACGTTCAGTTGGAACGGCCAGATGAAATTGTCCAGATCGTATGAGCAGTACGTCTTTATTCATCTTCCTTACCTCAGGTTGTTATATAGCTTATATTTATCAATCAACAACACTCTGTTGCCTCTAATACGGGTTCCAAGGCAATAACGTACAAATACATATACTTCCTACTTTTCATTCTTGGACTTTACCCAAGAATCTCTATAATTGATGCTACATATAGATTGAAGCTTATGCTCAATATTTTATGTATGCGTCTTTTCATCTTTATAGATCTTCGGACTTGATCCGAAAATGGCATTTTTTGTTTGTACATTGTTGCTCTTTATACAGCGCCATTAATAGCAACATATTTGATCATGTCAGAAAAATATTAAAAAATAATTAATCTAATTTCGATACAAAAAATTCTTGGACTGATCATAAAACGTGCTAACATGTATAAACAGACAAACAAGGTATGACGTCAGGATGATACCAAAACTGAATTTAAAGGAAAAGGTTCGAATGACTCTCACGGCAGTTGGGGAGTCTGGTGCATTTTTTCATGGCTTTGGATCACATTTCACCCGTTTAAAAACAAATTTATTAGGGGTTTTCCCGCGCACTGTTATTCTACCGCAAGCGATCTTAATTTTTGATACAATGCTTGCTTTTTTATCCATATTTATTGCAATTTACTTACGCGTCGGAAATGAATTTTTAGACTACACACCTGGTTTTATTTTGAAAAACATGATTGTGTTTGCGCTGCTAAGTGCAAGCGTTTTTATATGGATGCAAACACATCGTGCCTTATGGCGCTATTTTTCACTGGAAGACTGTATACCCCTTGCTTTGTCTGTGGTTTTAGCATCCATTCTCTATTTCCCCTTGATGATTTTATTGGCACAACAAGAATCATTACCACGCTCCATACCTTTGTTAAATACACTTGTTTATATGATTGTGCTGTGTCTTCCCCGTTTCATCTACCGTTCAATGAATGATCGGCATGCAATGCAAAAGAAACGCCTACTTGCAGAGCAAATTGTTCCTGTTTTACTAGCAGGAAGCGGTGATACAACAGAGCTGTTTATTCGTGAAGTAATGCACTCGCCTGCACTATCTTATAATCCTGTTGGTATATTATCGCCCCATATCAAAGAAAAAGGACGCCGTATTCATACGGTACCTATCTTAGGGACACCAAAAAACATAGAAGCAATCATTAAAGAATTACGTCAATTACCTAAACGACCAATTCAAATTATCATCACGGACAATGATTTACCAAAAGATTTTTTAATGGCATTAGCTACACTTGCACAAAAGAATAGCTTACCAATGATGCAAATGGTTCCACAATTCTCAATTGTCCTACCGCCATCAGAAAAAGATGATTTTTTAACAACTGATGATTATTCAAAAGCTGTTCATTCTTTTGTGTAAAACAAAGATTTATATATTCCTTGCAGATCATTAATCAACTGTGACAACTGAACCTGTCACACTGTTTGCAAATGCTTTTTCTACCATAACGTCAACCATTTCACCAGATAAGCGTTGATTTCCATCGAAATATATCGATTGCATAAATGGTGTTTTACCCGATAATTGCCCCTCACGTTTTCCTATTCGATCAACCAACACGCGCTGAACCAACCCAATTTTCGTTTGATTAAACTGTAATTGTTGCTCATTCAATAACGTTTGCAACTCAGCCAAACGTTCAGACTTAACCTCTTCCGTTACCTGCAAATCCATAGCTCCTGCAGGTGTTCCTGGGCGAATACTATATTTAAATGAATACGCTTGCGCATACCCAATTTCACGCACCAAACCAAGTGTCGCTTTATGATCAGCCACCGTTTCACCAGGGAAACCAACTATAAAATCAGAGGACATTGCTAGATCAGGGCGTGCAATACGCAACCGTTCAACAACTTTAATATATTGATCACTCGTATGACGACGATTCATTGATTGAAGAATAGCATTACTACCCGATTGTACAGGAAGGTGCAAAAATGGCATGAGTTTCCCCACATCACCATGTGCTTTAATCAATAAATCATCCATATCCATCGGATGGGACGTGGTGTAACGAATACGTTCGAGCCCATCAATCTCTGCTAATTCATAAATAAAGCGCCCAAGCCCCCACTCCACATCATTTGATGTAGGAGAAACACCGTGATACGCATTCACATTCTGCCCAAGAAGCGTAATTTCGCGTGTACCAAGACTAACTAAGTGACGTGCATCTTTTAAAATATCAACAACAGGCCTTGAATATTCAGCACCACGTGTATAAGGCACTACACAGAACGTACAAAAATTATCACAACCTTCTTGCACAGATAAAAAGGATGAAACCGTCGATGTTGTTGGCTGCGGCAAAAGATCAAACTTACTTTCTGTAGGAAAATCGGTATTAACAATCCCAATCCCTGTTCGTTTGCCACTTTTAACATCATATTCACGGGTTGTCTTTGCAATCATTTCAGGTAATTTATGATACGCCTGCGGGCCAAAAACCATACTTACATATGGGGCTTGTTTAATAATTTCAGCACCCTCTGCTTGCGCAACACATCCACCAACGGCAATCATCATATCAGCACCGTTTTGAATACGTTCGTCTTTTACGGCACGAAGGCGACCCAGATCAGAAAAAACTTTCTGTTCAGCCTTTTCACGAATATGACACGTGTTTAAAATCGCCATATCCGCATCATTTGGCGTTTCCGTGACTTCGTACCCCAATGGTGACAATAAATCAACCATTCGTTGTGAATCATAAACATTCATCTGGCAGCCATACGTTTTTATATAAAGTTTTTTTGACATCAGAAAATATACCTTTAAAATGAGTAGTTCACTATACCATAAACATATAAAAAAAGCCCTGAAATCTTCAGGGCTTCGTAAAAATATATACCAAAAAACTAACGTGCAAGAACAGCAAACTGTTCTTGACCACCCATCATTTCTGATCCCTTTACAGCCTTCAAACGACCTTTACGGCCTGTTTTACCAAGACCAGTATTTTTAGCAATGGCACTGCGACGACGCGCATAACTTGGTGATACCATTGGATAATCATTTGGCAAGTTCCAACGTTCTTTATATTGATCAAGCGTCATACCATAAACAGTACTTAAATGACGTTTCAGCATTTGCAATTTTTTGCCATCTTCCAAGCAAATAATATAATCTTCATGAACTGAATCTTCAACAGCAACTGCAGGTGCAAGTGGCGCACTTGATTTATAGTTGTGTGGATTACGTGAAATCTCAGACAATGATTGATAAACGCGTGCAATAATTGCTGGGACTTCTTCCAATGCTACCGTATTGCTTGATATATACGCGGCCACAATGCGGCTTGCATGCCCAAGAAGTTCGGAAACATGTGTGCTTTCAGTCATCATTAAAATCCTTTAATAAAAAAATATCGTTTAACTTTTATACTTCTTCCCTAAAAAAAGAGCAAACATTTATTTACACTTTATTAATCTTTCAGAATCTGATGAATACAACTGTGGCACATTCGACACAAAATAGAGCAATACTTAATACAGATATCAAGAAAATTAAAATAATAATTAATTATGCACTTAACTAAAAAATATTAAAATGCTAGGCTTTAAATGTTACCCTCTATTTCACGCTGCCAATGACTTCGTATAATCGGACAAATCACCTTCAAATGGCGTTAATGTCTTATTCTTAACAATCCACAATCGATCCGCCACATGTTGAAGCAAATGACGATCATGGGTAATTAAAATCACCGCGCCTGTATAGTCATTTAAGGCTGCTATCAATGATTCCCGCATTTCCATATCCAAATGGTTTGTTGGCTCGTCCAAGATAAGCAAATTTGGCTTTTCCGCTGTAAGACATGCGAACAACAAACGTGCCCGTTCACCACCCGATAATAATTTCACAAGCTGATCAGCTTTTTCTTTTGGAAAACCGAAACGTCCCAAATGGCTACGTACTTGTGTTGGTGTTGCTTTCGGCATAGCATCTGCAACCACATGAAAAGCGGTTCGATCTGTTTCCAAATGCTCAAATTGATCTTGACGGTAAAAAGCAATTTTAAGTTTACCATGACGCTTCACTTCACCACTAAAGGCATCAAGTTCCCCAGCAAGGAATTTTGCCAACGTCGATTTACCATTACCATTCGCTCCAACAAGCCCAATACGCTCATCAGGACTTAATGTTGCATTCAAATTTTTTAAAATAATGGTATCGTCATACCCCAATGAAACCTTCTCGAATGCCAACATAGGCGGCGAAATAATATCAGGTGGTGGAAAATTAAAGGCAACAGTTGGATCGTCTTGATCAACAGGTATGAACTTCAGCTTCTCAATCGCCTTCATACGACTTTGTGCCTGGCGTGACTTAGACGCTTTTGCTTTAAAACGATTCACAAACGCCTGCATATGCGCACGTTGCTCTTCCATACGTGTATTATACGCCGAAATATTCGCTTGCTGTTGTTCATAAATGGTTAAAAACGTATCAAAATCACCTGTATAACGCGCAACTTTGCCACTCTTCAAATGAAGCACCGAATTAATGGTCGCATTTAGAAATTCACGATCGTGAGAAATTAATAGAAAACTTTTTGGATACTTAGACAAAAATGTCTGAAGCCACTGTGTTGTTTCAAAATCAAGATGGTTTGTGGGCTCATCAAGAAGTAATAAATCAGGCTCTTGAAATAACGCTGCAGCCAGTGCAATACGCATACGAAAACCACCTGAAAATGTATGAAGAGGACGAAGCTGCGCTTCATCATCAAAGCCAAGCCCTTTCAAAACAATTGCTGCACGCGATTCAGCCGTATACGCATCAATTTGAATGAGACGTTCGTAAATATCGCCCAAACGATTCGGATCCTGACAATTATCTAACTCATTCATCAGAGTAACACGTTCCTGATCTTGCTCTAGCAAATAGGCAAGCGGCGACAAATTACCCGACGGCATTTCTTGTTTAATAGCCAAAATTTTAAAATGCTTTGCAATTTCAACATCACCCTTATCAACGGTAAGCTTACCTTGAATAATATTAAATAACGTCGATTTGCCCGAACCATTACGTCCAACAAGCCCAATACGATGATTCTGTGCGATCTGAAAGGTGACATTCTCAAGCAGCGAACGCCCGCCAATAAAATAACTAATACGATTAAGTGATAACATGTCTTCTTAAATCCGCAGTGAAGCGGCTTTTCTTTTAAAAGTTAGCAAAACAGCGAATAAAACATATTCGCCAGCACGATCAGGTGCTGATTCATCTTTATTTTTCAACGTTTTTAACCACGCTGTTATCAGATAAAGGAAGCACCTTTATTCTTTTATTCTCAACAAATCCACGTGCCACGTCAAAATAGACCGAACCAGGTATCTTTATTGTATTTTGAACATACACGACCTTTTCCGCATCACCAACAGATATATACGCATTTTGATACGGCACAAGTGAAAACGATTCACCTTTTTTAAGATATTTAACCTTAAGACGAACACCTTTTTCGTTCATGATTTTCACCCATGTTTCACCAATCGCATCCAAACGACTGTCGATCGTTTCGATTGGCGTATTCATCGATGCAGGCTCAACATCATAGTTTTTCTCAAAACGTGCATCACGAACAGGCGCCCCCCCTTGTTGAATCTGATGGCCGAATTCACTGTTTTGACCTTCATCGGATACAGCCGCTGCTTCAATCGGCGCTTTTTCTATTTGTTGAGGCACCTTTTCAAATGCCACTCGTTTTGTCTCAGACAGCACATCATCACTTTTTCGTGACGCACTGACTGCTGCACCAACCATAGCATCATCATTTTCCTTGACCGACTGCCATGCCTGAAGCACATACCAGATCACAGAAACGCTCACAATTATCAACAATGACAATATGATAGTTCTCAGTGTTAATATCTTTTTAGGTTTATTAGGCAAATAAATTTTAAATGATGACTGTCCATCAATTGCTGCATTCTGTTTTAAATAAAGCGAAACAATAGGATCAGAAGACACATTTAAAAAATCACAATAATTACGAATAAAACCTATCGTATAAACTGTGCCAGGCAATGCACTAAAATCTTCATTTTCAAGGCATGCTAAAAAATGAGATCTAATTTTAGTCGCCTGCGAAGCTTTCTCAATCGTTAATCCTTTTTGAAGACGCGTATGCTTTAAAAACGCACCAAGCGACTCAACAAAAGCGGACTCATCCACAGTTAATGTCTCTGACAACATAAGAACACCTTCCAAAAAGATCATCTTTCTTTTAACAAAACGGAACAAGTATAAGCACTATGCAAAAAATCATCCCAAGATGCAAGTATAACATTTAATAGTATTTCACCCAATAAAACACTAAGCGCTTTTACGTTTACGTTGACTTTCTGATTTCAATTGACCACATGCCGCTAAAATATCTCGCCCCCGCGGTGTTCGAACAGGTGATGCATACCCAGCACGATACACAATATCCGCAAACGCGGAAATACGTTCAGGGGCTGAACATTCAAATGAAACACCAGGCCAGGGATTAAAGGGAATTAAATTAATCTTAGCTGGAATACCACGAATCAAGTGAAGCAGTTCACGCGCATCTGCATCGGAATCATTCACCCCTTTTAACATCACATATTCAAACGTAATACGCCGCGCATTATTCACGCCAGGGTAGCTCCGACACGCCTCAATAAGTTGCTCAATAGGGTATTTTTTATTAAGAGGTACCAGAACATCACGCACATCATTACGTACCGCATGCAAAGATACAGCTAAATTAACGCCCAATTCTTCGCCGCATCGTTCCATCATTGGCACAACACCCGATGTCGACAAGGTAATGCGTCTCTTAGACAACGATATCCCCTGATGATCCATTATAATCGTTAATGCTTTTGACACATTCTCAAAATTATACAAAGGCTCCCCCATTCCCATCATCACGATATTAGAAACATGGCGTTGCCCAACAGGTGATGGCCATTCACCAAAGACATCGCGTGCTATCATCATTTGCCCAACAATCTCACTTGACTCTAAATTTCGCACCAACGTTTGTGTACCTGTGTGGCAAAATTTACACGTTAGTGTACAACCAATTTGGGATGACACACACAATGTCCCACGATCAACTTCTGGAATATGAACGGTCTCGGCTTCTTGCCCATCACTAAATTGCAGAAGCCATTTTTGTGTTCCATCCGTCGATGCCTGTGCTGTTGCAATTTTTGGGCGCTCAATCACAAATGAATCACTAAGTAACTGCCGTACAGGTTTAGGAATATTTACCATTCTGTCAAAGGTTATCACACCATGATGATACAACCAATTCCACAATTGCTGCACACGATAGGCGGGCACATCCCGTGACACAAGATGCTCTTTAAGTTCGTCTCTACTTAAACCAATGAGATTAATTTTATTCATTTTATACGGTCACCATACGTCATACACTAGAGATAATACACATTCATAAAAATTCAAGAGCTACTCATTATTTTCGTGCTCAAGACGTGTCATATTACGACGAAAACGTTGAATATTAAGCGCACCCGTCAGCCATGCACACACACCAAATAAACCAATACCAACAAGCGCTGCTACCATAATAAAAATAGCCTTCCAAAATCCACTATACGACACAACAGGATCCAACCAAAATTTAATGCCATACAGCATCGGCAGCGCCAGTAGAATCGTCAACACCATACGCCCCATAAAATGAACCAGACCTTTCGACATGACAAATAAGCCGCGTTTGCTCAAAATATAGGCGAGCACCAACGCATTTGCCCACGCCGCAATGGATGTTGCAATCGCCAAACCAACATGCTTAAACGAACCAATAAGAAGTAGATTCAATACTAAATTTAAAACAACCGAGCACACAGCAACAATAACAGGCGTTTTAGTATCATGATTTGAAAAAAATGTTGTCGCAAAAATCTTAATCAAAATATAAGCAGGCAAACCAGAAGCAAATGCAACAAGCGCTGCTGATGTCGCATATGTGTCAGCAAGCGTAAATTTACCATGTTGAAAAATCATACCAACAATGGGTACAGCCCATACAATTAAACCACACATCGATGGTAATGTCAGCAGCATTGCAAATTCAATTGAGTCACGCTGTGATGAAAGTGCATCATTCACCTTACCTGCCGCCACATGACGGGACATCAACGGCAATAAAACCGTACTAATAGCAGTTCCAATCACACTTAAAGGGAGCTGATTCAACCGTTCTGCATAATCAAGATACGATAAATAACCTTTCGGTAAGTCAGAAGCAATAATCATATCAATAAGAATATTAATCTGAACAACCCCCGCCCCAAACGCAGCAGGTCCAACTTTCTTAAAAAAATCTTTTACGCGCGGTGACATCACAGGAAACTTAAGTTTAATACCATACCCAGCACGCACACAAGGTACTAAAACCCACAACAATTGAATAATACCACAACCCAAAACAGCAATCGAAAAATCAAGCCCAGGGTCTTGGTTGAGCACTTGTGAAAACCACACAAATACAACAATAAAAATATTACCTACCATAGGAGACGACGCGACACTCATAAACCGATCAAGTGAATTCAAAATACCGCTATAAAATGCCGTCAATGAAATAAATAAAATGAAGGGAAACGTAATCCGGGTAAATTGAATCGTGAGCGCAAGCCGCTCAGCCTCAAAACCAGGCACAAGAATTTTAAAAATCGTTGGCATAAAAAGCTCAACAACAAACACTAAAACGCACAACATCAATGTTAGCCAACTTAGGATTTGCTCTGCAAAACTAATAGCATCTTCCTTCCCATCTGGCTTTGCCAACAGTCCCGCAAATATTGGGACAAAGGAAGCATTAAAAGCACCTTCTGCAAAAATACGCCGAAAAAGTGATGGCAATTTAATCGCAATCTTAATGGCATCCGACATAGCGCCTGCCCCAAGCATTGTTGCCATTAAAATTTCCCGAAGGAAACCAACAATACGACTTAAAATTGTCAGAAAACCAACCGCAAAGAATGAACGATAAAGTGCCATAGAATTATTTTCTGATGATGCGCATGGGTTGTAATAGCATGTTTTTCATAAATAAAGAAGCCTTTTATGATACCGTAAAAATTTCAACACCCGTTTCCGTCACACCAATGGTATGTTCAAACTGTGCTGACAATGAACGATCACGCGTAACGGCTGTCCAATCATCATCCAAGATTTTTATCTGCCATTTACCCGCATTAATCATAGGTTCAATCGTAAAAAACATACCTTCCCGCAAAGCAATCCCTTCACCTGGCTTACCATAATGCACCACACTCGGCGCTACATGGAATTCACGGCCAATCCCATGACCACAAAAATCCCGCACAACCGAAAAACCACTTTTCTCAGCAAGCGTCTGAATGACATGCCCAATATCACCAAGGGTCACTCCAGGTTTCACAATCCCAATGGCACGCATCAAACACTCATAGGTCACATTAACCAATTTCTCCGCACGCAAAGGAACTTTACCAATGCAAAACATACGGCTCGTATCACCATACCAACCGTCAACAATAACCGTCACATCCACATTAATGATATCTCCTGTGACTAATTTTTTATCCGATGGAATTCCATGGCACACAACATGATTCACAGAGGTGCAAATTGACTTAGGAAACCCACGATAATTAAGTGGTGCTGGAATAGCATTACGTTCAATAACCCAATCATGACACAACGTATTAATCGCATCTGTTGTGATCCCTGCCTTAATAAAAGGCGTCACATAATCAAGGAGCTGCGATGCCATCTGCCCAGCTTTACGCATTCCAACAAACCCTTCCTCACCATGAATAATGATCGAATCATCGTCATCATGCGAATCGTTATGGGTGTGATTACAATGTTCACTATGCACGTGATGTTGTGGATTGATCATGCTATATCCTTCTTTCATAAAAAAACCCCGCACCATAACTATGAGAGCGGGGAATTACACGATTTTAATTAAGTATTAACGTGAATAAAATTCAACGACCAAATGTGGCTCCATTTGAACAGGGAATGGAACATCACTTAATTTTGGCGTACGAACAAACTTGCCCTTCATCGCCTTGTGATCAACTTCCATATATTCAGGAACATCACGTTCTGTCAATTGAGTCGCCCCAATAACAACCGCATTATCTTTCATAGATGTAATGATTGAAATCTCATCACCTTCTTTAACGAGGTACGACGGAATGTTCACACGTTTGCCATTAACAGCAATATGTCCATGGTTTACGATTTGACGTGACGCAAAAACCGTCGCAACAAATTTCATACGATAAACAACAGCATCCAAACGACGCTCGAGCAAACCAATCATATTTTCTGATGTGTCACCTTTACGGCGAACGGCCTCATCATATACGCGGCGGAACTGACGTTCACTGATGTTACCATAGTAACCTTTTAATTTTTGCTTAGCACGAAGCTGCACACCGTAGTCTGATGGCTTTGAGCGTTGCTGACCATGCTGACCTGGCCCATAGGCGCGGGCAATAAATGGACTCTTCGCACGACCCCAAAGGTTTACGCCTAAACGACGGTCGATTTTATGTTTTGCTGTGACTCGCTTTGTCATTGATGATAGCCTTAAAGTAATTGCATTTTCAAATAGAAGTTAGAAATTAGTAGCATGCATTTTATGTTTTGTCAAGGATTCAGTATGACCAACAGCAGTTCCCGCTGAATAAATTTTGTCAGTTCGGTTAAAAGCTGGATAAATCCTCCCCCCATGATTTTCGATGAATCATTTTTATGGTTTTATGAAGGATCAAGGTCGAAAAGAAAATAAGAAAAAGGGTTATTTTACGGATGTC
>CANLGW010000007.1 GCA_947490395.1 Alphaproteobacteria bacterium
ACTGGTCTTTTTTTGATTTTCGTGTATTTTAGAGACATAGGGTATCCATTTTAGTCGGTGAATACCCTTTTTTAGTATATCTTGCTTAAAATTTGAAGCGTTTTCCGTAAAAGTTTAGCTCTAATTCCACTTACGCAGTAGGTCTAATGGCAATTCTCAGCTATACTTACTACTTAACAAATCCGTATAAGTGAGCGCGAGTTTTACATGACTTAAATTTTTAGAAAGAATTCAGGAAACAAGAAAATCACCTAAAAAGCAAAAAAATATATTTATTCACGTTAAGATTCCATAGACGCCTTAATGGCTTGAAGTTCCTCTGCTGTGATTTCTAAATCTTCTATAATATCAACATCAGCTTTACCCTTTCTAATCCATTTTAATACAATTTCACGGTTTCTCTCAGCACGACCTTCCACTCGCCCTTCCACTCGCCCTTCTAACTTCTTTTTCTCCTCCATCTCTTCAAGGATCCCATTCACTTCCGCGATTTTCTTCTCAAAACTCTCAAGCTCTCCTGCCATATGGACAACCTTTCTACTTAAAATATTATAAAATGAGGCGATACCCATACTGCTATCCACACCAGCCTGATGGATATTTTCAATATGTTTGTAGATTGGAATACGGGTAACACCTGTAGTTAAGGTGTCATCCTTAAACGCATAAAGCCATTGATCAAGAGAAGACGTTAATTCACTCTCAGTCTTTTTAAAATTACTAAGCATAACAAGCACAACACGGGCATCTAAATCACCTAACGGTCGCCCCGATCCATTTTCATGCAACATACGATAGGTGTTAATAATCTCAGGTTCCATAACCATATACGTTGAAAACAATGCTTTTTGCTGATCAACCGGAAAACATTTATTGGTGATAACAAGGACGATCGCCGTCTTAATATCACGCCAAAATTCTTTGACCCCATCATACGTCGTGCTTGCTCGTGCACGCTTTCTTGACGCTTCCGTTACTTCTTGATGAATGACTTCAGCATCCCAATGGGCAATCAAACGACAAAACTCTGTAAAGGCTTTGGTCGCATAATCAGCACGAAAATCATTTTGCATCTCTATTAGAAAGCGTCGACCTGCGCCCGTTTCACATAAAATGTCGACAATAAAATCACGGCCTAACAATTCCTGACTTGGCAGCTCTTTATCAAGAAAACGCACATGCATAATTTCTTGCTCACCCGAAAGATTAAGAATGGTGTTAAGAAAACCGCACGCAACATGTTGATCATGAAAAGCCCGCTTAAAACCATAATCCGTACAGGGATGAACAATATCAAGAGAATCTTCTGTAAACAACGGAAACATAAAGGCTGTTGATGAAGCAGAAGCACCCACGCGAGGCAGCCCCCCTTCTCGTTCATCCGATGCACAAACAGATGTATTTAAAGCGAATACAAACAGTAAGCTCATACGAATAACTATGCTTTGTTTAGTTTGATTCATTTTACACGATACCTTCTGTTAATTTTATTGGCTCTAAGCGTACATAACGACTTCATTTATTTAAAATAAATCGAGATCAATCATCTTGAAATTATGTTAATGAGCTTACTTAGAGTGATACTACACCTTATTTTTCGCATAAAATAGTTTAATCATATCCTTTATTGCACAAACATTAATTCATATTATAACCTTTACATAACTTGAATCATTATAATTTTTATCGACTCACCCAACCGCCGTCCATTGTCATAGCGCTACCTGTAATTTGTGATGCAGCATCTCCGCTTAAAAATAAAGCAAAAGCCGCTAAATCTTCAGGTTTCACAAATGCCATAGATGGTTGCTTTTCTTGCAAAAGATCATACTGTGCTTCGGAGAGGCTAATACCCATTTTTTCGGCTTTTTCATCAATTTGCTTTTGAACAAGTGGCGTCAACACCCACCCAGGACAAATAGCATTACAGGTAATATTGTCCGTTGCCGTTTCAAGCGCAACCACTTTTGTTAAACCAATGACACCATGCTTTGCCGCCACATATGCCGATTTCTGCACAGACGCCACAAGCCCATGAGCAGAGGCAATGTTAATAATACGCCCCCACCCTTTTTGCCGCATAGCCGGCAACGCATGTCGAATGGTATGAAAAGCAGACGATAAACCAAGTGATAGAATAATATCCCATTTTTCAACAGGAAAAGATTCAATGGGGCTTACATGCTGAATACACGCATTATTCACCAAAACATCAACAGAACCAAAGCGTTCAATCGAACGTTTCATCATGATCTCGATTGCATCAGAGTCTGCCATATTAGCGCATTCATAAACAACCGTACCACGCGTTTTTCTTGACATTTCATCCAAAATCATGTTTACTTCCTCTATCAATTCAATCCCGTTTAGAATGATGTTAGCGTTCTGAGCAGCGAATCCTTCGGCAATAGCGCGGCCTATGCCACTTGTGGATCCTGTTATTAAAACCGTCTTATTCCTAAACATAATTTTTCTCCATTAGTAAATTAAAACAATACACCTTCACGATTGCTGCCAAGTATACCGTGTAAAGATTAATTTTTTAGAAATGGTTAACAAAAAAATGCAAACAAAAAAGTTAAAAACACCTATCCCCTTATCAATTTGGGCCATTGGTTTTGCAAGCTGCCTACTTAACATATCATCTGCGCTTGTTTTTTCACTATCAGGTATCTATCTCTATGGACAGGGCGTTGGCATTCAGTGGATTTCAACACTTGAGCATATCGTGGATGGTATCGCCTATATAATGAAAGTTTTTTCAGGGCTCATCAGTGACTATTTCAGACGCCGCAAACTCATTATGATGATTGGATTTGGCATGGGGATGTTTTCACGACCTATTTTAGCCTTTTCGGTAACATTCTTTGCTGTAGGTATGGCCTATACGATTATCTTTCTTTCACGCGTTTTAGAACGCATTGGTAATGGTACACAAGCAACACCACGCGATGCCTTAGTTGCCGACCTTTCACCTGATGACATCAAAGGGGAATGTTTTGGTCTACGCACAGCGCTTTCAAATGCGGGATCCTTTATTGGCGCAGGACTTGGTATTCTTGCCATGTACTGGACAGCGAATAACTATCAACAAATTTTTTGGATGGCGTGCATACCCTCTGTTCTTGCTTTTATCATTTTAGGAGTCTTTGTAAGAGATTCAAAATTAAAACCAGAAGAAATGGAAAATCAAACAAAACCAAAACGCCATCCTTTACATATGAGTGATATGCTGCGTCTTGGTAAACCATTTTGGCTTTTGATGATCGTTGTCACTGTCTTCATGCTTGCCCGTGTAAGTGAATCACTTTTAAGTTTACATGCCCACAAAAATTTTGCTTTA
The DNA here is from genome assembly GCA_947490395.1 of Alphaproteobacteria bacterium. Classification (GTDB taxonomy): domain Bacteria; phylum Pseudomonadota; class Alphaproteobacteria; order Paracaedibacterales; family CAIOTO01; genus CAIOTO01. Next base: position 3,344 of record CANLGW010000007.1, read on the forward strand.
CCAGAGCAATGGGTTCCAATGGTTGTCCTTATTTATAACGCGGCCAATTCTCTTACAGGATACCCAATTGGTCGTTTTTCTGACCATATGCCACGCCATTATATTTTAGCTTTCGGCTGCCTTTGCCTTGTGATATCTGATGTCCTTCTTGCGTTTGCACCTAACCTCACTGTTGCCCTTATTGGTGTAGCCGTTTGGGGTGTTCAAGTTGGCATCACACAAAGTATGTTCTTAGCACTCATCGCGGACTATGTACCAGCAGACCTTCGTGGAACAGCTTTTGGTCTATTTTATCTATTTAGCGCAGGATCCATTATGCTTGCGGGGATCTTCGGTGGCATAATCGCTGATCGTTTTTCCATTTCAGTAATGTATCTTGCAAGTGGATGTATTGCCTCCTTATCCGTTGGTATTTTAATCCTCACCTATAACCTTACCAAACGGGATAAGGCAAAAATTACAAAGGTTTCATATTAAAAATCATAAAGACATCGTTTTTACGATCATCCAAAACTTGACTTTACTTATATAACATGGCATTATTCAATCAAAGTTTATCATCAACGCATTGAAAAGGATTTTTCATGGCATCTCATAAGTCTGCAGAAAAGTGTATTCGCAAAACAGCACGTCAGACCCTCGTTAATAAAAACCGCGTTTCACGCATTCGTACAGAAGTTCGTAAAATTGAACGTATGCTTGATGCACCACAAACACAAAGTGCTGCTGACGTTAAGGCGGCTCTTGTTTCAGCTGAAAGCCAACTCATGCGCGGCGTTAATAAAGGCGTTGTTCATAAAAATACAGCGGCTCGTAAAGTATCACGTTTGGCAAAACGCGTAAAGGCGCTTGCACAGTAAATACGTGCTATAATAATCGGAAGAGTTTATTTGAAAAACCCTGGCGTATGCTGGGGTTTTTTCATTAACAAACATGTATCAGGTATTGACATCACCTTCTGAAAGTAATATTACTACTAATAGAAGTATTACTACTGGGAATATATTATGCATATCACAACAAAAGGTCAAGTAACTATTCCTCAATCCATTCGTGATAAATTTGGATTTCTTCCCCATACAGAAGTTGAATTTATCGAAGATGGTGGCAATATTATTTTACGTAAAGTTGCAAGTGGTTCGACTATGGCTAAAAAAATGCTGAATCAAATGCGCGGGCGTTATGCAGTGACGTTATCTACGGATGAAATTATGCAGTTGACGCGTAGTTAATACAATAAATAATTATTGCGCAATCAATTCATATAATAGATAAATATATGTCAAATTATGCACTTATTGATAGTAATGTTATTCTAGACATTCTAACGAACGATCCTAATTGGGCACAATGGTCTATAAATACACTTGAATACTACAGTGATTATGTCGAGCTCGCAATTAATCCCATTATATATGCTGAGCTTTCCATCGATTTTCAAAACATTGAGGACTTGGATGAAGCTCTTATATTATTCAAACGATTGCCTTTACCATTTGAAGCAGGTTTTTTAGCAGGTAAAGCCTTTCTAAATTATAGAAAGAATCAGGGCGAAAGAAAATCAACCCTGCCAGTTTTTTATATTGGCGCCCATGCAGCTATTTCCAATCTTTCACTAATCACACGCGATAAAATGTATAAGACATATTTCCCAACACTCAATCTCATCTCACCCGAAAGATATTAAGCGCGAGTAATTAACTAAAAATACCTTACTTCTGTTCAAAAACGCCAACGACTTCAATATGGGGCGACCAGGCAAATTGATCAATACCATGAACCTTTTTAATCTTAAAATTTCCGTCCGTTAAAATACGCGCATCCCGTGCAAACGTTTCAGGATTACATGATACATACATAATTTGTTTTGCATTTGTGGTTGCCATAAGGTTACTTTGCGCCTCCGCCCCCGCGCGCGGCGGGTCAATGACTAGCACATCAAAACGCGAAAGTTCGTCTCTCGTCAATGGATTTGCAAACAAGTCACGAAGATGTAAATGAATTGAATGCTCTGCATTCGCAGATGCTGTTTGCAAAGCCCCCAGGGCGGCGCGATCAAACTCATACCCAAAAACAGGCGCCCGCGTTGCAAGGGGGAGGCTTAACGTGCCACGCCCACAAAACAAATCAGCAATATGCGCTGCATCAGGCAGCAATTCGGCCAGCACATAGTCAGCTAAATGTTGATCAGCCTCGATCGTTGCCTGCAAAAAACTATACGCATCAACAGCAACATCAATTCCACTAAATTGCACAACAGGATTTGCACGCTGATAAATAACATCATGCGTTTTACGATAACGAAACGTAAACCTGGCCACATCCATCGATTCCGCAAACAATTTTAAAATCCCTCGCTTTTCTTCATCCAAGGTTGCAATCCCTTGCACTTCTAAACTGACATCAACCCCTACATGACTGAGGGTGAAAAAGAGTTTTGCTTTTTGAAAGGGCTCAAGCACCACCAATAAGGCTTCGCGTAGAGGCGCTAACAGGCGCGTTAATGCAGGATCCATTGTATGACATTCAAATACATTTATAATTTGATGGGATCGAAACCGATGAAACCCAAGAAAAATATCATTCTCCTTTCGTATGGCATCCAAATTCGCACGGCGTCGTTTACCAAAAGGTAGAACCGTAATTCCATCAACCACATATGGATCCAGCCCATGTTTATTAAGGGCATTTGTGATTTGTGCCTGTTTGAATTCACGGTACATTGATGGACTCATATGTTGTAACATACACCCACCGCACTGCATGAAATGTTTACACACAGGTTCAACACGGTCATTATTTGCTGTTAAATGCTCCACCGCCCAATATTTCTTTTTCTTTTTAAATGTATGACATTCAAATTTAACTTTCTCACCAGGCAGCACAAACGGAATATGAATATTCTTTCCTTCGTCATCAAAAGCAATGCCTTCACCATCGCTGTTCAGACTAAAAACTGTTGTTTGACCATTTGTTATATTCATGCTTTGCACCTTGTCAATCCTGTGGTTATAATAGGGGTGTCATTTAGATCATTTATTCTTACCATACAAATTTTATGTTGTCTCTTTCTCTTTCCCATGTATACGGTAATAACACCGTTCTACGGGATATTAATCTTACGTTCCCAAAGGGATCTTTTACCGCCCTTGTTGGACCAAACGGAGCGGGGAAAAGTACATTACTTAAACTATGCGCAAATGTACTCAGACCATCGCACGGACACATTACATTTGATCGCACGGCAAAACGTGCGTATTTACCACAACATAACCATCTTGACCATCATTTTCCCCTCAGCGTATGCGATGTAGCTGCTATGGGATTTTGGCCAAAAGTAGGCTTATATCAAAAGCTATCGACGGATGATTGGGATCGTCTGCATCATGCACTTGCCATTGTTGGTCTTAGTGGTTTTGAAAAACGTTCTATCGGTATATTAAGTGGTGGGCAATTTCAACGACTACTATTTGCACGCCTTTGGCTGCAAGAAGCTGATCTTCTGATTCTCGACGAACCATTTTCGGCAATCGATCAACCAACGACAGAAGATCTACTGTCCCTACTCCAACAATGGTTTCAGGAAGGCAAAACAATTCTCACCGTCATTCATCAATTAAGATTGGCCGAAATGTATATTCCAAAAACCATTATTTTAAATCATTCTGTCATTGCTGAAGGGGATAGCAAAATTATTTTAAATGATGCCCAAATCATTCGAAAGGCCTATGATGCATTATGATTGATGTTTTAAAGGCTCTTTTTATCAGCCCAATTGCTGATTATGTTTTTATGCAACGCGCACTTGCAGCATGCATACTTTTATCATTTATTTGTCCCGTTCTTGGCGTCATATTACTCCTCAAACGGATGAGCCTTATGGGGGAAGCCCTGTCACATGGGATTTTGCCAGGTATTGCGATAGCCTTTTTTGTATGGGGGATATGGTTACCAGGTTTTACGATCGGTGGAATTATAGCGGGACTCATGATTGCTGGGTTCAGCGTCTGTGTAAGTCAAAAAACAAAACTTCCTCAGGATGCCAGCTTTAGTGGTTTTTATTTGATGGCACTCGCACTTGGTGTTTTGCTGATTTCAAAGGCTGGCGGAGCCATGAATATCATGCATCTACTTTTTGGGTCAGTCCTTGGTGTCAACACACCAGCTCTCCTAACAATTGCTCTTTTATCCTTACTATCTGGGATTATACTACGCATTATCTTTAGACCACTTGTTTATCAATGTTTTGATCCATTATTTATGCAATCGGTTGGCTGTGGCAGTAATCGTTATACGGTTATTTTTATTGCACTTGTCGTAGTAAACCTTGTGTCAGCGTGTCAAGCCCTTGGTACACTTATGGCACTAGGTCTTATGATGATCCCAGCCATTACGGCGCGTCTTTTATGTCAAAATTTAAAAGACACACTCATCGTTTCTGTCTTAATATCAATAACATCAAGCTATCTAGGATTGTTGCTATCCTATCATGCAGCTTTACCTACGGGGCCTACTATTATTCTAGTAGCATCGTTTTTTTATTGCGTAACGTTAATGTATATATTAATAATCATTTCTGCACCTTATCAATTTTTTAAAAAATAAAATAAGCTTAGGAGGCGTATTATAACTAAAAAATACGGCTCTCTCGCTAACGATCAATCTCGCCAAAAACAATGTCCATTGACCCAATGATTGCTACAACATCAGCAAGCATATGCCCTTTCGCTAAAAAATCAGTCATCTGTAAAAAGGCAAAACCAGGTGTACGAATTTTACATCGATAAGGCTTATTTGTCCCATCAGCCACAAGATATACACCAAACTCACCCTTTGGGGCTTCAACAGCTGTATAGACCTCGCCAGCAGGTACGTGAAACCCTTCTGTGTATAATTTAAAATGATGAATAAGTGCTTCCATTGAATGCTTCATCAAATCACGTTTAGGGGGTACAATTTTCACATTATTAGCAAGAACAGCACCTTTTGGCATATGTGTCAGGCACTGACGAATTAAACGCAAACTTTGCCGCATCTCTTCAACGCGCACTAAATAGCGATCATAACAATCACCGTTTCGACCAATAGGCACTTCAAAATCAAGCTGGTCATATATTTCATACGGCTGAGATTTCCGCAAATCCCACGGAACGGAACTGGCGCGCAACATCGGGCCTGACAGACCCCAATTCAAAGCATCCTCTGGTGAAATAATACCAATATCAACTGTACGTTGTTTAAAAATACGATTATCCGTTAGCATTGTTTCAATATCATCGATAACATTTGGAAATCGTGTAATAAAAGCATCAATATCTGCGAGTAATCCATCAGGCAAATCTTGATGCACACCACCTGGTCTTATATAGGCTGCATGAAGACGTGCTCCACAAACCTGCTCATAAAAGCCCATCAATACTTCCCTTTCTTCAAATGCCCATAAAAAGGGCGTCATTGCCCCTACGTCTAAAGCAAATGTTGAAATATTAAGCAAATGATTCGCAATGCGCGTTAATTCGGAAAACAAAACACGAATATATTGCGCACGAATAGGGACTGATTGTTTAAGCAATTTTTCAATGCCTAACACAAAGGCATGTTCCTGATTCATTGGTGATACATAATCAAGGCGGTCAAAATAAGGAATGGCCTGTAGATATGTTTTATTCTCAATAAGCTTTTCTGTACCACGATGCAAAAAACCAATATGAGGATCAGCACGTTGCACAACTTCACCTTCTAACTCCATCACAAGCCGAAGAACACCATGGGCAGCTGGATGTTGCGGACCAAAATTAAGTGTGTACGTTTGCTCCCGTGCCATTATAATTCCTTTAATCTTTACTATTAATTATTCGCATATCTTTGCCTGACGTCATACCTTCCCATGGACTTAAAAAATCAAAAGTTCGGTACTCTTGTTGCAAATGAACGGGCTCGTAGATAACACGTTTTTCTTTTTCGCAATAACGAACCTGTGTGTAACCCGATAAAGGAAAATCCTTTCGAAGTGGATGCCCCGAAAAATTATAATCCGTTAAAATACGACGCAAATCATTATGTTCAGCAAAGGTAATGCCAAATAAATCCCAAATTTCACGTTCATACCAGTTTGCACAAGCATAAACGTGCGTACACGTTGGCACAGATGCCCCTTCTTGAACGGCCACTTTTACCCGAAGACGTATATTCTCAGCTAAACTCAACAAATGATACACAACCTCAAACCGTTGAAGACGTGATGGATAATCAACGGCAGTAATATCAATAAGTTGCTTAAAATCACATGTGCGATGGTTGCTTAAAATAGTGAGCGTTCGTACAATTGACGCTGGATAGACGTGCAACGTCGCCTCATTTAATTCATAAACGATTTGAATTAAATCAGGACCTAAACTTTCAATTAATATCATTGATAACTGATTAAATCGTTCACTATCCATTGAAAAATTCCATTTATTAAGGGACGCAAAAGCATCTCATAGTAACATATCATAAGGTAATACAATGTGCCCACTTAAATAAGCAGGCACATGTCTCCCGCTTATTTTTCGTAATGCTGTTCGATAAATGCATCAAGGAGTCGAACGCCATATCCTGTTGCGCCCTTCCCTGTTAACGGCTTATCCTTTTTATCCCATGCCATTCCTGCAATATCAAGATGCGCCCATGGTACGTTATTCACAAAGCGTTGTAAAAATTGTGCCGCTATAATGCTGCCTGCACCACGCCCTGAACCAACGTTTTTCATATCAGCAACATCTGAATCAATATCGCGATCATATGCCTTGCCAAGGGGGAATCGCCATAAGAGCTCCCCAACAACTGCACCTGCCTCTATCAGATTCTGGGATAAGATATCATTATTTGAGAATAAGCCCGCATATTCATAGCCAATTGCAATCGTAATAGCACCCGTTAATGTAGCTAAATCAACAATCGCCGTTGGTTTAAAGCGATCTTGTGTATACCAAAGCGCATCCGCTAAAACCAAACGCCCTTCAGCATCTGTGTTGATAACCTCAATTGTTTGACCTGACATTGCTGTCACAATATCGGCTGGTCGCTGCGCTGAACCTGATGGCATGTTTTCAACCATTCCCATAACACCAACAACATTTGCCTTTGCGCCGCGTAAAGCCAACGCTTTCATCAGACCAATAACAACGCCTGATCCACCCATATCGTATTTCATATCTTCCATATTGGTGGATGGTTTGATTGAAATCCCACCTGAATCAAAGGTTACCCCTTTGCCAACCACTGCCAACGGTGCATCACCCTTTTTACCGCCATTCCATTGAATGATAATCAATTGGGATTCACGAATACTGCCTTGACCAACGCCAAGCAACGCATTCATGCCAAGTTCTTTCATTTTTGATTCATTAAGTACTTCAACCGTCAATCCAAGCGGTGTTAATTCATGTGCAATTGCGGCCATTGATTCAGGGTACAAAACATTTGGTGGTTCACTTACAACAAGACGTGTTAAAAAGTTACCTTCATTTACCGCATGCAAACGTTTAAAAGCCGTTTCGATTACATCTTTAGAATCGACAAGAACACGCACTATTGAGGGACCTTTTGGCTTATCAGCATCCTTTGTTTTGTATTTATTAAACGCCCATGCCCGAAGTTCAATACCACTTATAAAACGTGCTAATCCTTCGTCTGCAAGAGGAAGCTCTGGCAAATCAAGTGTGAGCGTGTCATGTGTGCTCCGGGAAACGGCAGCGAAAACTTTTGCGCCAAGCTCCTCCATACCAATTAAAGTCGCTTCCGAGGTCTTACCAACACCAACAAGAATAATCTGCGCATAATCAAGCCCATGAGGCGCAGAAATTGAAAGAACTTCGTCTTTTTTCCCTTTAAACGTGCTGGCTACAATGGCACGTTCAATCTGACCTTGCGTTTTACTATTAATGTCACTCGTGCGCGCAAATAATGCAGCTCCATCAAATGCCCCTAAGACCAGAATGCCCTTTTCTTCGACAGTTGATGCGGTACGTACCTCAAAAGATATTTGCATAATATGTAAATTTTCCTAAAATTAATTTCTATGTGTTATTATAGAGGGCAAAAGTTGATTTGCAAACCATCAAAAAGTGGCTTTAAAGGATCAGTATAACTTTATAAGTTATAGAATTCGTCGCTCCTATGGTTGCGCACAAGCATTATAAAGTTAACGCGAACGATAATCAAAAAGACGTTTCACCACACTTTCCACCAGCCCTCTTGGAAAATCTGTTATCCCAAATATTTGATAAAGTGTTGATACCAAAGGGTGAAGATACTCAACAAGCCGTTCAGATACGTCATTTGCTGAAAGCTCTGCCTTTACACAGCCTTCATTTGACAATGCATTTCGACCTGAAAGTTGAAAGCCACTTGTATTATCAGGCATAGACCAGGGGCGCAAAACTCTTCCGTTTAACCCTGTATATAGAGCTCTAAAATGGATTGTAAGCGCTGAATCTTCTTTCTTTTTTAAAAAAGAAGCCAGTTGCTCAGCATGCAGTAATGCTTCAGCCATTCGCCAAATAGGAATCGTAATATCAAATATAGATTGCGGTGGAAATGTTTCTTCGAGATCTTCTTGGTATCCACGAATTAAAACCATACGACCATTAACGTCAGCCCTCCAGAAATCAGCAAAATTATTTAATGTACATTCAATGATATCATCCGTAATAATTCTATGATTTGTATTTTTCGACGAATAAAATGGAGGCAACCCTGAATAATGTTTCATCTTTGTTTCAAGTATTGTTATTAGCACTTCTGTTTCTATAAATTTCAGTTCACCTTCTAGATAATAATCAAAGCGACACCATCCATATGGAAAACATCTTGAAGAATTTTTAGGCTCTAACGTACATAATTCTTGCCATTGAGCAAATGCTGTATTTACAAAAAGGTCTTGTAAACTCCCTTCAGATGGTTCATAAACCATACCGACGATACGTAAAATATCAAATACTTTAGAAAGAGAAAGAGCTGTATTGCCTCGCTCAAACGCAGCCATTGTTGGTACACTGACATTAGCTAATGCGGCATGTTCACGTTGTGTCATTTTCTCCGCTTTACGTCGTCGTAAAGCTTCATCAACGATCGCTTTCCAGTGCAGTGACATCATAGTAGTATTCTGAAACATGCATTCCTCACAATTTCTTCAAAACGTGTTACAAATCCATCAGGTTCTTCTGCCACTGGTGGTTTAATAATTGGAGCAGCTTTTTGAACGTATCGTTTAATATCAATAAAAATTTGATCGATAATTTTTATTGATAATCCAATTTCTTGACCAAATTTAATCAATAAACCCTGGTTTATTTCGTCAAAAGCTACTTTCTTGCCACACATCAAAAGTGCAAGGTCTTGATTATATCCAGGATAAATTGCCGTATTAAGCACATCATAAGCAGGGGACAGACGTAAACCCGTTGGTGTTTCGAGTAATGAAAAATTCTTTAAATGTGCATCACAATTGCCAATCAAAGCAAAAGCGATGAGGCGTCTGAAAAATCGTGATAGATCAATTGCTGGGCGCGCAGAATGCTTTGAAATAATTTCGGCTATATCTTCGTAAGAAGCTTCATATTTTCCATTGTAATCGATACCTTTGGATTTACCTAATATTTGGGCACAATCTTCAAGACGTAATTTATCACCATACTGCGTTCGATCAAAACGTGTCACAATTAGAGCTGTTTCATTAAGCGCTGGTATGGCAGATAACGTAAATTCATTCACTTCGTCCTTTCCAAGGACAGCCATTATCCAACGCAAACTTAACGCCTCATTACGAACAAGGGTTGGGATACTTACCGAATTAAATTTAGCAATATATGGCGCAGCCCCTAATGCCTGCGCAAGAACAAAGGTGCGTGTTGCCTTATCTTTCATTACAAGAAGTTTTTTCTGAACCCCAGATACGGTTCGACCAGGATTAGTTGTTATTTCCTCAATCAAAGTAGGAAAAATGATTTCGTGGGATGATTGCACACTAACGGCGCCTATACAATCAGATCCATAGCGCAAGAGCAAGCCCAAGTCGTCCTCTTCACTAGTATGCGTAATGCGTGCTTGTTGTTCACGAAGCCAACCTTCAGCCCCTAAATGCTGAAAGAAAGGATGTAATCCTTGAGACCACTGATATTCGCGACGTGTAATTGGAAAACAACACGCAATGGTTTCAACCCATGCTGGATCATATGTAAAGAGGGTGCCACCAGTGCTTGTTTCAGTCAAAGTACCTGCAAATTGATCTTTAAATAAAATCCGCGCTGATCGTTGTATCATGATTCTTTCTCTTCGTATTCACTAACCGCTTGTCGTAATTTAGGCATATAATCATCATATACATCACGTGGATGCTTCCCTCTGAAATTAGGATTGGCACTTTTTGCTTGCGTTACAAATTCATTATGTTTTTCCAATAATTCAAATATATGTTTAAAAGATTTTTTTTGCTCATTTGTTAATCCCATATCCCAATTTTCTGGTTGAATTTGAGAAGGTATATTAATGTGTTTAAGATTTTCTGCCCAATGTTGCACCCTGAAAGGTGGTGTGTCATTTCCGTATCTTTCAGGGTTTGAAAAAACATCTTTATGAAGCCCACTTAGACATGCATTTAATTTTGCATTTTCCGATTTTTTATGTAGACTGCTATCACGTTGCTTATTAATCCAGCTAATTATAAAAGTAATACCCCTCATAACTGAAATAGTACACACCATAACTGAACCAATCACCTTCCATGGAATTTCATTTACTATAAATTGCAAAGCTTTAATCATTTTATTTCTCTTCTTAAGTATATAGCATATCTTATCTAAAAAACAAAATAATGTAAATATATCCTATAAAACAACCACAACGAATGATACAAACAAAATTATTTTTTATACAAAACTTTATAAATAAAAAAAAAAAACTATCATTTGCTTTTTTCAAGAATGAATTCGCAAACGAAAAGCAATACTCCCGATAATGCAACACGCTCCCACATACGAAAGCCCCCCACACATGGCCTTTAAAAAAATCATTTCCGTTTTTCCAGTAAACGTGTTAGGATGCAAACAAAATTATGTTTCGAAGGATTTAACAAATGAAGCGTACATATCAGCCAAGCAATCTCGTTCGTAAACGTCGTCATGGGTTCCGTGCACGTATGGCAACTGTTGGTGGTCGTCGTATTATTAATAGCCGCCGTGCACAAGGACGCAAGCGTCTATCTGCGTAGATTATTGATTTATGACCTTGGTTATCCTTAAAAAACGTTCTGAATTTGTAAGGGTAGCCAAGGTTCGTAATACGGTTCGTCGTGATACAATTTGGGTTCAGTGTTTACAAAATGAATTTTCGGGTGTAAGTCAGTTTCGTGTTGGCTTTACGGCCAGCAAAAAAGTGGGTAATGCGATTTGTCGCAATCGTTCTAAGAGGCGCATGCGTGAGCTTGCCCGACTCTTTCTTTCTGATATTTTAAGTGATTTTCCCGAATTTAAAGGTGATTTTGTTTTTATTGCAGTTCCAACAACAATTAGTTGTAATTATGAGACCCTTAATCAAGATTTTAAAAGTGCAGTTCGGCGTTGTATCAAACGATCAACCCCTGCCTCTAATGACAAAAGCTAAATTAACATTAGGTATCTATTAAAAAAAGGAGTTCGAATGGCGCGTTTACTCATTGGTTTTATTTATCTATATCGTTGGCTTATATCACCATTTTTTCCTCCGCGTTGTCGTTTTGAGCCTACCTGTTCACGTTATGCCATTCATGCACTTGACACTCATGGTGTCAGTCGTGGTTTATGGCTTATTTTAAAGCGCCTTGCACGTTGCCACCCTTATGAAAAAATCAGCAAACAATTAGGACCAACGTTCGGTTATGACCCTATTCCAACAAACACCCATTATGCAGCCAATCAATTAAAATCTAAATCATCCACGACAAAACCTTAAGTCACCACACATACGTAAATATATTAGCTAACCTTATAGAATAGTGCCCTTCCCATGAATGATCAAAAAAATCTACTCCTCGCCATTACCTTTAGCATGACCATTTTCTTTGGTTTTAATTATTTTTTCCCATCACGCCCTGTTGAACAGATCGTGCAACCGTCAACGATTAATACGACAACGACTACTGCAACTCCGTCTATCACGCAGCCTGCTGTTTTATTGCCACGTGATGCTGTTTTAAAAGAAGATGTGCGCATTCCAATTCAAACGCCATCAATAAAGGGATCCCTTCGTTTAAAAGGTGCGCTCATTGATGATGTAGAACTTATAAAATATAAAGACACACCTGAAGAAAAAAGCCCGTACGTCACGTTATTAACACCGCATAAAACAGCTCACTCATATACAGCTGCTTTTAATTGGTTGTCTTCAAATTCAACTATTGAATGCCCAAATGAAAATACGCCCTGGCAAATTGAAGGTAATACAGAAGCAACCACATTATCACCAGATAAGGCACTAAAGCTTTTTTACGTGAATAAGCAAGGGATTCGTTTTGAACGTACCATTACCGTTGACAAAAACTATCTATTTACTATTACTGATCATGTAACCAATGCGAACCCATCCGTTGTGTATTTACAAACCTTAAATCATATAACACGTGTTGGAACGCCCGCCACAAATGGTTTTTTTGTGTTGCACGAAGGAGGTGTTGGTGTTTTAAATCGATCACTTTCAGAAGTAAGCTATGACGATATGAAAAAGAAGCATCAAATTCAGCAACAAACAACAGGAGGCTGGATTGGTTTCACGGATAAATATTGGCTTGTTGCCCTGATTCCATCACCAAAAGATGCCGTTAACGCATCCTACTTAAATCATTCTGGCGATATTTACCAAACACAAACGACAGGTCAATTACAAACAATTGAACCTGGCAAAACATTAACGGTAACGCAGCATCTTTATGCAGGTGCAAAGGTATTAAGTATTCTCGATGGTTATGAGAAGAGCCATGGTTTTGATCGCTTTGACCTTGCTGTTGATTTTGGATGGTTTTACTTCCTTACGAAACCGCTGTTTTATGCGCTCGATTTCTTTCATAATCTTCTTGGTAATATGGGGCTTGCCATTTTACTGTTGACAATTTTGTTTAAAATAGCGCTTTTCCCACTTGCGAATAAATCACACCGCTCCATGTCACGCATGAAAGCACTTCAACCTAAAATGGAGAAGCTCAAGCAAACATACGGCAATGATAAAATGCGCATGAACCAGGAACTTATGGGGTTATATAAAAAGGAAAATGCTAACCCTATGTCAGGTTGTCTGCCAATGTTAATTCAGGCACCTCTATTCTTTTGTTTATATAAAGTCTTTTTTGTTACAATTGAAATGCGTCAAGCCCCATTCTTTGGCTGGATACAAGATTTGGCGTCACCCGATCCAACATCCTTTTTTAATTTATTTGGCCTTCTTCCTTGGGACGCGCCAAGTTTCATTGCAATTGGTGCATGGCCACTTCTTATGGGCGTTACGATGGTTGTTCAACAGCGCCTCGGGCCGCAGCCAGCTGACCCACAGCAAGCTAAATTAATGATGCTTATGCCAATCTTATTTACCTATATGTTTGCTTCTTTCCCAGCAGGTCTTGTTATCTATTGGGCATGGAGCAACATCTTAACAATCTTACAGCAGCTCTATATTAACAGCCGACCAGAACCTATTATTGAAAAGAAAAAGGCGTCAAAACGTAGATGAACGATCACACACAAACAAAATGGCAAACCCCAACAGAATGGGCAAACTGGCTTTTTGCCCAAGACTGTACATTTTTAAAAAGTGTGGAGAAACTTGAAAACCTGCCAGCCTATAATCTGACAGAGATTGCTTTTGCAGGACGATCAAATGTTGGCAAATCAACCCTTATCAATGCCTTAACAAACCGTAAAACCCTTGCACGTGCATCAAATACACCAGGTCGAACGCAAATGCTCAATTTCTTTCGTTTGCATGATGAACTTGTCTTAGTTGATATGCCTGGTTATGGCTACGCCGAAGCGCCGAAAGCGCTTGTCGCTAAATGGCAAAAACTTGTTCGGCAATACCTCCTCGGGCGCCCTACCCTAAAACGTGTTTATGTTCTCATTGATAGCCGCCATGGCATTAAGACAAACGATCGTGAAATCATGAAGATGCTTGACGAAACAGCGGTTTCTTATCAAGTTGTACTTACAAAATTGGATAAAATCAGCGAAGCCGCACTTAAAAAAGTCACCGCAGAAACAGAAGCAGAATTGCAAAAACATGGCGCTGCGTTTCCGATATTAGGCATTACAAGTTCTGAAAAACGAGTTGGCATTGAACAATTGCGTGTTGAAATGGCTAAATTATGCCCACGCTATGAAACGTTTGGCTTTGAAGAAATATAGCCCACAGGAAAGTTTCTAAGCACTCTCTTGTATTCCAGCTGATCGTTTTGATTTTCCAAGAGTTCTTTTACGGCTTTTCTTTAATTTTTTTACACACACTTTCTTGGGTGATTTTGCCCTTTTTAAAGTGGTTTTACGTGCACTAACATCATCTGTTGTTTTCTCCAACATCTCACTTAACGTATCCGCTGGCTTTGCTGTGTTTTGATCAAAATTAGACTCAATGTACTGATTTAAGACCTGCATCCGCAGGACTTGGCAATGAAACAGCAACAACATTCTTATCCATTTCCACTGGTGATTCAGCACTGCCTTGTGCCATTTCTTCATCATCAACATCCGTAAATAAGGCATCACTTAAATTGGCTTCTCCTTCCAATTGAGGAGAAAAACCTGCCGTAAGAGACGCATCAACGTTTGTAACATCACGTGCAACCTCCCGCACATGAAGTGCTTTTAGCTTTCTAAAATGTGTTTCTAATAAATCCTTCATACGCCGATCACGGGTATGACGCGTAGTACCACCAATGACAACAGCAAATAATCGTACGGCCTCTCCTTTAGAAGTATAACGAACGGCTGACGTACTAAGATTAAAACCTGATGCGTTTGTAAAACCTGTTTTAAGACCATCCATTGCAGGAAATCGTTTCATCAAATGATTATGATTATGGTGTGTTTGCCCTAAATGCGTAAAGGATCGAATTTGGAAATATTTCCAATATTCAGGAAAATGATTGTACAAAGACTGTGCAAGAATAACCATATCGCGTGCTGTTGTTAGCTGACGGCGATCTGGCACACCAGAGGCGTTCGTAAATACGGTTCGATTCATCCCCAGCTCTTTAGCGCGGACATTCATCACCCGTATACATTCATCAAGACTTCCATAAAGTCCTTCAGCGGCAACAACTGCCATATCATTTGCTGATTTCGTGACGAGTGCTCTAATAATCACATCCACAGTAACGCTTTTTCCAATAGGCACGCCCAACTTACAGGGAATTTGACGATTCGCATGACGTGATACACTATAGCGGGTCAATAGTTTTATTTTTCCTTTTTTGAGTGCGTCAAATATAAGATATAGCGTCATTTTTTTAACAAGCGACGCAGGATGACGGGGCGCATCAATATTTTCACCATGAATAATATTACCATTTCGTGCATCAACAACAATAGCAGCCGTTGGTGGACGATATGCATGTGCGCATACAATATGCGTATAAATAAATGTGAAAACAATAAGTGAAAAATGAATAGATAAACGCATGAATTGAATAACACCCCCTGTTTCTTTATTCTAGGGGGTCTTTAGTGTTTTTGTCTATATTTTTATAAGGAATGGTGAAAATAAAAACAAGATTCACCTATCAACATATGATCGTTGCCGCATCATGCATAAGCTCCCCCCTTTTCAGGTCATTTTGCGAACGCTACCGCATAATGGCAAGCCAGCTTCGCAAGATTCGCCATGACAAAAATAGGTAGCTTCGTATCCATTGAGTGTAATTTAGCAACAACCTTATTCACACATAAACAGAGAAGAATCAAACAATATGACACTCCCCCATCATCATTACAAACCAATTTCCAATTCTATTGCTTTAAGATTTTCTATCGTTTGCAATAAATACAAATGTCGCTGAGCATAATGAACTGATTGTCTTTGGTAGTAGTTTATAAATTTCTGATGTCTATCGAAACTTAAATCAAAATTATTTGTTTTAAGCATCTCCCAATATTGATAGGATGTTTTTGTGAAAACGCTACACCTTTGCTTAAAATTACCATACAGCGCATGTGATGGATTTTGATTAAAATAAAGCTTAAGCGCATCCTGAATCCTTTTTAGATGTGAATACACAGGGTCTTTATCCGCTTGTGCATCAAACCAGTAATGATATTTCCCTTGATTAACTTTATAAAGCAAACCATGCGCTAGGATTGTACCAGCATCAACGAACTTATCCTCCATAATCTTCCTATTTAGTGCAGTAAACACATGATTAGGAATTGATATGCTGATTAACAAGGATTCGCCACCCAAAAGATGAGCTATACTGCCAGCATACGTCTTTAACATGTCTTTATCTTTTTGCACGCGAATAAGACGTGTTTCTGTTACAAAAAAATCCCATTCAACATCTATTTCCGCTGAAAGCATTTCAGGCAATGCATACAAAAGTGTGGCTAAAATATTGCTGTAATCCACAATATTGACAGGCATTGGTGGGACGCTAAATAACCCTGAACCATTAAAAGATCTGACCAAATAAAGCGACGTGTACACAGGAACAAAGACATGCGATAACGGTTGAAGATCTGGCGTTGTTTTGCACCTAACAACGCTAGCAGCCTTTTCATTCACTCTACTAGCAGGAAGTTCAACCACTGTGTTAACTGGCACAGCAGAAAAAGATGCCTCAACAGAAGTAGCCAGATCTACAGAGGCTACTGTAGAGATATCCCCCCGATCTAACTCAACAACAATACCATCAGCAGTATTAGTCTTTGATATCATCACATCGACCTCTGATACCACAGCCGTGTCACTCAATACAACCTTATCTGTTTGCACGACGCTAGCACGTATAAAGGCAATTCCTGATAATTCTTCTTTTTCTTCTTCATCTCCCATTTTTTCTTCGATGCTGAAACCTTTAATATCAATATCACCGCCAATACCATCATCCTCTTCCCCCATATTAGCAGCCTCAACAATTACATAATCATCATCTTTAGGCTTTACGGCAACAGATATAGCAAGAGTCATATCTACGGGATGCGTATCTTCTTTTAAACCACTATCTTCTTTTAGGTTACTATCATCTTCTGAATCCGAATCAGATGCTACTGCACCTGCACCAGTCACTGTTATACTTAATTCACCTGCCTTAATGCTCTTATTCTTGTCTTTTTTCTTCTTTTTTACTGAAGTGGGTTTTGGTGAAACTTCGTGTTTATCTGCGTCCTCTTCAACTGAGGTACCTACACTGAAATGTGATGCCTCAGCCGCTTCACGCTTAAAAATCAGTTGCTGTGCCTCTGTGAACTTATCAGAAAAACCTTCCTCCACATTAAGAACTTTTCCAGAACCATGTGCTCCTAAAGTATTAAATATTTGCATAACAATGTTTGCTGCTGCACCTTCATTAACCCCAATTTTTTTTAAATCAATCGTTTGAACGCGCACCCTTCCATCAATGACCGTGCTTAGATAATCGGGGCAAGCCGCATCTCTAATCTTACCTAAGCGCTTATTCACTTTCAGGTAGTAATCTGTGAGCATGACAAGCGTCTTTTTACGTTTACTAAATGAATCGAAGAGGCAAGAAAAATCAATCGGCGGTATGCCATCAATGTCTTCACGAGCACTCTCTATAAAATTACCACACTTCCAAATTTCCTGGCTGGTTTCAAGGCTACTGTTTCTCAAAAATGCATCATACTTTATGTTTATTTCTTCAACTTCAACAAGCCTTGCTTGATCAGTATAACGTTTTAAATTTTCTAAAAGATCATTAATACCTTTTTTAAACTTGTTATGCACGGACATTGTTAAAAAATTGTAAACCAGCACGTGTTCTTGGATTCTAAAAGACAAGCTTTCCGTAAATAACTGCGCGGTCATTGAATAATAATCATTAAAAAAATTATTTAAATCTTGAAAATAACCAGCGTTATGCGGACATTTTGAACTAAACATAATTACATGTCACACAAACAAGTCCAAAATGATCAACATCAAATCGTAGATCCTCACCTGTATGTGTCTGCATATCCGCGCATATTTTTAAAAGCACATCCTCAACAGCACTCCTTTGATCAGGATATGCAGCTGAAAGTGTTGGATTTGTTGATTTCCGAAAGGAAAGTGCGACACAGCGTATAATATCGTCGCTATCTGCTAACTCAGCTGAAAATAATTGAATGGTTAAGGCAAACAAAAGCACAAAATATTTAATAAAACTATTCATAGAATGACTGCAAATTGAAAATTGATAGAATTTTCTATCATGCGTTCTATAAGCAGTCAACTATTATATTTTATAATTTTGGATCATCTTTCAGACCATCTTTAAATGACTTAATTCCTTTTGCAATATCACCCATAACCTGCGGCACACGACCTGCCCCAAAGATGACTAGCACAACAACGAGTAAAATAACACAATGTGTTAAACTAAATCCCATGACGACACCCTACATTTATGTATATATCTATCATATAAACGATTTATGAATAAAAACGCAAGGTTTTATGGTTATTATACAAATTAAGTGAATAACTTCTTTTTAATCTTTTTTCAAAGAAAGCTTATTTTCACGGTGTTAGAGAACTATTAACGTTCACATTGTAAAATAAAATCTAGACACCCCTTTTTCTTTCCTTGAACAATGACTGCCTTGACTTTGCAACATGACACAACAAACGAAGCCCCATCTAAAAATGCTTCTTCAATACGATTTAATACATTACCAGAAGCTAATTATTGGGCAGATGTTTTAGCTGTATTAACCCCTAACCCTGTTAATACTTACTTTGGTTTGTGTGAACTGTTTATCAACAGCGTTGTCCATGGTATCCAAAAGAAAAACCAAGCCAATAATGCATTCGTATACGTTCATATAAGTGTCATGGATGACTGTATTATGTTTGATATTAAGGACGATGGAGATGGTTTTGATTGGAATCTATTTCTTAACCTCGATGATAAACGGATGCTTGATAAAAGTGGGCGCGGCATTGCACTTGCACGACATCTTAGTTTTGATGAAATTACCTATTTAGGTACAGGCAATCATGTGCGTTGTTGTATTAATTTGACACCCAAGGGAAGTGGCATGTAATGACTAATTTAAGAGCATCCCGAAAATTAGAGCTCCTTCAAAAAATATCACGCAATAAAAGTGATTCATTACGTCTTGAAATAAGTCATTGTTTGGAGAAAATCGAAACGCTCAATCGAGAGAAAAAAACCCTTATTACCACACACACACTGGAAGAAACATTTGCAGCCAGCGGTAACACACCCCATCATGGTTTGGCATTGACAGCTTATCGTGCACATCAATTAGATAAACGTACACTCAACAGCAATCGTATTAAAGAATACGAGAAACGCTACACAGAATTGCAAGATACCTTACGTGAATTTTTTGCAGAACAAAAAGCCTATGAAATTGCTATCGAACATTTAAAAAATCAACAACTGGAGGACGAAAAGCAAGCTGAACGTGTCTTTATGGATGAAATCTCCACACAAGAATACTACAGAAAGCAGACCGTTTAGAACGTCCACTAAATTATGTTCTATAACCAATGAACATGAAAATAGCCATTTTTGTCATGGTGAACCAGACTTACTGACGTGAGCTATCCGGTAAAACAGCTACTGAATCACCACGTGTGCTACGCAGACTCGTGCTGATGAGATGACAAATGATTATTTTTTTCACAAAATCATGTAAAAGCGATAAACCATTCAATACTCAATCAGTTGGTTAGCAGGAATTATCTGTACCTTTTTACATTTCAGCGATTTAAAACCATAATGATCACATAACGGATTCCAACCTGAATAGATGCCAAACAAAACACTACATGCACTAAATCCAACAATCCATGGTGTTTTTGCATCAGGAGCACCAAGTGTGTACACAATATTAACAGGAGCTGAAATAATGAATCCTACGGCTCTTAGTATATAAGACTTCATACTTCCTTCTTCAATCATTGATATATTATTATGTGTTCCTTTTAAATAATGATATCCATTAACAAAAGGATCATGTAAAGCGTAAAGCGCATAAAGCAATTCAAAAGTTCCAAAAGTTCTTAACATATCGGCATATCGTTCAGATTGCATTGTATGTGCCAAATAGAAAATCACTGAACCACCTCTAACAGCATGCGCAATTCCTGTATTTAAAAATTGTTGCAATCGTGCTCTTTCTAGTTTTTTTTGCTTGAGATTTATTATTCTTTGCAATGCTGTTGTTTGATTCAATATTAAGTTCTTATTTGAACAACATTTACTTAATGGGAAAGTATCTTTAAACATTAAGTACCCTGGATATGCACAAGAAATGCCTCCTACCAAAAGTCGTTCTGAACCAAAGATGATAGCAAGCGGTGCCAAAGGATCCTCTGGTGCAGCAAGTGCAAAAAAAACACCTTCAATACCGCTAATAAAATCGCCTAAACCTGTTAAGGCATAATTTTTTGCACTGCTCATTTCTGATGCCTTTTTGGCTGCATCAACTGATTCATAATCAACATATTTTTGGACGCCAAGTTTACACATAGGCTCTAGCAACAGATAAATGCCATACAATATATGTAATCCAGCAACAATTTTTAAGGCTGTACCAAATTTATTGTGATATTGAGCCGTTGAAATTTGAAAAATAGCAATCGCACGTACAACACTTGCTAAGCCTAAAAACATAAATTGTTTTTTGCGCGTATTTTCATTATCTTGTTGGATAATGTGAATTTCTTGTACGCTTTCTTCTCTATCAGTAGTAGTTTGATTAATACCTGGCGCAGATTTAACATTTAATGAAGTATCCATTCCTCTTGTTAATTCCACGGCTGTTGTACGGTACGAATTCTCTAAATCATCATGTGAATGCACGGAGTGTATGCTTAACTCTTTTGCCATTACCAGTGTTATATGTAAAAGAAAGGTAGATATAATAAGAAGATAAATTTTCATTTTCGCGATTCTAGCAATTTATAATTACCACATCATATATTATTTTGGATTAAAAGTCTATATTTTTTCAAATATATAACAATGAACATACATATGTTATAGTGTCATATCATCCCTTTTTTCACTTAACTTTAGAGAATTAATTATGAATACCCTAACTGATATTATTAGCGATTATTATTTTTACATAAAATTTTTTCATTTGTTGGGCATTTTCTGCTGGATGGCAGGTCTTTTCTACCTGCCACGCATTTTTGTTTATCATGCTGAATGTACAGATGAAAACACCCGAAAAACACTCGATATCATGGCGGAAAAACTGTATCGCGTCATTATGACACCTGCAATGCACGTCTCCGTTTTATTTGGCGTGCTTCTTTTCCTTTTACCACATAATCGCATTGCAGGTTGGATGCATTTAAAATTTACTTGTGTTTTGGGTTTAATTGTGTTTCAATTCTATTTGAACGCATGCCGACGAATGTTAGCCTCGCGCATCCCCTTCAAATCAGGTCGTTTCTTTCGACTGCTTAACGAAATCCCAACAATCGCACTTATCATCATACTTATATGTGTCGTGTTTAAGCCTTTTTAACTAGGATAAAATATCAATGCACCTCCAAGAACTCAAACGCAAATCAGCAGCTGAACTCCTTATCATCGCCGAAGAACATGAAATTGAACACGCAAGTTCCCTTCGCAAACAAGATCTTATGTTCGCCATTTTAAAAAAACTGGCCGAAAAAGACATTGCTATTTTTGGGGATGGTGTTATTGAAATTCTACAAGATGGATTTGGCTTTCTTCGCTCACCTGAATCAAATTATTTGGCAGGACCTGATGATATTTATGTGTCCCCTACTCAGGTTAAACGTTTTAGCCTGCGAACAGGTGATACCGTTGAGGGGCAAATTCGATCACCAAAAGATGGCGAACGCTATTTTGCCCTTGTCAAAGTCAACAAAATTAATTTTGATGAACCTGAAAGTATCCGCCACCGTATTCATTTTGATAACCTGACACCTCTCTTCCCTGATGAACGCCTTCGCCTTGAAATTGAAAGCGATCAAAAGCATGGTGTGAATGGTAAGCATGTGACTCAACGTGTCATTGATATGGTAACCCCTATTGGCCGCGGCCAACGCGCCTTATTGGTTGCACCGCCACGCACAGGTAAAACGGTCATGTTGCAAAACATCGCACATTCAATTGCTGAAAATCACCCAGAAATTTACCTGATTGTGTTGCTAATTGATGAACGCCCTGAAGAAGTAACCGACATGGCACGTTCTGTTAAGGGTGAAGTCATTAGCTCAACCTTTGATGAACCCGCATCACGCCATGTACAGGTAACTGAAATGGTTATTGAAAAGGCAAAACGTCTGGTTGAACAAAAACGTGATGTTGTTATTTTGCTCGATTCCATCACACGTCTTGCCCGTGCGTATAACACAGTTGTCCCATCATCAGGTAAGGTTCTTACAGGTGGTGTGGATGCCAATGCTCTTCAACGACCAAAACGTGTTTTAGGGGCGGCTCGTAATATCGAAGAAGGTGGTTCACTCACCATTATTGCAACCGCATTGATTGATACAGGATCCCGTATGGACGAAGTAATCTTTGAAGAATTTAAAGGCACAGGTAATGCTGAAATCGTTATGGATCGTAAAATTTCTGACAAACGAATCTTCCCTGCAATCGATATCAATAAATCAGGCACACGTAAAGAAGAATTGCTTGTCACCGACAAGGGTGAGCTATCCAAAATGTGGGTACTACGCCGTATTCTAAACCCTATGGGAACCGTTGAATCAATGGAATTCTTGCTCGATAAACTCAAGTATAGCAAAACCAATGCTGATTTTTTCCAATCGATGAATTCATAACATAAATAGGTACGTATAATGACAGAAGCGACCTCGCCCTTTCACTCAAGTGATAAACCAATCGTTCGTTTTGCACCAAGCCCAACAGGTTACCTTCATATTGGTGGCGCACGAACAGCATTATTTAATTGGTTATTTGCCAAACATACGGGTGGCCGCTTTTTACTTCGCATTGAAGATACGGATCGTGAACGATCAACAGCTGAAGCCGTTGATGCTATTTTTGATAGCCTAAACTGGCTTGGTATTACAACTGACTATGATGTTGTCTTTCAATCCAAACGCGTTGATCGACATGCTGCCGTTGCGCATCAACTTGTAGCTGATGGTAAAGCCTATTATTGCTATTGCTCCCCTGAAGAAGTCGAGCAGATGCGTGAACATGCAAAAGCAAATGGGCTGCCGCCACGGTATAATGGGTTTTGGCGCGATCGTGATCCCGCCCTAAAACCTGATGGTATTAAACCTGTTATTCGCTTTAAAGCCCCGCACGATGGTGAAACAGTAATTCATGACCTCGTTCAGGGTGAAGTACATGTTCAAAACAAGCAACTGGATGACCTCATCATTTTGCGCGCCGATGGCACCCCAACATATATGCTGTCTGTTATTGTGGATGATCATGATATGCATATCTCGCACATTATTCGAGGTGATGACCATTTAACAAATGCTTTTAGACAGAAACAAATTTATGAAGCATGTAGCTGGCAGGTTCCTGAATTTGCCCATATCCCCCTTATTCATGGGGCAGATGGTGCAAAATTATCCAAACGTCATGGCGCAATGGGCGCTGAAGAATATCGCGCGATGGGTTTCCTACCTGAAGCCATGCGTAATTATTTGCTAAAACTCGGTTGGGGGCATGGTGATAATGAAATTATTTCAACAGAACAAGCCATCGAATGGTTTGACCTACCAGGCATTGGCAGAGCCCCTGCACGGCTTGATATGGCAAAGTTGACGAATTTAAATGGACACTATATCCGTCATTCAGATACCCAACATTTGCATACGCTTGTAACTCCCTTAATTATTGAAAAAATAGGACGTTCCTTAACAAGTGTCGAATCACGCTTTATTCAAATAGGGATGGATGGCCTCAAAGAACGGGCTAAAACCCTTGTTGAACTTGTTGATGGTGCACTAATTTACGTTGATATTCCAATTACTTATGATGAAAAGTCCTTAAGTTTTTGTAACGATGAATCGAAGCAATATATTGCTGTATTGCGTGACGTACTCAACAATTATGATTTTACACATGACGTACTGGAATCAACTATACGAAGCGTTGCCGAAAGCCTTTCCATAAAATTAGGAATATTAGCACAACCCCTACGCGTTGCCATTACCCACAGAACTGTTTCACCAAGCCTTTTTGACGTAATGGAAATCCTTGGGAAAGAGGAATCGCTTAGGCGTATTGATGCGTACCTAAGCTAAAATAGATTCATCTATTTTATTCAATAAAGTTCAAGAACAAGGTGTTTTTTCTTTCCTAATGAAATCTTTAAACGCTGATTTGTCTTAAAATCGTCACTTGAAACAATCGCTTTAATATCTGTTATAACATGGTCGTTTACACGAACGGCACCACCTTGAATGAGGCGTTTTGCCTCCCCCTTACTTGCTGATAACTCGTAACGAACAAATAAATCATCAATCGCCATCGGCAAATCGGTCTTGGCTATCAGATCAGCAGGCAGTATTGATATATCGGCTTTCCCCGCAGCACCTAATTCAAACAATTCTTTTACTTTTGCATGAATCGCGGGTAATTCTTCCGCTTCATGAGCAAGCATTGTTGCCTGATCAGCAAGGATCTTTTTAGCTTCGTTGAGTTCGGCTTCTTTTAAGGCTTCCAATTTTTGGATTTCGTCAATTGGCAATTCCGTAAAAATACGCAAGAAACGTCCAACATCCGCATCGCTGACATTACGCCAATATTGCCAAAAATCATAAGGACTTAGCATATCACGGTTCAACCACACAGCGCCACCTTCTGTTTTACCCATTTTAGTGCCACTTGATGTTGTCAACAAAGGCGCTGTCAAACCATATATCGTTTTATTAAGGGCGCGCCGCGTCAATTCCACCCCATTGATAATGTTCCCCCATTGATCAGATCCCGCCATTTGCAACACACAATTTGATGTACGCGAAAGGTGTAGAAAATCATATGCTTGCATAATCATGTAATTAAATTCAAGCAGGTTCAACGGCTGTTCACGCTCCAAACGGGTGCGCACACTATCAAGTGTCAGCATACGGTTAACGGAAAAATGCGTTCCATAATCACGCAAAAATTCAATATAACCTAATGTTGACAGCCAATCATAATTATTAACCATGGTAGCATCTGATAAACTAAAATGAATATACCGCTCAAACACACATGATAAACTTTTCATATTTGATTCAATTGATTCAATTGTTAGCAATGGGCGCTGAATATCTTTTCCCGTTGGGTCGCCAATAAGGCTCGTTGCCCCGCCCATAAGTACAATTGGTTTATGCCCATGTTTTTGCAAAAGTCGAAGCCACATAATAGGCATTAAATGACCAACGTGAAGACTAGGACCTGTTGGATCAAACCCTGTATATGCTGTAATAGAACCATTTGCAAGCACCGCATCAAGACCTTCAAGATCCGTACATTGGTGAATAAAACCGCGTTCGCGGGATTCATTTAGAAAATCAGATTTAAAGGACATGAGAAACCTTTTCGATAAATTACGTGTCTTATACTATATGTTTTAGTTACAAATTTACGTTAGCGTCTTGTAGTATAGCCGTTCAAGGATAATTTGAGTATAAGGCGATCAAGGATTGAGGAGCTCGAATTTACTAAAATAAATGAGCACCGAAAAATTCCGCAAATCAACGCTGTAATCAATTTATAATTGAATGGCTATATCTTCGTAGCGTTTAAGACGTTTAACCTTATTAATATACAGCTGCCGCTTCAACGACGAAAGGTAATCAATATAAAGTTTTCCATTAAGGTGATCAATTTCATGTTGAATACATGTTGCCAACAGATCATCAGATTCAATAGCTTGACTTATACCATTTTCATCAAGATAGGTCATTTTAATGGCTTTAGGGCGTTTAACCTCTGCATTTTGTTCAGGCACCGATAGACACCCCTCATTACAGACACTCTCTTCATTCGATCGCCACGTAATTTCAGGATTCACCATTTTATAAATGGTTTCACTATCCAAACTAATGACAACAAGCCGTAACGATATGCCCACCTGTGGTGCAGCCAATCCAATACCATCTTCAGCGTGCATTGTTTCAACCATGTCATCCAAAATATATTTAATTGTATCATCAATAACGGAAACAGGCTTCGCCTTAATGCGAAGCCTTGTATCAGGAACAGTTAGTACAGTCAGTTTAGCCATTATTTAATTATTACCACGTCTTAAAAATGCAGGAATATCAAGAAGATCATTTGCATCATCTTGTGTACTAACCGTGTTTTTAACAACTTGTTCAGTCACGGGTTCAGTTTGCGCACGATTGCGACTCACTCCTGTAAAACGCTCAAACAACGATGGCGAACGACGACGTGCCTTCTCAGGTTCTTGCGGTTGCGCTGCTTGCGCATTTTTTACAAACGGATTTGTCGCTTCACTATAAGTCGGAACAGACGCCTCATAAGATGTATGTGCAGCAACAGAAAAATTGCTTTGCGTCGTTTCAAGTGATTCTTTATCTGAAACCAACTCATTTTCATTTGACAAAGCAGAATTTTTTTCATCCATTGAATGGAATCGATCATGTTCATCTGAACTATACGTAGGCAAAGAATTCGTTGCTTGTGATGCAATTGATGAATAAGCATGTGACATACCAGGCATTGTCATTGGATTAGCAGTCGGTGCGGCGCGCGTGTTTATGGATGCAGCCGTACTTGTTGATTCATGATTTGCAGCAGTCGTTGTCTTCCATGAAACAGGCGTATTAACACCAATACCCGTTGCGACAACTGAAACACGCATCCGACCATTAAGTTTTTCATCAAACGTTGAACCAAAAATAATATTAGCCTCGGACTCGACATCTTCGCGAATACGATTGGCGGCTTCGTCAACTTCATACAACGTCATATCATAACCACCAGTGATGTTAATCAAAACACCCTTAGCGCCTTTCATGGATACATCATCAAGAAGTGGGTTTGAAATAGCCGCTTCAGCTGCATCCAATGCTCGACGATCACCTTCAGCTTCACCTGTCCCCATCATTGCTTTACCCATTTCAGCCATAACAGCACGAATATCCGCAAAGTCAAGATTGATAAGACCTGGCATAATCATCAAGTCAGTCACACCGCGAACACCTGAATACAATACATCATCCGCCATTTTAAACGCATCAGCAAACGTCGTACGTTCATTAGCTAAGCGAAAAAGATTTTGGTTTGGAATAATAATAAGCGTATCGACATATTGGTGCAATTCTTCAATACCACGTTCCGCTGAACGCATGCGATGCGTTCCCTCAAAATGAAATGGCTTTGTAACAACACCAACCGTTAATATACCACTTTCACGGGCTGCACGCGCAATAACAGGCGCTGCACCTGTCCCTGTGCCACCACCCATACCACCTGTAATAAATACCATGTTACTGCCCTGGAGCTGCGCAATCACATCATCAAGTGACTCTTCAGCTGCCGCACGACCAACATCTGGCTTTGATCCAGCACCAAGCCCCTGCGTAATATTTAAACCAAGCTGCAAGCGATTCTTCGGGTCAACAAGTGACTGCTCAATAGCCTGCGCATCCGTATTTGCAATAATAAAATCAACACCTTCAAGTTTTGCCCTAATCATATTATTAACGGCATTACCCCCAGCGCCACCAACACCAACAACCGAGATGCGGGGACGTAATTCTGACTCAAGGGTTGGCTGTGCATTTACTTTACTCATGGTTATATTTATCCTTAAAAAATTAAATAAACTTTTATTTCAATCTTATATTTACATTTAATATAGTATTATTACCTGATTATGAACCATAAATAAATGATAAAGTTGGTAAAAATGACTGTTTAAATACGTATCTTACGGACATTGTAATATGCTAATTGAATAGAACCAACAAAATAATTACCCCATTTTTAATTTTTATCCGCTAAATGAGACTTATTTCTTAAGACGCAACATTACTATCCAGCCTTGTGCATTCTGATCATATCCGTGAGCTTACAGGCCTGCACCGATTCATACACATCATGCACCCGCACAATATTTGCTCCTCCTAAAATACCAACCGTTAAAGCGGCAAGGCTACCACCCAAACGTTGATTAACAGGAGCATTCATAGAATATCCAATAAATGATTTGCGCGATACACCCAATAGCAATGGGAAATCAAGCGTTTTAAACAGCGAATGATTAGCGACAAGGGTTAAATTTTCATCAATGGTTTTGCCAAACCCAATACCAACATCTAAAATAATCCGATCCCGCTGCAAACCCATTTCAATTGCCCAATCTGCGCGTTTTTCCAAATCAGTTAAAACACACTTTAAAAAACGATCTGGATCATAAAACGAAGCCATTTCAATATAACGCCCCCCTAAGTCTGTTTCCTCAATCACGCGTGTTTGAGGAAAACTATGATCGAACGGATGTGTTTGAGAGTTCATAATGATCGTGTAACATTGATGTTGTACGGCAATATGAATCATATCAGGATCATTCATCAGACCGCTAATATCATTAATAATTGTTGCCCCATGGGCAAATGCCGCACGCGCAACAGACGCCTTTGTCGTATCAATAGAAATCGGCACTTTAACATGACGATGCACGGCATCAATTATGGGGATAATACGATCTATCTCTTCAGCAGCACTTAAAGGACGTGCACCCGGACGTGTGCTTTCAGCACCAATATCGAGCATATGACATCCAGCCTCAACAAAAGAATAGGCTTGGTCAATTGCTTTGGTTATAAAATCATTCTTCGCGCACACCTTAATGTTAGATGCAGTAGACATTAAAATGCCATCACCAGAAAATGAATCAGGGGTGACGTTAATAATACCCATCACATGCGTATGATCAAAAAAGTTGAATTGGCTCATTATATTCTCCAGCAACTAATATAAGGCTAAAGCCATTATATACAAGCCAGAATATAAAAAAACATAATTTGAGGAAATTGGTGGGCCCTGAAGGATTCGAACCTTCGACCACCTGATTAAAAGTCAGATGCTCTACCAACTGAGCTAAGGGCCCTGGGTCATTTCAGTGTCTGAAGCGACAAAAACATTTATACCTAAAAACGCGATGTGCGTCAAGAATTTTCAACGCACATATGCATAAAAAAATGACATCACCTTACAATCAAAAAGGAATATCAGCGACATACCCTGTTAACAAAGTACGAAGATGCTCTTTTAGGGATGGTAAATCCTCTTCAGTAAAGCTTTCGAAACGAGCAACCAAAATAGGTGTTGTGTTTGATGCACGAAGAAGCCACCATCCCGCTTTATTACGTAACCGAATGCCATCAACATCACAAAAATCAATCTTATCCGCTTTTAATTTATCGCAAATCGCACGTACAATCTGGAATTTCTGCTCATCAGGGCATGGGATTTTAATTTCAGGTGATGTATAAAAATGAGGAATTAAATCAAGAAATTGCCCAATGTCATATCCAAGTGAGGCCAATTCCAACACACGGAGCGCCGCATAAATACCGTCGTCATAACCAAAATAACGGTCTTTGAAAAAGAAATGTCCACTCATTTCACCACCAAAAAGCGCACCATTTTTAGGCATTAAATTTTTAAAATGTGAATGTCCAGTGGGTGACATAAGTGCTACCCCACCTGCGGCCTCAATCGAATCAAAAACAAGCTGACTCGTTTTTACATCCGCCATAATGGCGGCACCTGGGTTCACCTTCAAAATTGACATGGCTATGAATAGGGTTAATTGATCCCCCCAAATAGCGCGCCCTTTTCGATCAACGACGCCGAGCCTATCGCCATCACCATCAAAAGCAAGACCTAAATCCAATTTCTCACGTTTCACACGCATAATCAAATCTTGCAAGTTGTCAGGATCTGCAGGATCTGGATGATGATTTGGAAACGTTCCATCAATATCGGAAAAAAGCAATTGTACATGCACATGGCTTGGCATTTTTTTGCACAATAATTCAACAATCTCACCTGTCGCCCCATTTCCGCAATCAATACCAATGCGAAGCGGCATTTCACCCCAGCGAATTTCTTTTATCAAACACTGTAAATAAGCGGCTATTACACAAATCGATGATAATTGTCCTGGCTCATCATAACCAGCTTCACACCATTCAGAGGCATTAAGATTAGCAATATCTTCACCTGAAAATGGACGATCGGCAAGTGTAATTTTAAAACCATTATCTTGCGGTGGGTTATGTGACCCTGTAATCATAATGCCTGCATCCAGTTTTAAATGCTGCACAGCAAAATAAAGCATGGGCGTAGGACCGCGGCCAACATTCGTTACCTGAATTCCTTTGGTAATGAGCCCTTCAATAAGGCCATCACGAAGTTCTGGCGAACTTAAGCGCCCATCATACCCAATAGCAATTGTATTTTTATCATGAAAGGCAAGCCAACCACCAAATTGCAGTCCTATTTGTTTAGCAACATCACGTGAAAGCGTTGTGCCGAATGTGCCACGAATATCATATGCACGTAAAATTGTTGCCTCAATCATCAAAAACCCCTCATAGGTAAACCGTTATTGGTTGCCCCTATCCTTGCAATTTAGTGCACGTTATACTATTTTGCAATAATGATAAATCATTTAGTTATGTGACTTTTAAATGCTTCGCCTTGCGCTTTTTGAACCTGAAATCCCGCAAAACACGGGGACGTTGATGCGCCTTGGGGCTTGTCTTGATATACCAATTGACGTAATTGAACCGTGCGGGTTTATCTATGATGACAAACGGTTAAAACGTTCGGGTATGGATTACCGCGATATTGTCAACGTCACACGACATGCCGATATTCACGCCTTCTGGGCGGCAACAATGACACATCGTATTCTTTTATTGGATGTAAAAGCCGAGCAATCATTTTATGATTTCACTTTTAAACCCGGCGATATTGTGATGGTTGGCCGCGAAAGCAATGGCGTGCCCGAATCGGTTTTTAATCAATGCCATACAGCATTAAAGATTCCCATGAATCCGAACTGCCGATCACTAAATGTAGCTGTGGCGGCAGCGATGGTGTTAACAGAAGCGGTGCGTCAAATACGATGCTGAATGTAATATCATATTATTTACATTAAATTATCTTCGTTACACATAACATCTTGAAAATAAAAAAGCCGCTGTGTACGCTTAATGGAGAGGTACAACACAACTTAGATATGATCTTCTCATGAAATTAAACCACATCGGTCTTGCTGTTATTGTTACCATTCTTTGGGGGTTTAATTTTGTTGTTATGAAAATAGGTCTTCATGAAATGCCGCAGTTTCTCTTTAGCGGTTTACGCTTCTTAATTACATCAGTTCCCTTAATCTTCTTTATTCCAAAACCGAAAACCTCTTGGTTTGTGATTATTGGCATTGGTGCTACCCAAGGTTTTTTATCGTTTGCATTATTATTTAAAGGGATGAACCTTGGTGTGCCTGCAGGTCTTGGGTCATTACTCCTTCAGGGGCAGGTACTTTTTTCAATTGGTCTTGCGTTTTTAATGCTCAGTATAAAACCGACAAAACAGCAATTAATCGGTGTTGCGGTTGCGTCAGTTGGGCTCATTCTTGTTGCTGTAAGTTTGCGTTACCAGCAGTTCCCGCCAAGCCACACAGGTCTTGAATAATAAGGGTTTTTAAAACTATTTTTCGTAGACTTTTAAAAAAAACGGTTTATACATCGTGTATAACGTGCATGAAGTTATTTGAATCATGAATCAAACACGAAAGTATTTTAG